>DASXMA010000079.1:0-5281 GCA_036495965.1 Mycobacterium sp.
CGCCAGGTCGCGGGCGTCGCGGCGACCCATGGCGTGGAACTGCTGCTCGATCCAGTCCAGCAGGGTTTGCATGAGCGGAGCGGTCAGGGAATGCGATTGGCCCGACTGGTTCGCGAGCTCGGTGCACAGGGTTCCCAACGGACAGCCGTGGTTGGCGATCGTTTCGCGCGAATCCGCCAGCAGCCCCACGAGTGCCTTGAGCCGGGCTCTGGGGCTGCCGTGTCGGCGCTGCAGGGCCGCGGTCGCGGATCGGATTTCTTCCGCGCGTGCTTCGACGACGGCGCTAACAATGTCGTCTTTGGACTTGAAGTAGTAGTACATGTTGCCCAGTGGCACGTCGGCGGCCGCTGCGATATGGGCGAGTGCGGTGCCCGCTATCCCCTGGCGGTAGAACAGGTCACATGCGGCGGCGATCAATCGTTCTCGTTTGCCGGGACGGGTCGGCGAGGCCGCATCGTCGGATAAGTCGGTCATGTCACTCACGGACTATAGACGCTTGAGTCACGCGCGTGGCACGCCTTGGTATGCGTCCATGCTCAAGCTCCACAACAAGTTCCGGTTTTCTTGCGTGTTGAACGCGGTCTTGACCTTCTTCGTCTTTGCGTTCGCGAAGTACTGTCCGGAGACTTGCGCCCGCTCTGCCGAGGAGGCGAGGAACACCGAGGTAGCGGCGCCCTTGTCCGCGGAGAGCGAAAAGGGCAGCGCCGCATAGGAGATCGCACGGAGGACCCCTTCCGCTCCCCCCATCATCGGCGTCCTGACGATCCCGGGATGCACGGCGTTCGCGGTGACGCGGGTCGGTCCCAGCCGGTGCGCAAGCTCGACGGTGAACAGCAGCACGCAGAGTTTGGACGCCGCATACGCGCCGATGGTCGAGAACCGGCGTTCGCCTTGTAGGTTGCCCGGGTCGAACTTGCCTGCGCGGTACACGCTCGAACTGAGGTTGATGACCCTGCCCTGTAGGCTCTTTTCCAATTCGCTGAGCAGCAATTGGGTGAGACAGAACTGCGCCAGGTAGTTGACTTGGTACGTCGTCTCGTAACCGTCCTCGGTCAGCACGTGCTGCGGCATGATGATGCCTGCGTTGTTGATCAGAACATCCAGCCGTGGGTAGCGCACCATGAACGTCTCGGCTAGCCGGTGCAGCTGCGCAAGCGACCTGAGGTCAGCGGTGAGGTAACCGACATCGCGGTTGCCGGTGGACGCGACGATTCCCCTTGTGACGGTGGCCGCCTTGGCTTCGTTACGTGCGGCCAGCACGACGGCGTAGCCCTTGCGGGCGAGCGCAGTCGCGGTGACCTTGCCGATGCCGTCGGTGGCACCGGTGATGAGGCAGATTGGTTTGTCCATGAGCTATCGGGCGGCGGTATTGACGGTGGCGGGCCGCGACAACATGCGTGCCATCATCGAGCGGGTCCACGCCGACGGCACGAGCGCGGCGCTCACCCGGTTGATTCGCCCCGGTATGCAGCGGGCCCGGTTGCGCTGCAGTGCGCGCAGCGTCGCACTGACGCAATCGTGTGGTGTCATGGGCGGTATCGGCATTTTGTCGGGGTCCAGACCCAGCTCGGTCAGCACCGGCGTGCGGGTGGGTCCGGGGTGCAGTACGGTCACGTGCACTCCGTGCTTGGCAAGCTCGACGTGCAGGCCGGCGCCAAGGCTGGCCACATAGGCCTTGGTCGCCGCGCTGTGCGCCATGTACGGCACGCCGTGCATCGCCCCCAGCGCGGAGACCAGCACGATGCCGCCGCTGCCACGCCGCACCAGCCGTTCACCGAAGTGGTGCGTCAGACCCAGGTGTGTGGCGGTGTTGAGTCGCAGGATCGCCCGCTGCGCCTGCAGGTCGGAATCCAGAAAGGGCCCGGCCAGGGCGGCACCGGCATTCGACACCAGCAGTCCGACATCAATGTCGTTAGTGGCCTGGGCGATTGGGGTCAGCATGCCCGGGTCGGACAAGTCGACGCCGACGGCGCGATAGTCAACACCGTTGTGCCGGGCCAGCGCTGCGCCCAGGCCCTGCAGTACGTCCAGGCGCCGTGCGACCAGCACCAAATTGATGCCCGAAGCGGCGAGCTGGTTGGCGAATTCGCGTCCGATGCCAGATGACGCGCCTGTGACGACTGCCCAGGGGCCGAACTGACGTGCGTTGATACTCATGGTGGTTGGGCCTTCTTTCGTTGCCGACATCGAGCAATCTAGTTAACCAACTTATCACCCACTCGACCAGCCAGCAAGGCGGCGAATCGGACAGTCCCTGCGAGGCACCCTTGCCGGCTCTGGCCGGCAGGCGTTGCAGGTGGTGAATTACGCTGTTAGAGGGCGGTACTGGGTGCCGAGAACGTCAGCGAAGCCAGCCGATTGCGCAGTTCGACCGACACAGCTACTCTGTCAGTCAGGTGACTAACTCGTTCGGACCATAGAGACCGAGGGCGAGGGATGATTGTCGTCAAACGCGCGTGGATGCCGCTGGCCATCATGGTGTTGGTCGCGATCGCGGGTTTCGCCGTCTACCGGCTGCACGGGATCTTCGGTGTTCACCCCGCCAGCTCGGCGGTGACTGCCCGTGCCGATGACATCAAGCCGTTCAACCCGAAACGCGTGACCCTGGAGGTCTTCGGCTCGGCCGGGACCGTGGCCGACATCAACTACCTCGATATCAACGCCGCGCCGCAGCGTGTTGACGGCGCGGGGTTGCCGTGGACTTATAGCGTGTCCACGACCGCGCCGGCGGTCAGCGTCAACGTCGTGGCGCAGGGCGACGGTGAGATCATCGGCTGCCGAATCACCGTGAACGGCGATATCAAGGATCAACGAACCGTTGCGGGGATTCACCCCCAAACTTTCTGCTTGGTGAAGTCCGCGTGAGCAATGCGCACCCCCCGGCGCGGGGGCCCATCGCGCGAACGGTTCGGGTGCTTTCGGTGCCGATCCTGCTGTTCTGGGTGGGCCTGGCTGCGGTCACGAATATCGTTGTACCGCAACTGGAAGCGGTCGGAGAAGCGCACGCGGTGTCGATGAGCCCCGATGACGCACCGGCGATACAGGCCATGAAGCGCGTCGGCCAAGTGTTCCGCGAATTCGACTCCGACAGTGCGGTCATGATCGTGCTGGAAGGCCAAGCGCCGCTGGACGTCACGGCACACCGGTTTTACAACGATCTGATCCGCAAGCTCTCACAGGACAACAAGCACGTCGAGCACATCCAAGACTTCTGGGGCGATCCGCTCACCGCGGCCGGCTCGCAGAGTCCCGACGGTAGGGCCGCCTATGTTCAGGTCTTTCTCGCCGGGCACCAAGGCGAGACGCTGGCCAACGAGTCTGTCGACGCCGTCCGGCGCGTCGTGTCGACGGCGCCGGCACCCAACGGAGTCCGGGCTTATGTCGCCGGCCCCGCCGCCGTCACCACCGACCAGCTCGAATTCGGCAACAAAAGTGCCCGCAAGGTGATGGGTGTGACTGTTGGGGTCATCGTGCTGATGCTGCTGATCGTGTACCGCTCTTTGGTCACCGTCCTGCTGACGCTGCTGATGGTCTTCATTGAATTGCCCGCCGTGCAAGGGGTGATTGCATTCCTTGGAAGCCATGGAATCATTGGCCTTTCGACTTTCGCGGTTCAAATTCTTCCGATACTTGCCATTGCTGCCGGCACGGACTATGCGATATTCGTCGTCGGCCGATATCAAGAGGCACGTCAGGCCGGTGCGGACTCCGAAGCCGCCTACTACACCATGTTTCGCAGCAGTGCCCATGTGGTCCTGGGCTCAGGTTTGACCATCGCCGGCGCGATGTTTTGCCTCAGCTTCACCAGGCTGCCGTATTTCCAAACCCTCGGCGCGCCCTGTGCCATCGGCATGTTCACGATGGTGGCGGCCGCGCTCACGTTGGCTCCGGCCATCCTCACCCTGGGCAGTCGATTCAGCCTGTTCGATCCCAAACGGAAAATCAAGACGCGGGGATGGCGGCGGGTAGGAACCGCTGTCGTGCGATGGCCTGCGCCGATACTCGCGGCGACCTGCGCGACTGCTCTCGTCGGGCTGCTGGCCCTGCCGTCATTCGCGACTAGTTACAACGACCGCAACTACCTACCCGCGACCACGCCGTCCAACATCGGATACGCCGCGGCGGACCGCCACTTTTCACCGGCACGGTTGAATCCCGACCTGCTGTTGATCGAGACCGACCACGACTTGCGCAATCCCGCCGACATGCTCGTCCTGGACAGGGTGGCCAAGGGTGTCTTCGGAGCCGACGGTGTCGCTCGCGTTCAGGCCATCACCAGACCGCTGGGCACCCCCATCGAGCACACTTCCATTCCATTCCAGATCAGCATGCAAGGCACCACGCTGACCGAGAACATGAAGTACATGCACGACCGCATGGCCGACATGCGGGCAATCGCCGATCAAATGGCGGGCGTCATCGACACCATGCAACGCATGCTCACCTTGATGCGAACGCTCGCCGACACCACACATGACGTGGCGGGTCAAACAAAGCAGATCGTCGCCGACACCAGCGACGTGCGCGATCGCATCGCCGATTTCGACGACTTCTTCAGGCCGCTGCGCAGCTATTTCCATTGGGAGCAGCACTGCTTCGACATACCTACCTGTTGGGCGCTGCGATCGATATTCGATGCGCTCGACGGCGTCGACAAACTCACCGACGACCTGGACGGCCTGGTCAAAGACACCGACAAGCTGGATACTTTGATGCCGCAACTGATCTCGCTGCTGCCGCCGATCATCGATGCCACAACAACGATGCGCACGATGACGATGACGATATACAGCACATTTTCGGGCCTGCTAGATCAGATGGACGCCGCACAGCAGAACGCGACCGCGATGGGGCAAGCCTTCGACGCAGCAAAAAACGACGATTCCTTCTACCTGCCGCCGGAAGCGTTCGAGAACCCCGACTTCAAACGCGGTCTGGCGATGTTCCTTTCGCCCGACGGCAAGGCCGCCCGTTTCATCATCACCCACGACGGGGATCCCGCAACCCCCGAAGGCATCTCGCACGTTGCGGCGATCAAAAAGGCCGCGCGCCATGCTGTCAAGGGAACTCCCTTGGAAGACGCCAAGATCTACCTGGCCGGCACCGCGGCGACCTACAAGGATATGAGTGACGGAGCCAAATACGATCTGCTGATCGCGGGAATCGCCGCGGCCTGTCTGATCTTCATCATCATGCTCGTGATCACCGGAAGCGTGATTGCGGCCTTGGTCATCATCGGTACCGTGGTGCTGTCGTTGGGCGCCTCATTCGGACTGTCGGT
>DASXMA010000080.1:0-2308 GCA_036495965.1 Mycobacterium sp.
AGTGAGTTCATAGCCGGCGAGCGTATCGTTTTCGCCGGGCTTCAGGTTGTTCTGGAACCGGTCGCACACCGCATCCATGGTGCGCATCAGCATGCCGTGCTCGAGGCACATCGCGTGCCAGAGTTCGATCAGCAGCGGCTGGCGGAACATGCGTCGGATGAGTTGCTCGAAGCCCCGCCCCTCGCGGTCGAGCCACGGATAGGCAGCGTTCACGACGCGCTCGATGTAGGGGAACTCGCCTTGATGCAGGTATTCACGAAGTCGCTCGTCAATCTCCTCGGGCGCGCGCCGGCGCTCAGGATTGGCGAATGCCAGCAGCGGATCGTTGTCGAACCGGTCTCCGATCGCGGCCGGACCGCATCGTGAAACCAGGAACAGCTCCGTCAGGTCGCGGAGGGTGCGGTACGACCCGACACCGCGCGCACCCAGGTCGACCAGGCGGCGCGAGAACTCATTTGGCACCAGCCCACGATCGTCGAGTCCGAAGACCCGGCGGATATAATGGTGGTAGCGCTCGAACCCGATCGCCTCGGTGCATTCACCAATCGCCGCCCACAGCGCCTCGTCTAAGGTGGGCACCGAGTCCGTCCGTTCCATCGTGACCCGGACATGTCCGCCGACCGTTCTTACCTCCGGGTCGGAGACAAGAAGCTCGACGGAAGACCGCGCCCTGGCGCCTGCCCCGCCGCGTTCGGTGATCGTCGCGGTGATGGTCGTCGTGCCCGGCCGCGAGAACACAAGCTCGGCCTCCCGACCGCCCCTGTGCGTCAGCCGCGCTTCCGACCGCTCCAGCCAATCATAATTGGCGATTTGGTCGTTATCTATCGCGGTTTCCGCGCGCAGCACCATGGGCCGGCCCACGGCGACGCTGCCCGCCGGAACTAGCCGGTCATCGGCCGCGCGGGTGAACGCGCTGATCTGCATGCCCAGCGGTAGATCGAGAGGCACCTCGATTTCGGTGCGCCCCCCCTCCGCGTGGATCCGCTCTTCCACTCGCCTGCCAAATGCTTGGCAGACGATGAGATAGTGCCCGTCTTGCCCGTCTGTGTGCGGCGCCTGCAGCTCGAATCGGCCAGCGGCGTCGGTATAGGCCTCAAACTGGACGTCGGGGTTGTTCTCGGCAATGACGCGGACATAGGCGTTCTCGACCGGATTCAACCTGCCGCTGTGGGTCACACGCACGCGGATTCGCAGAGGATGATAGTCCGACATAGCACATTCCCTCTCGATAACTGATTGCTAAACCTGGAGCTGGGCCATGCTGCGCATAGGGACGCCGCAGTTTGAGCAGTGGCTGGGTAGGAGAAGCGTGCTCTTGAGCGCCCAGAACGTCAGCAGCTTGGTGATCACCGTGCTCTCCTCCTCCGGCGTGACCGTGCCATCGGCGCGGCCCTGGCCAATGGTCGCGAACGTGACGAGCGGCCGTGCGTTGTACATGTGCTGCGGCGCGGCTCTCCAATCTTGCAGCAGCTGGCGCAGGCGGGCGGGCTGGAGTTCGTCGGTGTCCAGCGCTTCAAGCAGCGTGTCGCCTTTCAGCGCCTCGGGGCGATGCGAGAGGATCACGTCCACCAGCTCCGGGATGGACGCCTCCAGATCCGCAAAGACTTGCCGCTGCGAACGATCGAGCGGGCCGTCCGGGTAGTAGGATTCCCAGAGCTCGACCAGACGGCCCCATGCGGGCTGCGGATAGATGGCTTGGCCGAACGCCGCACTCAGTTTCACCCGGATATACGGCGCCGGGTGCGGATCATCTTCCTTCAGCCTGAAGACGAACGGGCGCGGCAGGCTCACCACCCCGATCAGCCCGGTGGTCGAGGCAATCCCCGCCCGCGCCACCGACCAGGCATCGGCGACAATCTCGGAAATCCAACGCTCCCATAGGCGCCAGACCGGGAGTTCCTCTGGTCTGCGGTCCGCAATGCGACGCAGTTCGGCCCGCAGCGATTGTACCAGACCGAGCAGCGCTGCCGCCGCATGGCCGAGCTCGTGGTAAACTGACGAGGCGATCCCGTTGCCGACCAAGCGCTCGCGAGGGATCCTCACGATCGCAACCGGGTTTGAGCCGCCGCCCGGAAGGCGCGTACGCGCACGCCTTATCGCCGCGCCCATGCCGCGATCCAGATAGCAAACGATGGGCGGGACTTCGAAGTAGTGGCCACACAGCCGTAGGGCGTCGGCGGCGACGTTGTCGAGGCCCGAGAGCCAAACGCCCGTTTCCGCATCACTGCGTTGGGCGATGATGCTATCGAACAGATCGAAATGCGTCAGCACGCGCAGGAAGTGCAGCCGCAGCAGGGTGAACCGCCGC
>DASXMA010000081.1:0-11854 GCA_036495965.1 Mycobacterium sp.
GACGGCGTGAGCTACTGGTGGGTCGGCGGCAACATGAAGCTGGGGCTGGATAGCAGCATCGCGTTCGTCCGCAAGAACGGCGACAAAATCCCCTACTTTGGCGCCGACCTCATGGGCGGTCCGCGTGAGGACGTGCACGCGGCCGCGAGCGAGGCCAAGCCCCGCGTGGAGCTGCTCGACGAGATGGGCATCCACACCCAGATCGTGTACCCCAACGTGATGGGCTTCGCCGCACCGGCGATGGTCCAGCAGCTGGATCGCGAATTGGCCTATACGATCATCGCGATCTACAACGACGCCATCGCCGAGTGGCAGGAGGAGGGCCAGGGCCGGCTGCTGCCGCAGGCGGTGCTGCCGTTCTGGGACATCGAACACTCGGTCACGGAAGCCGTGCGCATCAAGGAGCTCGGGCTGACCGTGGTGACCATGGCCGGTGAGCCACATCTGGGCGGGCTACCGGATCTTGGTCGCGCACACTGGGATCCGCTGTACGAGGTGCTGTCGGACCTGGAGTTGCCGATCAACATCCACATCGGCGCGCGCAACTTCAAGGGTGACCAGGGCGGCGCGGCGTGGCCGTCGCTGTCGGAGCGGGCCGCCAAGCCGATCCGCTCGATCCAGACCGAGTTGTCCAACTCGCGGTTTATCTCCAACATCTGCTACAGCGACGTGCTGATCCGCTGGCCGAAACTCAACTGGGTGTCGGTCGAGAGCGGCATCGGCTGGATTCCCTACGTGCTGGAGCGCGTCGACTACGAGTACCGCGAGGAGTTCGTCGGGGTGGAGGCGCCGGAGCTGCCGCCGGCTTTGGAACTGTTCCAGAAGGGTGTGTACGGCACGTTCTGGTTCGAGGAGGCCGGCCCGCTGGATCTCATCGACCGGATCGGCGCGGACAACATTCTTTGGGAGACCGACTTCCCCCACCCGACCAGCCTCTACCCGTCACCGGTGGAGCGCTCGGAGGAGAAGCTCAAGGACCTTTCGCCCGATGTGATCCGAAAGATCATGCAGGACAACGCCGCCAAGCTGTACAAGATCGCGGTCTAACGGCGCTGTATGGCCGCAGGCAATGTCGTCGCGGGCCGGACCGCCATCGTCGGTGTTGGCCATACCGCGCAGGGTGAGCTTCCGGGCCACTCGGCCGAGGAGAACGCCGTCGACGCGGCGCTGCTAGCGCTGGCCGATACCGGGCTCGCTCTCGACGACGTGGACGGGCTCGTCGCCTGTAAGTCGGTTCAGGGCCAAGGCAACGACGTCAACGTGGGGGCGTTGCTCGGCGTGAACCTGCCCTACGTTCAGTCGCTGGACTACGGCACGTGCAACTTCTCGTTGCATCTGGCCGTCATGGCGATCGTCAGCGGGATGGCCAGCACGGTGCTGCTGACCTACGGGGCCAACGCGCGCAGCGGCAAGTTCGACTTCGGCAAGCCGGTGTACGGCGCGGACATGGCCTCGGCGGCTGGGCTTGTGCATATCGCAGGCCGGGCCGGGCTGGCCCTGCAGCGGCACAAGGCGATCTACGGCACCACCGACGAGCAGTTTGGCATGCTGGCTGTGGGGCAACGTGTTTGGGCGCAGGACAACCCCAACGCGATCTTCCGCACGCCGATGAGCATGGCCGAATACCTGGCCGAGCCGTACATGGTCGACCCGCTGCGCCGCTCGGACGTCACGATGATCTCCGATGGCGGCGTCGCGCTCGTGGTCACCACCGCCGAGCGCGCGCGGCAACTGCCGAATCGGCCGGTGTACATCTCGGGTATGGCGGAGTACGCAGGGGTGCGTGGCGAACACAACCCGGAGAACCTGATGCGCCCGTGGCTGCGGGACTCGGCCACGGCGATCTGGGCGAGCACCGGCCTGCGCCCGGCCGACATCGATGCGCTCTACATCCAGGATCCGACGGCGCTCTGGTCGCTGCAGATGCTGGAGTACTACGGCTTCTGCGGTATCGGCGAGGGCGGTCCGTTCCTGGCTGAAGGTCACACGCTGCCTGGCGGGTCGCTACCGCTCAACACCCACGGCGGACAGCTCTCGGAGAGCTACACCTGGGGCTGGATGCACGTCGTCGAGGCGGTCCGGCAGCTGCGCGGTCAGGCGGGCGAACGCCAGCTTGACGCCCCCGAGATCGGGATGTACTGCTCCAGTCACGGTTTTGTGAAGGCGGCGGTGTCAGTGCTGTCGACCAATCAAAGCGTTGGCCAGTGACCGGACTTTCGCCTACCGATGATCCGCTGACGGGCCCGTTCTTCGAGGCTGCCGCGCAGGGCAGGCTCGTCGTGCAGCGCTGCAATTCGTGCAAGGCGCTGCGGTGGCCGCCGTTGAGCGGCTGCCCCGAGTGCCGTAGCCGCGACACCGCCTGGGTCGAGGTGGCCCCGACGGGAACGGTGTGGAGCTTCGTGGTGTACCACCGCGCGTTTGCGGCCGAGCTGCGCGCGCACATCCCGTACACCGTGCTGATGATCGAGCTCGACGACGGCCCCTACCTCGTGGGGCGCCTGGTGGACGGCGCTGCGCCGGTGACTGTCGGCGCACGGGTGGTCGCTGAGTTCGTTGACACCAACGGCGTGGCGTCGGTGCAGTGGAAGAGCGCCTAACAAGCGATCTGACAAGGGAGTAGCCATGGGACAGCTGGACGGGCGGGTCGCCTTCATCACCGGGGGTGCCCGCGGGCAGGGTCGCGCCCACGCGCTTGCGCTGGCCGCCGAGGGCGCCGACGTCGTGGTCATTGACATCGCCGCCGACCTGCCGGAGCTCGGTTACCGGCTGGCCGGCGCCGATGACCTTGCCGAGACGGTGAAGCTGGTCCGGGAGTACGGGGTGCGCGCGGAGGGGCTGCAGGTCGATGCGCGTGACACCGAGCAGCTCAACGACGCGGTGGCGCGCACGGTCGCGGACTTTCGGAGCCTCGACATCCTGGTCGCCAACCACGGCGTCATCGACTTCTCCACGGTCGAAGAGACCTCGGATACCCTGTGGCACAGCATCATCGAGACCAACCTGACCGGTGTCTTCAAGGCCATCAGGGCGGTCATCCCACAGATGCGCCACCAGAAGTTCGGCCGCATCGTCGCAACCACCTCGATGGGCGCGCGCAACACCGCGCCAAACATGGGACACTACATCGCCGCAAAGTGGGGGGTCATCGGGCTGGTCAAGACGACCGCACTGGAGCTGGCAAGCGACGGGATCACCGTCAACGCGCTGGCGCCCGGCGCGGTGGAGACCGACCTCTTCTTCAACCAGCCGACCTACGACATCTTCGTCCCCGACATCGCCAACCCCACCGAGCGGGACTTCCGCAGGCGGCTCGACGATCTCGACTATGGCCTCAACGGGGTGCGGTTCCTGCAGCCCGAGGATGTCTCGCGTGCCCTGCTGTACCTGGTCACCGACCGGGGTCTGATGACCGGCCAGGTGCTGGAGCTCGGCCTGGGTACGTCGGCCCGCGGCATCTACTGAAGCGAGCATCCATGCGATACACTTGTCAACATGTGCGTTGACGGTCGCGGTCGGTGCCGGCCCGGCGTCCGTCGTCGCGGGTCCAGACAGGAGCGCTGACCATGTTTTTCGGACGCACCGACCACTTCATCGCGGGTAGGTGGGTGGACGCCAAGGGTGGCGAGACCATCGACGTCATCTCACCGTCGACTGAACAGCTGGTCGGCCGGGTACCGGTGGCGCTACCCGAGGAGATCGATGCCGCCATCGCCGCCGCGCGCGAAGCGCTCGACATCGGACCGTGGCCGCGGCTCAGTGTCAGCGAGCGCGCACAGTACCTGCGTCGGCTGGTCGCCGGGTTAGACGCCCGCCGCGATGCGATCGTGGGCGCCCAGATCGATGAAATGGGTGCACCCTTCCGGTTCGTCGTTGAAAACTTCGACGCCATCGCGCCGTTTTTGGAACGGATGATCAAGGACGCCGAGCGGATCGCACTGCGCGAGGTGCGCGACGGAACGGTCGGCAAAGTGCTGGTGCTGCGGGAGCCGATCGGCGTCACCGCCGGGGTGACACCGTGGAATTCGCCGGTGATGGTGGAGCTTTCGAAACTGTTTCCTTCGCTGCTGATGGGCTGCCCCATCGTGCTCAAGCCCGCGCCAGAAGCCCCGCTCAGCGCTTACCTGATCGGCGACGCCGTCGTGGACGCGGGCATCCCCGAAGGCGTGGTCAGCATCGTCAACGGCGGCGTCAACGAAGGCGCCTACCTGGTGGGGCACCGCGGTATCGACCATGTGACGTTCACCGGCAGCGTCCAGGCCGGCAGGGCCATCGCCGCCGCCTGCGCCGAGCGGCTGTGCCGGGTGACCCTTGAGCTCGGCGGCAAGTCGGCGGCGGTCATCCTGCCAGGGGTCGACATGACCCCGTTCTTGCCGGCGCTGATCGGCGGATCCCTGCGCAACAGCGGGCAGATCTGCGTCTCCACCAACCGCGTCATCGTCCAGGAGGACGACGGCGACCGGTTGGTCGCGCAGCTAGTCGACTACGTGTCGCAGATGAAGGTCGGCGACCCGCACGACACCGATACCGACTTCGGCCCATTGGCCGCGGCGCATCAGCGTCGGGTCGTCGAGCATTTCATCGAGTCGGGCATCGCCCAGGGGGGGCGGGTGGTACTGGGCGGCGGGCGCCCCGCCGATCAGCCCCGCGGTTGGTATGTCGAGCCGACCATCTTCGTCGACGTCGATCCCACGATGGCCATCGCCCAGGAGGAGATCTTCGGACCCGTGCTGTCGGTGATGACCTACCGCGACGAGCGGGAAGCCGTGGCCATCGCCAACGACAGCCGCTATGGCCTGGGCGGGGCCGTGTTTGCCCACGAACCCGAGCACGGCATCGAGATCGCCTCGCGCATCGTGACCGGAACCTGCTCGGTCAACGGCGGCCCTCCGTCGGGTGGTGGCGCGCCGTTCGGCGGCCGCAAGGACTCCGGGCTGGGCTATGAGCGCGACGTGGAGGGTCTGGCGAGTTTCCTCGAGCTCAAGTCCATCACGTTGCCCCCCGATTACCAGCCCGCCGGTCACTCGTACTGATGCTCCCGACGGCAATTATCCAGGAGGTATCCCATGTCCAAGTGCATCGTCGCCGCCCTGACCGATCTCGACGACACGCCGCTGATGCGGGTGGAGGCCAACGGGGTGCCAGTGTGCCTGGTCCGGCTGGCCAGCGGTGAGGTCTTCGCGATCAGCGATCTGTGCAGCCATGACGAGATCGAGCTCAGCGACGGCGAACTCGACGGCGAGGACGTCGAATGTCCAGCGCACGGTTCGCGTTTCAATGTGCGCACTGGCGAGGTGAGCGGTCTGCCCGCCGAAGATCCGGTGGCGACCTACCCGGTCACCACGGAGGACGGCAAGATCATCATCGACGTGTGAGCGGCGCGTCGGACGCAGCGAGCAATTCGGTGCGGACCGCGGCGACGTACTTGGGCCGATCAACGGCCAGCACCGCGGTCAGTTCGCCGGCGGCGTCGTACCATTGGGCTGCCCAGCCCGCCTCGGTGTCCTCGTCGATGGTGACCGTATCGGCCGGATAGTGGTGGCCGACGTACTCGACGCGGTGGCCGAACTGGTCGCTCCAGAAGTAGGGCACGGGGTCGTGGACCAGTTGGGCGCCCGAGCCGTTGACGATCCCGTCGGCCACCACCGTCGGGGCGGTGTATGCGTCGTCCCAATGCTGCACGTTCAGGCGGCGCCCATAGCGGCGTGACCACCAGGCTGCGCAGTCACCCAGTGCGAACACGCCGGTGTCGCCGTCGGCCCGCAGGTGCTCGTCGACCGCCACTGCCGGAAGCAGCTCCAGCCCGCTGCCCGCGAGCCAGCCGGTGGCGGGCCGCACCCCGACGCCGGTGACCACCACGTCGGCGGCGATCAGCTCGCCACCGGCGAGGTGCGCGCCGTCAGGTTCGACCGCAGTGACGCCCTGGCCGGTGCGCAGCTCGGCGCCGTCCCACCAGGAGGCGAACCGGCTACCGAGTGCGCTGCCAAGGGCCTGCGCCAGAGGCGCGGGGTGGTACTCCAGACCGGTCACCCGGCAGCCACGCTGCAACGCCGCGTAGGCCACCTCGGCGCCGATCCAGCTGGCGCCGATCACGACGACATGTGCCCCAGGAACTAACCTGTCGCGCAGGGCCACCGCCTCGGTGTCGGTACGCAGCGTGAGCTGTTCGCCGTCTCCGGGCAGCCGCACCGGGGTGGCGCCGGTGGCGACCACCAGGCGTGAGAACTCAACGGGGCCAGCCGATGTCAGCACGCGCCGGCTGCTCAGCTCTAGTGATTCGGCCACCACCCCGAGCCGCACGTCAATACCCAGTTCTTCGTAGCGAGCCTTAAGCGGTTTGGAGTCACGCTTTCCTTGGATGACCGCCTTGGACAGCGGCGGCCGATCGTAGGGCAGGTTGGGCTCGCCGCCGATCAACACGATCGACCCGGAGTAGCCGAGCCTGCGCAGCTCGGTGCACGTGCGGCTGCCCGCGAGGCCGGCGCCGACGACGACGACCGGTGTCTGGCTGTCCCGGGTCACGCCAGTCAACATAGCAGTTGACAGCGCCTCGGACGAGTGCCATTGTTCAAAAGTGAGTGAAGGAGGAATGTCCCATGACTGAGCCCGCTGCCGGCGATGAAGCGACCCCGGCGGAACCAGCGGACGGCGCGAAATGTCCTTTCGCGCCGGTGAATCGGCTGGCCGACGTGTCGAAGCTGCTGCGCTCCAAGACTGCGGTCACGCACAGCCCCGACCTGTTCGCTGGCCGTAAGAGCGACGAGGTCAACGGCGAGATCAACGTCCGTGAATTCCTCGGCGCTTCGATGATGTTTCTCGAAGGCGAGTCGCACCGCCGCCGCCGCAAGCTGCTCAACCCGCTGGTCCGCGCCGACGCGCTGGACGGCATCCGCGAGGACATCGTGCTGCCCGAGGCCGACCGGCTGATGGCGCTGCGGCTGGCCGAACCCGATGCGAACGGCAAGCGCGGGATGGACCTCGTCGAATTCCTCGAGCGGGTGTTCATCCACTTCACCGCGCGGCTCATCGGCCTGATCGGCCTGGACACCGACGATCGGCTCGCGCTGATGCGCTCGTTCGCCGGACCGATCGCCGCAGGCACCAGCTCGGCCTTCCTTGACGACCGCGACCAGGTGAACCAGCGGGCGCTGCGAGCCAAGTCCGAGTATGTCAAGGAGTTCTTCGAACCCTCGCTGGCCTGGCACCGCGAACAGCGCGCCCGGATCGAGGTGGGCGAGCTCGCCGAGGACGACGTGCCCAACAGCCTGCTCAAGATGGTGGCCGCCGGCCTCGCGCCGGAGTGGGAGGACGAATCCAACGCCGTCGTCGAGTCGACGCTGCTGTTCGCGGCCTCGGTGAGCACCAGCACCCAGTCGATCGTGCACACCATCGATCTAGTCCAGACCTGGCTGGCCAGCCACCCGGAGGACATCCCGCGCAGGACCGATCCGACGTTCTTGCTGCACTCTCTGCAGGAGATCATCCGGATGCGCGCCACGTTCTCGCCGTACACCACGCGGCTGGCGCTGGAGGAGGACGAGCTGTCCGACGGTAGGAAAATCCACCCCGGCCAAGAGTTGCGGATCGAGTACGTGAAGGCCAACCGCGACACCGACGTGTTCGGACCGGACGCAATGGGATTCAACCCCAACCGGCCGACGCCGGCCAACGGCACGCCGCGCTACGGCCTCGGCTTCGGTGTCGGCACCCACCAGTGCTACGGGCTGCGTGTGGTGGTCGGTAACGACGGCCAGGGTGGCGCGCACCTGGAGCTGCTGCGCAAGCTGATGACCGCGGGAGTGCGTCCCGACCCCGACAACCCACCGGTCGGCCTCGACAAGGACATGAGCAAGTTCGAGGTGGAGGACATCCCCCGGTATGTGAAATACCCTGTGGTATTCGACAATTGGGAGCAGGTGCAGAAGTCCGCGGTGCCGGTGGCCACGGCCGCGCAATGAGTCCGCGCGGCGAGATCCGCCAAATCGAGACATGCCAGGGCGGCGCGCCCCAGACGGGCGGCTGCGCCGCCTCAGCGTTGCCCGGGACCTAGGAAGAGAAGATAAGGGACGATTATGGGCGCGCCCACGATGGCGAAGACGGGTAACACGCAGGCTCTTGCCGAATATCTCGTCGGCCTGCGCTATGAAGAGCTGCCCGTCGAGGCGGTGGAGCTGCTCAAGATCTTCACTCTGGAATGCCTCGGGCACATGACACTCGCGCACGCCCAGCCGGTGAGCAGGCTGCTTGTCGACTACGCCCGCCAGCTCGGCGCCGCCGATCAGGCCAGCGTCATCGGCGGCGGGTTCAAGACGTCGATCGCCGAGGCCGCCTACGTCAACGGATCCCTCGCGCATGCCGACGAGCTGGAGTCCTACGGCACCCTGCCTGGCACCGGATTGATCCCTCCAATCGTCGCGGCGCTCGCGGTGGGCGAGTACAAGAACAGCTCCGGCCGCGACTTCATCACCGCCGTCGTCGCGGGCATCGAGATGCAGGGCAGGCTCGGCATGGCCGGCATCGGCGCTTGCGACCGCGGGTTCATGGGGATCTCCCTGGTCGGGCCGGGCGGCGCTGTCGTCGCCGCAGGCCGGCTGTTCGGTCTCGACGTCAACCAGCTGCGCAACGCGATGGGCACCGCGCTGCCGCTGGGCAATGGCAGCACCCGCGGCTGCGGGTCGATGGCCCACGTGCACGAGGCCGGAATTCCGGCGCGCACTGGCGTATTCGCCGCGCAGGTCGCGGCCGCCGGCTTCACCGCGTGCACCGACTACCTCGACGGCAACTATTCGTGGGGTGTGCAGTTCGCCGGCGAGACCGGCGCCAGGCCGTATGACGAGGCGAAGCTGACGGCCGGCCTGGGTGAGCGGCTGTTCCTGGAGCTGGCGGGCGTGGCACCCAAGCAGTACGGCTCGTGCGGGGTCACCCACCAGACCATTCACGGCACCATTGAGATCATGCGCGACAACGGTATTGGGCCCAACGACATCGAGTCGATCGAGTTGCGGGTGACGCCCTGGGCCGACCGCATCGCCCCGTACCGGGAACCGGTCAGCGGTGAGCAGGCGAAGTTCAGCATCTGCCAGGGCGTCGCGGGTCTGCTGGTGGGCGGCATCCCCGAGCTGCCGTACACCCACGCGTTCGACGACGGGGCCGCCCGCGACCCGCGCTACGTCGAGGCCCGCAAGCGGGTCGACGTCGTGGTGTTGGAGGGCGAAAGTGTGCGTGGCTTCGCCGACCAGACCGTGATCGTCAGGCTGGGCGACGGCCGGGTGATCACCAAGGTGGTGCCGAGCCTCGAGCCGCAGCGGCATACCCTCGACGAGCGCATCGCAATGTTCAAGAACACCGCGAAGTCGTTGGGCGAGCGGGCCGATCGGCTTGTGGACGTCGTGATGAACCTTGAGCACCACACCGTGTCGGACGTCGCCGAGTTGGCCCGCTGATGTGCGGGGCGCAGCCGCTTCTCCCGGGCAGCCGGGTGCTGGTCGTCGACGGTGCCGGGGTCGGCAACGGCCGTGGCATTGCGTTCGGGGTGGCGGCGGCAGGCGCGCGGGTCGCAGTCGCCGACCTCGACGCCGACCGCGCCCGCGAGGTGACGCGGAAGATCACCGAACGAGGCGGCGAGGCCTATCCCGCCCGACGTCCCGCCGAACGTCGC
Source organism: Mycobacterium sp. (assembly GCA_036495965.1). GTDB lineage: Bacteria > Actinomycetota > Actinomycetes > Mycobacteriales > Mycobacteriaceae > Mycobacterium. The sequence continues at coordinate 9,656 of DASXMA010000081.1, forward strand.
CGACTAGTGCCGCGATGATGCTGGAGCCGGTGACGGGTGCCTACACGGTGGCCCTGACCGGTGACGTCATCATGAACACGCCCGTGTCCGCGTGCCGCGATACCGACGTCCTGGCCGCTGTAGACGTGCTCCGCACCGCCGACGTCACACACGCCCATCTGGAGATCCCGCTGCACGACTTCGCGGGTGCCGACGTGTTCGGCGCTGCGGAGGGGCCGCTGAGCTGGATGCGTGGTCCTACTGGGATCGCCGACGAATTGCGCTGGCTCGGTGTGGATGTGGTTTCCGCGGCGTCCAACCACTCGCTGGACTACTCCTACGGCGGGCTGCGGTGCACGATCGAGGCGCTCGATGCCGCGGGGCTGCCCCATGCCGGCATCGGTGTCGACCTGGCCGCCGCCCGCGCGCCGGCGTTCGCCGACACCGCGGCGGGGCGCGTGGCCGTCGTGTCCGCTACCTCGTCGTTCCCGGCGTTCGCCAGGGCAGGCGCCGCGCGCCCCGACGCGCCGGGCAGGCCTGGGGTGAACCCGCTGCGCTACGTACACGTGGTCGACCGGTCCGCGGCCGGCGAGGTGATGTCGATCTCGGCGCGGCTCGGCATGTGGGTAGTCGAAGACGGTGACGAGTTCGTCGTCCACCCGCCCGGGCTGCACAACTCCATCACGCGGTTCCGGCTCCGGCCGCAGCACGGCCCGCCCAGCACGGCGTGCGACGAGGACGACCTGGCGGGCAATGTCTCCTCCATCCGGCTGGCCCGCGCCACCGCCGACCTCGTCGTCGCGCACCTACACGTGCAGGCGTGGGACGGCGAGGCGGGGCTGATGTCCACGACACCGGCATTCGCGCGTGAATTCGCTTGCGCGGCAATATCAGCAGGCGCCCACATGGTACTGGTGCAGGGCTCGCACGCGCCGATGCGGGGGATCGAGGTGCACGACGGCGTCCCGATCTTCTACGACCCAGGCCCGCTTTTCCGGCTCGGCCGCCGCGAAGCGCAGCCACACGACTTTTACACGCGCTGGGGCAACCACGGCGCGGTGCGCTCGTTCGACGCGACCCTGTTGGATGCCTACGGCGCCCGCGCGGACGCCATGGGTGGGCCGGGCAGCCGCAAGGTCGTGCACAGCCCGCGCGAGGCCAACGGCCACGAGCCGGGTTTCGTGGTCCCGGTGTGCACCGTGGACGCCGAGTCCCACCGAGTCACGCGGATCGAGTTGCATCCGATGGTGTGGAGCACCGCGCGGCGCGCGACGACGGGCTTTCCCGCTCGCGCGGACGGCCGACGGGGGCAAGCGATCCTGGCCAAGATCGGCGAGCTCTGCCTGCCGTACGGCACGGCGGTGACGGTCAAGACTGGACCCGATGTCGGGGTGATCGACCTGTGACCGCCGACGGGCGGCCGCGCCGTGCGGTATAGCGTCACGCTCGTCGCGACCGATCGCGGCTCCCGAGTCGCCGACATCGCTCGCGCCGTCGAGGAACTCGGGCTCGACGGGTTGTGGATCCCCGACCACACCCACATTCCGGTGTCGCGCGATTCGCCCTATCCCCTGGGTGGGGAGCTGCCCGAGCGTTACCTCCGCAACCTGGAGGCGCTATCGGCAGTCGCCATGGCGGCGGCCGCGACGTCGCGGATCCGCGTGGGCACCGGCGTGCTGCTCGCCGCGCTGCGTGATCCGATTGTCACCGCCAAGGCGCTGGCCACCATCGACCAGCAATCCGGCGGCCGGGTGGCCGTCGGCGTCGGCTACGGCTGGAACCGCGAGGAGATGGCCGACCACGGCGTCGACCCCGCCACCCGGCGTGCGCGCACCCGCGAGCACGTGTTGGCCATGCGCAACCTGTGGGAGTGCGAGATCGCTTGTTATAACGGCCGATTCGTGTCGATCGCGTCCTCCTGGTCGTGGCCCAAGCCGGCACAGCGGCCGCTGCCGGTGCTCGTCGGGGGCGCCCCTAGCCGCGTCGTGTTCGAGCACGTCGCCGAGTTCGGGGCGGGCTGGATCCCGGTCGGCGGCCACGACATGTCCGACGCGGTGGCGCGACTTCGCGACCGGGTTGCCCTCGCCGGCCGCGATCCCGATTCGCTGGAGGTCATCCCCTTCACCTCGGCGGCCACCGACCCTGCGAAGGTCGACGCGCTGCAGCGGGCGGGGGCCACCGAGATCGCGTTCGACATCAGCGCCGAAAACGAAGCGCACA
>DASXMA010000082.1:0-23836 GCA_036495965.1 Mycobacterium sp.
CGAAGATGCTGCAGGTCACGCCGAGATCGGCGGCGCGCTGGAGTTGTTCGGGCCGGATGGCGCCGACGTGCTCGAGCCGCAGCCGGTGGTCGTCGCGCGGATTGCGGCGCAATGCCTCGGCTGTGGGCCGCGCGTCGTCGACGGTCAATACGGTTCCGGTGATGACCGTTTCAGCTTCAGGGTCAGCCTGCCCCATACGCAGCAATCCTAGTAATCCCGGCCCGAAAAGGTGGGGCCTGAGGGCGCAGCTGACCCGAATTGCAACACGTTCTAGTCTTGCCACATGAGTGACGAGCTGCTGCGCAACCCGACCCACAACGGCCACCTGCTGGTGGGCGCGCTCAAGCGCCACAAGAACCGGCCGGTGCTGTTCCTCGGCGACACCACGCTGACCGGCGGTCAACTGGCCGAGCGGATCAGCCAATACATCCAGGCCTTCGAGGCACTGGGCGCCGGCACCGGCGTCACGGTCGGCCTGCTGTCGCTCAACCGTCCCGAGGTGCTCATGATCATCGGCGCCAGCGGGACCCGGGGTTACCGGCGCACCGCCCTGCACCCGCTCGGCTCGCTGGACGATCACGCCTACGTGCTCTCCGATGCCGGTGCCAGCTCGCTGATCATCGACCCCAACCCGATGTTCGTCGAGCGCGCGCTGGGGCTGCTGGAAAAGGTCGACTCGCTCGAGCAGATCCTGACCATCGGCCCGGTGCCAGAAGCACTCAAGGATGTGGCGGTGGATGTGTCGGCGGAGGCGGCCAAGTACGAGCCCAAGCCGCTGGTCGTCGCGGACCTGCCACCGGACCACATTGGCGGCCTGACCTACACCGGCGGCACCACCGGCAAGCCCAAGGGCGTGATAGGCACTACCGGGAACATCGCCGCCATGACGTCGATCCAGCTCGCCGAATGGGAATGGCCGGAGCACCCGCGGTTCTTGATGTGCACGCCGCTGTCACATGCGGGTGCGGCGTTTTTCACGCCCACGGTGGTCAAAGGCGGCGAAATGGTGGTACTAGGCAAGTTCGACCCGGCCGAGGTGCTGAGAGTCATTGAAGAGCAACGCATTACAGCGACCATGCTGGTGCCGTCGATGCTGTACGCGCTGATGGACCACCCGGATTCGCACACCCGGGACCTGTCGTCGCTGGAGACGGTCTATTACGGCGCTTCGGCGATGAATCCGGTGCGGCTGGCGGAAGCGATCCGGCGGTTCGGCCCGATATTCGCCCAGTACTACGGGCAATCCGAGGCGCCGATGGCGATCACTTACCTGGCCAAGGGTGACCACGACGAGAAGCGGCTCACGTCCTGCGGGCGCCCAACGCTTTTCGCGCGGGTCGCGCTGCTGGGCGAGGACGGCAAGCCGGTGCCGCAGGGCGAGCCGGGCGAAATCTGTGTCAGCGGACCGTTGTTGGCGGGCGGCTACTGGAATCTGCCGGACGCGACAGCCGATACATTCAAGGACGGCTGGCTGCACACCGGCGATATGGCACGTGAGGACGAGGACGGCTTCTACTACATCGTCGACCGGGTCAAGGACATGATCGTCACCGGCGGCTTCAACGTGTTCCCCCGGGAAGTCGAAGATGTGGTCGCCGAACATGCCGCGGTAGCGCAGGTCTGTGTGGTGGGAGCCCCGGACGAGAAGTGGGGCGAGGCCGTCACCGCGGTGGTGGTGCTGCGCGCCGACGCCGCTCGCGACGACGCCACGATCGAGGCCATGACCGCCGAGATCCAGGCCGCCGTCAAGGAACGCAAGGGTTCGGTGCAGTCGCCCAAGCGGGTGGTGGTCGTCGACGCGCTGCCCCTGACCGGGCTGGGCAAGCCGGACAAGAAGGCCGTCCGGGCACAGTTCTGGGAAGGCGCCGCCCGCTCCGTCGGCTAGGTTTCACGCCGCGCGTGAAGCTGGCCGCACGCTCGCGGCCCGACGTGAAACTGGCCGCACGCTCGCTAGTCAGAGAGTCACGGCGCCGTCCGCCTGACTACTGTTGCAGGCATGGCAGGTGCTGACGGCCTCAAGCCGCCGTGGTGGCTGAAGCCGGCGAACAAAGTCTTCATCGGAATGTCGCGGCTTGGCCTGAGCTTCGGCGGCGAAAGCCCGGTGGTGTTGACCGTGCCCGGCCGCAAGTCCGGCACTCCCCGGTCGACACCGGTCACGCCAATGACGGTGGACGGCAAACGGTATGTCGTCGGCGGTTTCCCGGGTGCGGAATGGGTGCGAAACGTCAGGGCCGCAAGCGAAGTCACGCTGAGCCGCGGCCGCAAGCACGAGCGGGTGCGAATGGTGGAGCTGTCGGCCGACGAAGCCAGGCCGCTGCTGCGGGTCTGGCCCAGCGAAGTCCCCACCGGCGTCGGTTTCATGAAGCGCTGCGGGCTGATCAAGGAAGGGCGTCCCGACGAGTTCGAGGCGCTGGCCGAGATCTGCGCGGTCTTTCGTTTCGATCCGGTGTAGTGCGATCTCACATAAGCCAGGATGGAGTTCAAAAGCCTTGAGTGACAACCTATTTGATGCGCATGCATGGCGGCCCGTCGACGGCTTCGGCGATCTGACCGACATCACCTATCACCGCCACGTCGAAGACGCGACGGTGCGGGTGGCCTTTGACCGGCCCGAGGTGCGCAACGCGTTTCGGCCGCACACCGTCGACGAGCTGTACCGGGTGCTCGACCACGCTCGGATGTCTCCAGACGTGGGCGCGGTGCTGCTGACCGGCAACGGGCCGTCGCCAAAAGACGGCGGCTGGGCGTTTTGCTCCGGCGGCGATCAACGCATTCGCGGCCGGTCGGGCTATCAATACGCTTCCGGCGAAACCGCCGACACCATCGACGCCGCCCGCGCCGGCCGGCTACACATCCTCGAGGTACAGCGGCTGATCCGGTTCATGCCCAAGGTAGTCATCTGCTTGGTCAACGGGTGGGCGGCCGGCGGTGGGCATAGCCTGCACGTGGTGTGCGATCTCACCCTGGCCAGCCGCGAGCACGCCCGCTTCAAGCAGACCGACGCCGACGTCGGCAGCTTCGACGGCGGCTACGGCAGCGCGTATTTGGCCCGTCAGGTGGGCCAGAAGTTCGCCCGCGAGATCTTCTTCCTCGGCCGCACGTACACCGCCGAGCAGATGCACCACATGGGTGCGGTCAACGAGGTGGTCGCGCACGCCGAGCTGGAGCGCGTCGGAGTGCAGTGGGCAGCGGAGATCAACGCCAAATCGCCGCAAGCGCAACGGATGTTGAAGTTCGCGTTCAATCTGCTCGACGACGGTCTGGTGGGTCAGCAGCTTTTCGCGGGTGAGGCCACGCGACTGGCGTACATGACCGACGAGGCCGTCGAGGGCCGCGACGCGTTCCTGGAAAAACGTGCCCCGGACTGGACTCCGTTCCCGCGGTATTTCTGAGTGGCTCGCCGGTCCGCCTAGACTCCCCTCGTGTGAGTAAGAGTCCCCTTCGCCGGTTGACCGACCAGCTGGTGCTGGCATCCATGCGGCCGCCGATTTCGCCGCAAATACTCCTGAACCGGCCCGCCATCAAACCGGTTGAGCTCGAAGGCAAGCGGATCCTGCTCACCGGAGCGTCGTCGGGCATCGGCGAGGCCGGCGCCGAACTATTCGCCCAACACGGCGCAACCGTCGTCGCCGTGGCCCGCCGTCAGGATCTGTTGGACGCCGTGGCCGACCGGATCACGACGGCCGGCGGCGCCGCGATGTCTATGCCCTGCGACCTTTCGGACATGGACGCCATTGACGCACTGGTCGCCGACGTCGAAAAGCATATCGGCGGCATCGACATCCTGGTCAACAACGCCGCCCGGTCGATCCGACGAGGGCTGGCCGAATCGTTGGAACGCTGGCACGACGTCGAGCGGACCATGGTGCTCAACTACTACGGCCCGCTGCGACTGATCCGCGGGCTCGCGCCCGGAATGCTCGAGCGCGGCGACGGCCACATCATCAACGTCTCTACCTGGGGTGTGATGTCGGAGGCGTCCCCGATGTTTTCGGTGTACAACGCGTCGAAGGCCGCGCTGGCGTCCATCAGCCGGGTCGTGGAAACCGAGTGGGGCCGCAAGGGGGTTCATTCGACGACGCTCTACTACCCGTTGGTCGCGACTCCTATGATCAAACCGACAAAGGCATATGACGGGATGCCCGCGTTGACCCCGGAAGAAGCCGCCGAATGGATGGTCACCGCCGCCCGCACCCGGCCGGTGCGGATCGCGCCGCGGATGGCCGTTGCACTCGACGCGTTGAACACCGTCGGCCCCCGCTGGGTCAATGCACTCATGCAACGGCGCGCCAACCACCTCACCGAATCCCAATAACTCCGGGAGCTTGCCATGTCTGACATCTGGACCACCATTGCGGCCGAACGCGGCGCGCTCGCCGACGACCTCGCGAACCTGACTCCCGCACAATGGGATACTCCGTCGCTCTGCAGCGGGTGGACGGTACGCGACATCGTCGCGCACCTGTCCGCAACCGCCTCGCTCAACCCGGGCACCTTCTTCTTCAACATGGTCAAGGCCGGGTTCAACTTCGACAAGTTCGCCAACGAACAAATCGGCAAGCACCGTGGCGCCGACCCGGTCGCCACCCTGGCCGAATTCCGGGGACTGCAGAATTCCACCTCCGCACCGCCGGGGCCCAAAACCTCATGGCTGGGTGAGGTGGTGGTGCACGGCGCCGACGTGCGGCGTCCGCTGGGCATCCCGCACACCTACGCGGGGGGCGTGGTTCGCGAGGCGGCCGACTTCTACAAGGGCTCCAACATGCTGATCGGATCCAAGAAGCGCGTCGCCGGGCTCGCACTTAAAGCCATCGACCACGACTGGCAGCACGGGGAGGGTGAACCTGTCGAGGGCCCACTGCTGTCGTTGCTCCTCGCCATGACCGGCCGGGCCGCCGCTTGTGACGACCTCGTCGGCCCCGGCGTGCCAACGCTGCGCAGCCGATGCGCCCCGGCGCCCTAGCGACGTGATAGACACGAGGTTATGGAGATCCTGGCCAGCCGGATGCTTTTCCGGCCGGCAGACTATCAGCAGTCCTTGAGCTTCTACCGCGACAAGATCGGCCTGGCGATAGCCCGTGATTACGGCGCTGGCACAGTATTTTTCGCCGGCCAATCCCTATTGGAGCTGGCAGGTTACGGCAGCCCCGACCACTCCCGGGGTCCCTTCCCCGGCGCGCTGTGGCTACAGGTCCGCGACGTCGCAGCGACCCAGGCCGAGTTGGAAGGCCGGGGGGTAGCGATCGCCCGCGAGGCGCGCCGCGAACCGTGGGGCCTGCACGAGATGCACGTGACTGACCCGGACGGGATCACGCTGATTTTCGTCGAGGTTCCGGACGAACACCCACTGCGCCGGGACACCCGTGGCAAACAGGGGGAACGTAAGGTTAACTAAGCGCTAACATTCGACGACGAGTCAAGGTACACCTGCGTTTTGGCTATCTCTCCATTCGACAATTTAATCCCCCAACTACCAGAATCAGGCGCTGTGAACATCGATTTGTTCCTCCTAATCATAGTCGTAGTAACGGCATTGGCATTCGACTTCACCAACGGCTTCCACGACACCGCCAACGCAATGGCAACCTCCATTGCCAGCGGCGCGTTGCAGCCCAAAGTCGCGGTGACATTGTCCGCGGTCCTCAACCTGGTGGGCGCGTTCATGTCCACCGCGGTGGCGGCTACCATCGCGAAGGGTCTTATCGACGGGCACATCGTCACACTGGAACTGGTGTTCGCCGGCTTGGTCGGCGGCATCGTCTGGAACCTGCTGACCTGGCTCCTCGGAATCCCCTCGAGTTCCTCGCACGCACTGATCGGCGGTATCGTCGGTGCCACGATCGCTGCCGTCGGCGGCCACGGGGTGATCTGGAAGGGCATCACGTCCAAGGCGATCATCCCGGCCGTCGTGTCCGCGCTCCTGGCCATCCTCATTGGGGCAATAGCCACCTGGCTGGTCTACCGGATCACCCGCGGTATTGGGGAAAATCGCACCGAGGCCGGGTTCCGGTACGGCCAGTGGGGCTCGGCTTCGCTGGTGTCGCTGGCGCACGGCACCAACGACGCCCAGAAGACGATGGGCATCATCTTCCTGGCGCTGATGACCTACGGCTCCGTCAGCAAGACGGCCTCCGCGCCTCCGCTGTGGGTCATCGTGGGTTGCGCCCTGGCGATGGCGACGGGTACCTACCTGGGCGGCTGGCGGATCATCCGCACCCTGGGCAAGGGCCTGGTCGAGATCAAGTCGCCACAAGGCATGGCCGCGGAGTCGTCCTCGGCCGCAATCATTCTGCTCTCTGCCCACTTCGGCTACGCGTTGTCGACCACGCAGGTCTGCACCGGTTCGGTGATGGGCAGCGGACTGGGCAAGCCCGGCGGCGAGGTGCGCTGGGGAGTGGCCGGCCGGATGGCGGTCGCGTGGCTGGTGACGCTCCCGCTGGCCGGGACGGTCGGCGCGGTCACCTACTGGATCGTGCACCTCATCGGCGGATTCCCCGGCGCGATCGTCGGCTTCGGGCTGCTGGTCGCGGTCTCTGCCGCTATCTACATCCGGTCGCGGAGGGTCAAGGTCGACAGCAGCAACGTCAACGCCGACTGGGAAGGTGGCCTGACCGCCGGACTCGAGGATGCGGACGAACGCACGCCGCCGTCGGATAAGGGGCCCACGGTTGGCACCCCGTCGGGCTCGGGCTCCGATGGCGACACGGTGATTGCGGGGAACCCCTCATGAGCCACTTCACCGAATGGTTCAACTACGAGGCGTCTTTGAAGATCTTGCTGTTCGCTCTGCTGGCCGGCGCAGCACTGCCAGGGCTGTTCGCTCTCGGGATCCGGTTTCAGGCCGTCGGCGCCGGGCACGCCGGCACCGGCGGCGCCGATTCACCGAAGAACCCGGTGCTGCTTGCGCTCGCCTATGCGATCTACGCGCTAGTAGTCGTGGTGATTATCTTCGCTCTGCTGTACATCGCCCGCGACTTCATCGCGCACCAAACCGGCTCCCCGTTCCTAGGAGCCAAGCCCAAGTAGCCCCAAGTAGTATTAAATCTCCCACCGTAACTGCCGATCCTCTTGCGCGGAGAGATAGCAAAGTGAACGGATTCCTTAACTCGGTAGTCTCGTGGTTGCGCGCGGTTTATCCCGAGGGCATCCCGCCGACTGACACGTTCGCGCTGCTCGCGGTGCTGACCCGCCGGTTGAGCAACGACGAAGTCAAACTTGTTGCCAACCAGTTGATGGACCGCGGCGACTTCGACCAGGTCGACATCGGCGTGGCGATCAGCAAGCTCACCGACGAGTTGCCGTCGCCCGAAGACATCGAGCGAGTGGAGAAGCGGTTGGCCGCCAAGGGCTCGCCGCTCGACGACGAGCGCGACGCCGGAGACTCCGCATAGCTGTCCTGCGTGCGCTGGGCGTCACGCCGGGTTGTGCTGCCGCATCGCTGTTGCCTGCCCTGGAACGGGTGCTGGGCGGCCGCGATGCTGCCCTGGTCGTGGTCCCGGCGGGTGTGGATCGCGAGTCCGAGCTGCGTGCTTTGCGGGTGGGCGAAGCCGTAGACGACGACGTCGCCCTGGTGGCGACGACGTCGGGAACCACCGGTGCCCCCAAGGGAGCCTTGCTGACCGCGGCCGCCCTGGCCGCCAGCGCATCGGCAACCCACGACCGTCTCGGTGGCCCGGGGAGCTGGCTGCTGGCCTTGCCGCCGTATCACATCGCCGGGGTGCAGGTGTTGGTGCGCAGCGTGCTCGCCGGTTCTGCGGCCGTCGAGCTGGATGTTTCCGCTGGGTTTGACGCCACCCAATTACCCAGCGCCGTAAGCCGATTGGGTTCTGGTCGGCGGTACACGTCGCTGGTCGCCGCCCAGCTGGCCAAGGCTTTGACCGATCCGGCCGCGACGGCCGCGCTGGCCGACCTGGACGCCGTACTGATCGGCGGCGGACCGGCGCCGCGGCCGATCCTCGAGGCCGCCGCGGCGGCGGGCATTGCGGTGGTGCGCACCTACGGGATGAGCGAGACCGCCGGGGGCTGCGTCTACGACGGCGCCCCGCTGCACGGAGTCCGGCTGCGGCTGCTCACCGACGGGCGCATCGTGATCGGCGGCGCGACGTTGGCCAAGGGCTATCGCAACCCAGTCGATCCCGACCCGTTCGCCGAGCCGGGCTGGTTTTGCACCGACGATCTCGGCGCCGTCGACGATGCGGGCGTGCTTACCGTGCTGGGCCGCGCCGACGACGCGATCAGCACGGGCGGGTTGACCGTGCTGCCGCAGCTGGTCGAGGCCGCGCTGTGCACCCATCCCGCCGTCAGCGACTGCGCGGTCTTCGGACTTGCCGACCAGACGTTGGGCCAGCGGGTGGTCGCCGCGGTTGTGGTGAGCGACGGTTGTGAACCGCCGACGCTGGACGCGCTGCGGGCCCATGTGTCGCAGACGCTGGACGCCACCGCCACGCCACGCGAGCTGCACATTGTTGCGGCTCTGCCGCGGCGCGGCGTCGGCAAGATGGACCGGATGGCGTTGGTGCGCCGGTTCACCGGCGCGGGTGATCAATAAGCTGGGCGATCGTGAGAATTGCTAGCCGGGAGGGATTGGCCGTCGCCTTCGGTGTTGCCCTGCTGGCGGCGGCGTTCGTGCTGCCGCGGTTGGACTGGGGCGTCAAGCCCCGGCAAGATACCGGCCTGGAACATTTCGCCATGCGGGCGGGCGCCGCACCGATCTTCGGCTATTGGGACATCCACGCCGGCTGGGGAACGGGGCCGGCGATTCTCATCGCGGTAGCCGCTGTGCTGTGGGGACCGACTGTGGCACAACGTCTTTCGTGGCGGGTGCTGACACTGGGCAGTTGGGCCACCGCCTGCGGGTGGGCGTTTGCGCTGGCGATGATCGATGGCTGGCAACGCGGCTTCGCCGGCCGGCTGACGACCCGGGACGAGTACCTGTCTCAGGTGGGAAGTATCACCGACATCCCGGCGACGGTCCGCACGTTCTCCAGTCGGATTCTCGACTTTCAGCCCAACTCCTGGGTCACACACGTCTCCGGGCATCCGCCGGGTGCGCTTTTGACGTTCGTGTGGCTGGACCGGATCGGCCTGCACGGCGGCGGCTGGGCCGGCCTGCTGTGCCTGCTGGCCGGCTCCAGTGCGACCGCGGCCGTGCTGATCGCCGTCCGCGCGTTGGCCGATGAGCAGACCGCGCGACGGGCCGCACCGTTCGTCGCGGTGGCGCCGACGGCGATCTGGGTGGCGGTCTCGGCCGATGCATACTTCGCAGGGGTTGCGGCTTGGGGTATTGCGCTGCTGGCGGTGGCGGGACACCGCGCGGGTCGGTTCCCCGCGCTGGTTGCGGCCGCCGCGGGTCTGCTGCTCGGCTGGGGAGTGTTCGTCAATTACGGCTTGGCGCTGATGGGCATTCCGGCGTTGGCGGTGTTGGTGTCGGCGTCCGACTGGCGAGCGGTCCTGCGGGTACTCGGTCCCGCCTTCCTGGGTGCAGTCGCGGTGGCGGTGACCTTCGCCGTCGCCGGGTTTTACTGGTTCGACGGCTATACCCTTGTGCAGCAACGCTATTGGCAGGGAGTCGCCAAGGACCGGCCGTTCGCGTACTGGAGCTGGGCCAATCTGGCGTGCGTGGTGTGCGCGATCGGCCTGGGCAGCGTGGCGGGAATCAGCCGGGTGTTCGACCCGGCTGCGATCCGTCGCCGCTCCGGTTTTCACCTGGTGCTGCTGGCGATGCTGGCAGTCATCGTCTTCGCCGACCTGAGCATGCTGAGTAAGGCCGAAGTCGAGCGGATCTGGCTGCCGTTCACCATCTGGCTCACCGCGGCGCCCGCGCTGCTGCCGGTGCGCTCACACCGACCGTGGCTGGCACTGAACGCCGCAGGTGCACTGCTAGTCAACACCGTGATCTTCACGAACTGGTAGGTGGACATGGACGATCAGCCGGGGCTGGCACGTCGGCTGGGCACGACCGACGCCGTGGTGATCGGGCTCGGCTCGATGATCGGCGCCGGCGTGTTCTCGGCGTTCGGCCCGGCCGCGCGGGCCGCCGGCGCCGGCCTGCTGATCGGGCTGGGGGTGGCCGCGGTGATCGCGTACTGCAACGCCACCGCGTCGGCGCAACTGGCCGCGGTCTATCCGACATCGGGTGGGACGTACATCTACGGGCGTGAGCGCCTCGGCCCATGGTGGGGCTTTTTCGCCGGGTGGGGATTTGTGATCGGCAAGAGCGCCTCGTGCGCGGCCATGGCGCTGACCGTCGCCAGCTACGCGGTTCCAGGGCCGCACTGGTCGCAGCGAATCATCGGGGTAGGCGCCGTGGTCCTGCTGATCGCGCTCAACTACCGGGGAGTCACCAAGACCGCGATGCTCGCCCGAATATTGTTGGCCTGCACGCTGATTGCGCTAGCCGCGGTGGTCATCGGGATCGCGGTAGCCAAGCCGGAGCCGCCGCACCTGATCCACTGGCCTTCGGGAACGATCTATGGTGTTCTGCAGTCGGCGGGGCTGCTGTTTTTCGCCTTCGCCGGTTATGCGCGGATCGCGACGATGGGCGAAGAGGTCCGCGACCCGGCCCGCACCATCCCCAGAGCGATAACTCTCGCCCTGGCGATTGCGGTCGCGATCTACTTCGTGGTCGGTGTGGCGGCTCTGCTGGCCGCTGGACCCGACCGGCTCGCGCATGCCGCCGCCCCACTGGCCGAGGCAGTCCGGGCCGTCGGGGTCCCGGTGCTGGTGCCGGTGATCACAATCGGAGCCGCACTGGCCAGCCTGGGAGCGCTGCTGGCGCTGATCGCCGGACTCGGGCGCACCGTGCTGGCGATGGCCCGTCATCGGGATCTGCCCGCCTGGCTGGCGGCGGTTCACCCGCGCTACCGGGTACCGCACCACGCCGAGGTCGCACTCGGGGTGGTCGTCTCCGTCCTGGTGGCCACCGTCGACCTGCGCGGGGTGATCGGGTTCTCGTCGTTCGGGGTGTTGATCTACTACGCGATCGCCAACGCCTCCGCCTATACGCTGCCCGCCTCTGGCGAGAAGCGGTGGCGCCGCATCCTCAACGTCTGCGGCCTGGCGGGTTGCCTGCTGCTGGTCGCCACCTTGCCATGGCAATCGGTGATTTCCGGGCTGGTCGTATTCGCTGTCGGGATCATCGGGCGCGCCGTGGTGTTGCGCCGCCGAGCCTGAAGCGTCGACCGCGTCGAGTGTGCGCTGGCCGCGTCGAGTGTGCGCTGGCGGCGTCGAGTGTGCGCTGCAGGCGTCGAGTGTGCGCCCAAGGTGGGAATCCGGCGATTTTTACGCCCACAATGCACGCTCAACGCCCACCACGCACGCTCGTCAGAGTCCGGCGGCCCGGGTGACCCGGGCGAAACGACTGGCGGGTCCGCAGGCATCGCGAACCACCGCGACGTCGTCGACAACATCGAAGTCGGCCAGCCGGTCCACCGGAACCACGTCAATACCGTTGTCGCGCAACGCCTTCAATGTGAGCTCCCCGGTGTCGGGTTGAGACATGGGGATCGTGCGCAGACATTCGGCCATCGCCGGTGTGCTTACGCCCAGCACCCACCATCCGCCGTCGCACGCCAGCCCGAGTACGGCCGGCGACTCGAGCAGCCGGCGCGCGCAGCCGGTCAAGAGCTCCGCGGTCACTTGCGGGGTGTCCATGCCGATTTGCAGCACCGGATTTCCCCCGAAGCCTGAATCGGCGTGTGCGTTGGCGAGCCGATCGGCGAAGTCGTCGCCACGCTGCACGATCACCGTAAAGGACTCAAGTCGTTGCCGGATCTCGTCGCCGCCGACGGCGGCGTCCAAATCGCCGGTGAGTGCCACCACTCGCGCCGCCACCGGCGCGGTGGCCACCGCGTCCAGTGTGTCCAGCAGCGCAGCGGCGGCGATGTCGGCAGCGACCCGGTCGCCGACCGTCGCGGCGAGCCGAGTCTTGGCCCGGCCGGGCTCTGGTGCTTTGGCGACCACCAGCAGGGTCACCGGCAGGCCGCTCATGAAATCACCTTCCAGAAGTCCAGGATCGCGGTGATGCTGCCCCGCAGCGAACCGCTGACCTTGGACTTGCCGCCAGTTCGGGGGCCATAGCTGACGTCGAGCTCAACCACCCGCCAGCCGGCGGCGGCGGCTCGCACCAGCAGTTCCAGCGGATACCCCGACCGTCTGTCGACAACATCCAGGTTCAGCAGCGCCTCCCGCCGTGCGACCCGCATCGGCGCGATGTCGTGCACCGGCAGGCCGTGGCGGGTGCGCAGCCGCCAGCTCATCACCACGGTGCCCACCCGGGCGACCCATGGCCAGTGCAGCCCTGGCACGGGACGGCGCCGGCCGATCACCAGGTCGGCACCCTGCTCGAGGGCGGCGACCAGCCGGGGCAAGTCGCCGGGATCCATCGAGCCGTCGGCGTCGATCACCGCCACGATCGGCGTCGTCGCGGCGATAACGCCAGCGTGCACCGCCGAGCCGTACCCGGGCCGCGGTTCGGCGACCACGTCAGCACCGTGCCGGCCCGCGACCCCGGCGGTGTCATCGGTGCTGTTGTTGTCGACCACCAGCGCGCGGTAACCGACCGGGATCGCCGCCAGCACCGCCGGCAGCGACTCCTCCTCGTTGAGGCAGGGCAGCAGCACCGTGACCACGTCGTGGGACATGCCATCCGACCCTAGGGGTGCAATCAGAACCCGTGATGGGGACCGCCGCCAGGCGGCTGTTGTGGAGTCGGCTGTTGGGTGCGCGTCGGCTGGGGAGCCTGGGTCGTTTTCTTGGTGCTTGTCGGCGGTTGGGTCGCAGTGGACGGTGCCTTCGAGGTCGACGGTGGCGAGTACGTGGTCGTCGGCGGTTGGTGCGTGGTCGTCGGCGGCGAGTACGTGGTCGTCGGTGGCGAGTACGTCGTCGTCGGCGGCGTATACGGGGTCTTGGTCGGACTCGTCGGCGGCGTATACGGGGTTTTCGTCGGACTCGTCGGCGGCGTGTACGGCGGTACGTAAGGCGGCGGCTGTGGCCGCCAGCCGGGGAACGGAATGATGATCGGAACCGGGATCGGCCCGTTGGGGTTGGGCATGAAACCAGGAACGCCCGGTGCCACCGGCGGGGGGTTGACCGGGGCAACCGGCGGTGCCCCACCCGCGCCGGGCGACATCAACTGCGGGGGAATGTAGCCGTTGGAGTCCGGAATGACGCCGCCCTGGAATCCGGCGTTGGGCTGATCGGGCGGGGGCGCCGGTACCGGCGCCTGCTGTTGCGTCGGCAGTAACGGCATGAACTTGCCCGGGGCGGCATTCTGGTGTCCAACCACAGGCGCTGCACTCGCCGTCGGCCGCACGCCGACCGCTACCGCGACTGCCAGCGATGCGAATCCGATGACGGCGAACGCGATGACCGCATTGCCGAGCACCAATGACCGTCTGCTCAGCGGCAGCTGCCCGGTCTCGGCATCGGCATCGGCATCGTCGAAGTCGTCGTACTCGTCGCCGAACTCGTCCGCCCCGAATGGCTCACCCTCGTCGGCCATCGAGTACGCCAGCTGTTGTGCCTCGGCGCCGTGTTCGGCCGCGGGCACGAAGGCGGTCTCGTCTCCGGTGAGCCCGGCTGCCGGGGCCATAGCGGTCTCATCTCCGGTGAGCCCCACCGCCGGGGCCATCGCGGTCGCATCTCCGGCCGACAACACCGCCAGTGGCACAGCGGCCATCGCCGCGCCGCGGGCGAGGGCGAAGGTGGGGTCGTCGGGGATCTCCACCCGCATCGTCGACGCCTCGCGAATCTGGTCGGCAACGCTGTTGAGGTCAGACGATGCGCCCACCAGGTAGATATCTCCGGGGACGTTCGGCTGGGCGCCCAGCCTGGCCATCAACGTGTCGAGTGTGGCCGTGGCTTCAGGGCCCAAGCCGCCCGCGAGCGGCACCCTGGCCAGCTGGGTCCGCGGCGCGTCCTCGTCTCCCTCGGTCGAGCCCGGCATCGAGAGTGTCGCCGTCTGGTCGTCGACCACCAGCGCGGCACCGGGCCGCCCAGCCGCGCGCATCAGCGCCGTTAACGCCTGCGATTCCGACAGCACCGCGACGTTCGTGACGCCGGAACCTTCCAACGCCTGCCGCAACTGGTCAGCTTTGGGATGGTCCGTCCAGCAAAGCCGGGTGGCGGTCAGCCGGTGGTTCTCGGCTGCCAACAGCCGGTTCGTCCCGACCACGGTCTCGGTCAATGTCTCGATCGGATTGTCAGCGAGGTCGACGACGGATTGGTCGATTACGTCAGCACCCTGTGCGCCCGGCCCGACAAGCGCCAAGCGGGCAACGGGGCCTGTGACCGCAACCCCCAAAACGACGTCCATCCCGGCTCTCCTTCGGCTGGCCACCCCGCAACCAGCATGTCCCGGCATCATTACACTGCGATACCGTCGGCAGTAACAGTCATTCGGGCGACAGCGTCCGCCTATGAGCGCAGCGTAACCGGGTTCCCGAACCGCGGGACGGTCTCCGCGGAACAACGTCCGCGGAATCGCACGTTCTCATCGCAGCGACTGCCGCGTCGTCCGAACGGAGATTATGTTTCCAAGTAAGCAACGCAGTCAGCCGGGCAGGGGGTTCCCTCGCCACCCAACCGAAGCTGCGCCGCCAGCAACCATCCTCGATACCCGGGGGGAACCGTGAGCCAGAGCAGCGACGACGCGCCTACCGGCCCCATCCGTGGCCAAGCGCAGCAGCCACCCGCGGACAACGCACCCGGTCAGGCTCTGGCCGCGGGCCCGCGCGCAGCAGGCCGGCCGACGCGGCGCTGGAACGTCGCCAGCGACCTGACCGCCGCTGCCTTGTTCGTCGTTGCGCTGGTTCTGCCGTGGAATCTGTATTCCGGTGTGGGGATCCCCGGCAGCAACACGACCCTCCTCGCGGTGCTGTTCGCGGTGACGTCGCTGTCCGTGATTTCGATTGCCGTGGCCGGTTCCTGGAGGTCGTCCAGCGCGCGATTCAACGCCGCGGCGACTAATCGACTTCGGCTGTGGCTCAACGTCCCGTACCTGCTGCTGGTGCTCGTCTTCGTCGGTTTCGACGCGTTCGAGACCTTCCGATTCGGTGGCACCGTGACCGTGCCGGGTGGTGTCGGACCCGGCGCATGGCTCGGGATCGCCGGCGCTTTGCTGAGCGCGCAACCGGTGATAACCGGTGCCGCCGCAGGCGACGAGAAGTTCAGCGGGTGGCTGAGCTCTGCCCGGGTCATCGGCTACGCGTCGATGCTGCTGGCGCTGCTGAGCGTTGGTTTCAACCTGTACTGGCGGGTGAAATACGCATTGACCGACACAGCCGGTTCGTCTGGCTTCGGCAAGCAGAACATCGCGGTCATCGCGACGGCGGTGGTGTACGGCGCGGTGGCGCTGGTCGCCGTCCTCGTCGCATCGCGGTGGCTTCTTCGCAGCAGCACGGCGTCCCGACTGGCCACCGTTGCGCTGGGGGCGTCGACGCTTGCTGCCGGGATCATCGTGTGGAGCCTTCCCGTCGGTCGTGACATCGATGCGTTCCACGGTATAGCGCAGAACACGTCGACGGCCGGGGTCGGGTTCGAGGGTTACCTGGCGTGGGCGGCGGCCGCGGCGATTTTTGCGCCTCGAACACTTCTCGCATTGTTCGGTGACCGGACCAGGTCGACGACCGAGGACAACGCCTGGCGGGCGGCGGCCCGAAATGGCTTGCTGCTCATCGCCGTGTGGTGTCTGGGGTCGATGGTGATGAGGTTTACCGACCTCGTCGTCGGAGTGACGCTGAACTACCCGTACTCGCGATACGACAGCGTCGTGCTGGCGGCGTTCGATCTGGTCACCGCGGTCCTTGCGATCTGGCTGCGCGTCAACCTGGCCAACGACGCCGTCTCCGCGAGGCTGATCTCGTCGCTGTGCGGACTTGTGGCCACACTGAGCATTTCGCGCGTCGTGGTAGGGGTCGCGCTGGCCCCACGGTTCGAGGAAATGCCTAACCCCGCCGCGCAAAAGCCGGTCTACGGAAACAATCTCGCCCAGCAGATCACCAGCACCTTCGACGTGGCGCTGTGCGGGCTGGCCCTGTGCATCCTGGCCGCCGCGATCATCACGGGTCATCTCACCGGCCGACGGCTGCGACCGCAGAAGCGCCGCGCTGCGCGCAAGCGTGCTGGCGCGACGGGTGCTCAGTCGGCCGCGGCGACCACCCGCATCCCGGAAGGCGCGCAGCCGCCGTCAGCCGCGCCGACGACGCGTGTCCGGAGGGGCGGCGCCTCGACGCCGTCGGCTGCGGCGACCACCCGGATCCCGACCGGGCCTGCCACGCGATCACCCCGGATCTTCCGCGGCGACGACTCCGGCACGCGGCAGATACCTGTCCCGAAGCCCAAGATCTTCCGGCCGCCGCAAGACTCGCAGTAACGCAAGCTACTCACACCGCTACCGGAGCGGCGCGAACGCGAACTCGCGTAGGCCCACGCGTGGGTCAACGGCCGCGCGGAAACCCAGCATCTCGGCGGCGCGGGTGGGATCGGCGACGATGTGCCGCACATCGCCGCTGCGGTACTGCCCGGTGATGACCGGGGAAACGGCGCCGTTCGTGCCGCCGCGCGCATCGCACAATGCGGTGGCCACCTCCAGGATTGAAATCGGCTGCCCTGAGCAGACATTGACCGCAGTGAAGCCTTCGAGATTGGGGCGCTCAGTCAGCGACGACGCAGCCGCAAGGTTGGCGGCGGCAACATCGTCGACGTGGACGAAGTCACGCATCTGACCGCCGTCCTCGAAAACCTTTGGTGGCTCACCCTTTTCCAGCGCTGACCGGAAGATCGCCGCCACTCCGGAGTATGGGGTGTCGCGCGGCATGCCCGGGCCGTAGACGTTGTGGTAGCGCAATGCCACCACCGAGCCGCCCGTCGATTCCGACCACGCCAGCGCGTAATGCTCCTGCGCGGTCTTGCTGGCCGCGTACAGGCTGCGCGGCCGCAGGGCGGCGTCCTCGTCGACCAGCCGCCATTGCAGCTCCGCACCGCCGATCGGGCAGCGGTGCTCGTAGATCCCGGCGTCCAGGTCCGCGCGTCGCCGCGGCAGCGGGTCCACTTGTCCGTGTTCGGAGCAGTGATACCGGCCCTGCCCGTACACCACCATCGAGGACGCCAGCACCAGACGGCGCACCCCGGCGGCGAACATCTGCGCCAATAGCACGGTGGTAGCGAAATCGTTGTGGCCGCCGTAGGCGGGCGCGTCGGCGGCGTCCACGCCGGCGCCCACCATCGCGGCCTGGTGGCATACCAGATCGACACCACGCAATAGCGGGGCCAGCGCGTCGGCATCGCGGACGTCGACCTTTCGGCATCCCGGCGGCAGCACCGAGTTCGGGCCGTGCGCGGCGGACAGCAACACGTCAACGGCGATCACCTCGTGGCCCGCCGCCCGCAGCGCAGCGTGCACCCGCGATCCGATGAAACCGGCCGCCCCGGTGAGCAACACCCTCATGGCAACTCCACCGGCAATGTGACACCGGTGTGCGCCAGGCAGTGCGTGCAGCTGCGTTCGGCGGCGACTTTGCCGATCGCCGCCTGCACCAGCTTCTTGAACAGCTCCATGTTCTTTTCGAATTGGGCGAACACGTCCGTGGCCTTCACGCCCTCGCCCGCCGTAACACCAGCATCCAAATCGGTCACCAAAGCGATTGCCGCATAGCACATTTCGAGTTCCCGGGCCAACACCGCCTCCGGATACCCGGTCATGTTGACCAGGCTGAAGCCGGCGGAGGCGAACCACTGGCTTTCGGCCCTGGTGGAAAATCGCGGCCCCTGGATCACCACCATGGTGCCGCCGTCGACCACGGCAGGCAGGTCGGTGACCGCCGACCGCAACGTCGGGCAGTACGGATCGGCGAAGTCGACGTGGATAGCGCCGGAGTCGAAGTAGGTGTCGGCGCGGCCGTTGGTGCGATCCACCAGCTGATCGGGCACCACCACGGTGCCGGGACCGTATTCGGGGTTCAGGCTGCCGACCGCGCACGGCGCGAAGACCCGCCGCGCACCGAGCTTGCGCAGCGCCCACATGTTGGCCCGGTAGGGCACGGTGTGCGCCGAGTATTCATGTTTGGCGCCATGCCGTGGCAGGAAAGCGACCTCGTGGTCCCCGACGGCGCCGACCGTGACCGGGGCGCTGGGCTCGCCATACGGGGTGTCCACATTGATGTCGCGGACTTTGCTTCCAAAAAGGGACTCGAAGAACGTGTAGAAGCCGCTGCCGCCGATCACTCCGAGCATGCGCCCATTGTGTCCATGCCCCGCGTTTGATCCGGTGCGCGGGGCACCGGCAAGATGCGTTGGTGGCCAGTTTCGCGCAGTGGATCTCGGGAGCTCGGCCGCGGACGCTGCCCAACGCGGTGGCACCGGTGGTCGCGGGCACCGGCGCGGCGGCGTGGCTGCACTCCGCCGTGTGGTGGAAAGCGCTGCTGGCGCTGGTTGTCGCGGTCGCGCTGATCATCGGCGTCAACTACGCCAACGACTACTCCGACGGCATCCGCGGCACCGACGACGACCGGGCCGGCCCGGTGCGGTTGGTCGGCTCGCGGCTGGCGAGCCCGCGATCGGTGCTGAGCGCCGCGGTGACCGCTCTGACGGTCGGCGCGGTGGCCGGGTTGGTGCTGGCGCTGCTGAGCGCGCCGTGGCTGATCGTGGTCGGCGCCGCCTGCATTGCCGCGGCGTGGCTGTACACCGGCGGGTCAAAACCCTACGGGTATTCGGGTTTCGGCGAGGTCGCGGTGTTCGTGTTCTTCGGCCTGGTCGCTGTGCTCGGCACTCAGTACGCCCAGGCGTTGCGGGTGGACTGGGTGGGACTGGTGCTGGCGGTGTCGATCGGGGCGCTCTCGTCGTCGGTGTTGGTGGCCAACAACTTGCGAGATATCCCGACCGACGCGCAGTCTCAGAAGATCACCCTGGCGGTGCGGCTGGGCGATGCCCGCACCCGGGTGCTGTATCAGTCGTTGCTGACGATCGCCGGGGTTTTGACCCTGGTCCTGATGCTGGCGACACCGTGGTGCGCCGCGGGATTGGTGGCCACACCGCTGGCCCTGCGGGCCGCGCGGCCGGTGCGATCGGGACGCGGCGGGCCCGAGCTGATCCCGGTGCTGCGCGACACCGGGCTGGCGATGATCGTGTGGGCGATCGCGGTGGCGGCCGCGTTGGCGCTGGGCGCTTAGGGCTTCGACTGTGCACTCACGGCTTCGACTGAGCACTGAAGGCTTTGACGGTGCGCTCGGGGTGGAGTCCGTCGGCGTGTCGTCGCCGTGGACGCACGCTCGAGGAGAGCTGGCCTAGGCGGCCTTGTCCAGCAGCGCCAAGATCGAGGCACGCAGTTGCTCGGTGTACACGTGTTCGGTGATCAGGCCGACGGCCGCGTTGTCGCCGCTGCGCACGATGCCCAGCAAAAGGTGCCCGCAGGCGATCTCATTGTCCTCATGGGCCAATGCTTCTCGCATGGCCAACTCGACGCATTTCTTGGCGGCGCGGGTGAACGGGATATGCCCGCGCCGGCGGCGGCGCCGGCCCGAGCGAGGCAGCGCGCTGTAGAACACGTCGGCGCCGAACGTGCGTGCCACGCTGTCGCGCACCGCGTGCAGGTCGATGCCGATGGCCCGCAGCGCCTCGGCGTCCTCGTCGAAACAATCGTCGGTCGTCGGGCAAGCCTCGCTCAACCGGATCCGAACCACATCGGCGGTCAGACCGTAGCCGCTGAGCACTCCGGACAGATCGTCGTCTGCCGCCTGCAGGACACCGAGCAACAGGTGCTGCGGAGCCATTTCGCGGGTCTGCAGTTCGCGGGCCTCCTCCTGGGCGAGGACGACGGCAACTCGGGCTTGACGGGTGAAGCGCTCGAACATGCGTCATCTCCTCCGGTTGTACTTCTGGTGCACGGCTTGCCGGCTGACGCCAAGCGCCTCGGCGATGGCCTGCCAACTCCAGCCTTGCTCGCGGGCGTTGGCGACGTGGATCGCCTCCAGGCGCTCCTGCAATCGCTGCAGTGCGCGCACCGCGCGCAGCCCGACCGCAGGGTCGGCATTGCTCGCCGCATCGGCGGCCGATCCCGGCGAGAGGTCAGGCATGTCGGACAGCTCGGCCATAAGCGTCAATGTAACTTGACACGATCAAGACGTCAAGGAAACTTGACGCGGGGATCCCGACGAAAATTAACTCCGGGTATCCGATAACAATGAGGGATCGGCGTCGGCACTAACGGCCGTTCGCCACCAGCTGGATACCACCGATCGAGGACCGCAATGAAGCAGATCGCCACGACCAGTGGGCCCCCTGGAGTCGGATTGCTCAGCGTCGGGGCATACCGACCTGAGCGAGTGGTCACCAACGAAGAGTTATGCCAAAACATCGACTCGTCCGATGAGTGGATCTACTCGCGAACCGGAATCAAAACGCGCCGATTCGCCGCTCGTGAAGAATCCGCCGCTTCCATGGCGATAGAGGCGGGCCGACGGGCAATTTCAGGCGCCTCACTCACAGCGAGCGACATCGACGGAGTGATCGTCGCGACCAGCACTCATTTTCTGCAGACCCCCGCCTGTGCCCCAGAGGTCGCGGCGGGCTTGGGCGCTACCGGTGTGCCCGCGTTCGATATCTCAGCAGGGTGCGCCGGCTTCGGGTACGCGATCGGCGTCGCAGCCGACATGATCCGGGGCGGAGGCGCCGCCAAGCTCCTGGTCATCGGTTCGGAGAAGCTGTCCCCCACTATCGACATGCAGGACCGTAGCAACTGCTTCATATTTGCCGACGGCGCAGCTGGAGTTGTGGTGGGCGAGACGCCCATGCAAGGCATCGGACCGACCGTCTGGGGCAGTGCGGGTGAGCAGGCCACCGCCATACGCCAGGACATTGACTGGATCGCATATATGGACAACCCGACTGGCCCACGCCCGTTTTTGCGGCTTGAAGGCAGCGCGGTCTTCCGTTGGGCGGCATTCGAGATGGGCAAAGTTGGCCGGCAGGCAATGGACGCGGCGGGAGTCAGACCCGATGAGATCGATGTGTTCATCCCACATCAAGCCAATAGCCGAATCAATGAAGTACTGGCCAAGAACCTGGAGTTGCGTCCGGACGCGATTATCGCCAACGACATTGAGCACACCGGAAACACGTCCGCGGCTTCCATTCCCTTGGCGATGGCCGAACTACTGGCAACCGGAGCGGCCAAGGCCGGCGATCTGGCGCTGCTGATCGGGTACGGCGCGGGCCTGAGCTATGCCGCCCAGGTCGTAGTGATGCCGAACGGTTGAGCGGCGCGATCTCAATCGTCGTCGGGTCCCGCATCGGCTGCCGCCTCACCGCGCAGCCGGGCTTGCAGCTGTTCGCGTTCCCGGCGCCGGCGTTCGCCGGCTGCGGCGAGCGCGGCGGTGGCGCGCCGGCGCAGCGGGCCGAACAGCCAGATGCCCAGCGGCATCGCGATGATCAAAGCGAACAACGCCGCCACGATGATGGGGAACTGGGTGACCCCGAGTAATCGCGCGATTCCGTAGATCGCACCAGTGAGCGCGACGACCAGCAGCAACCGCGCCGCCGCGTAAACCAGGACGTCGACGACGACGTGATTTCCCGCGCGCTCGTCCGCGCCGTGCCCGGCTTGATCGGGCGCCTGATCCCCAGTGCCGTTGTCGCTAAACTCTTCTGACACAGTTCGAGCCTACGGCGCGGGTATATTCGCTCAAAGGAGGTGTTGAGTGCTCTACCTGCTGCTCGTCCTGGTCTTGGGGACGCTGATCTACATTGGCTGGCGCGCGGCGCGGTCCCAAACCAACCGACCGAAGACTCGCGTTATCGGACCTGACGACGATCCAGAGTTCTTACGACGGCTAGGACACGGGGACAACAACCCTCGCTAAGCGACACCCGGGTTGCGTTCGCCGGGGAATCCGTCGGCGACAACGGCTGCCAGCTCAGTAAGCGCTTCGCGGGTGCCCCGCCGCAGCAGACCCAGACTGATCTCCGCGCCCTCTTCGAGATGGGGGTCGAACGGTATCAGCCGCACCGCACGGCTGCGCCGGGAGAAGTGATCGACCACTTTGTTCATGTCGACCTTGCCGGTTCGTGACCGCACCGCGTTGATGACCGCGATCGAATTGCGGACCTTCTCTTGGTGACCGTGTGCGTCCAGCCAGTCCAGCGTCGCCGAGGCGCTGCGGGCGCCGTCGATGGATGCAGAGCTGACCACGATCAGCAGATCGGCCTTCTCCAGCACTGACGACATCGCGGAATGCAACAGCCCGGGACCGCAGTCGGTGAGGACCAGGCCGTAAAACCGCTCCAGGATGTCCTGGGTGCGGGTGTAGTCGTCGGCGCTGAACGCGTCCGATATGGAGGGATCGCTTTCCGACGCCAGAATCTCCAGCCCGCTGGGGCCCATCGAGGTGTAGCGGCGGACGTCGCTGTAGCGCTCGATGGTTCCGGCGTCATGCAGCAGCTGGCCGACGGTGGCCGACGTCTCCAACGGGATCTTCTGGCTCAGGGTGCCGCGGTCGGGGTTGGCGTCTACCGCCACCACCCGATCGCCGCGGATCGAGGCGAAGGTGGACCCCAGCGTGGCCGTGATCGTGGTTTTGCCCACCCCACCCTTCAACGACAGCACCGCAATCCGGTAGGAGCCGCGCAGCGGCCGATTGACCTGGGCCACCAGGTTGTTGTAGCGGGCGGCCCGCGGGCTCTCTCCCAGGTTGATCAGCTGACCGGACAGCACATACAGCAACCGGCGCCAGCCCTCCGAGGGCGGCGGCTTGACGGGTCGCAGCAGCATGCCCGTGGACAGTTCCGGATAGGGCGAGTGCGGGACGTGCTCGGGGCGGTAGGGGGCTTCGGTGGGCGGCGCGTCGGCAGGGCCGTTGTAGTAGGCCCCGAAGGCCGTCGGATCGACGCGCGGAATACCGGTAACCGGCGTGGATTCCCAGGGCGGCATTCCGGCGGGCGCTCCTGACGTGGGCGCTGCCGTCTCCCGCCTTTCGTGTCCGGGGACCGGACGCTCGGTGCGGAATCCCGCGAAAGCCCGCGTCGGTGCGTCGCCGGAGTCCGCCGACGATTCGCCGGCGCGTTCGTCAGGCTGCGGCAGCTCGGTGGTCGGATGTTCATGCGCTCCGACACCGGTCGTTGGCTGGTCGGACATGTGCACTCCCCTTTGTTGGAGTTTTCTTGGGTCGGTCGCTGACTGTCAGCCCACGCCCGCATACGAATGCAGGCCCACAGTCACCAGATTAACGAAGAACAAATTGAAGACCATGGCCACGAACCCCACCACGTTGATCCATGCCGCTTTCCTGTCCCGCCATCCGGCCGTTGACCTGGCGTGCAGATAGGTCGCGTATACCACCCAAGCCACGAAGGAAACCGTCTCCTTGGGGTCCCAGCCCCAATACCTGCCCCAGGCTTGCTCGGCCCAGATCGCGCCGAAGATGACCCCGAAACCAAAGACCGGGAACGCGAAGATCGTGGTTCGATAGGCGATGCGATCCAGGGTCTGCGCATCGGGGAATCGTTGCACCACGCGTGCCAGCGCACCTTCAGAGCCTTCAGCGTCCGGGTCACCCAGCCGCGAGGTGCGCAGCAAGAACAGGATGCTGGCAATGCCGGCGACCAGGAACACCCCGGAACCCAGGCTGACCACCGACACGTGAATGGGCAGCCAGTAAGACTGCAGCGCCGGCATCACCGGTGCGGCATTGGCGTACAGCCAGCGTCCGGAAATTGTCAGCAGGATCAGGACCGGCAGCAGCAGGAAAACCCACAGCGGGCGATACTGCGGACGCCGCAGCACCAGGGCGCCGGCGACAAGGCCACAAAAGCAGGTCAGGTTGATGAACTCGTACATGTTGCCCCA
>DASXMA010000083.1:0-2654 GCA_036495965.1 Mycobacterium sp.
GCATTCATGCAGACACTCGGCGACCATCTGGTGCCCGAGCTGTTGCGGGCGTTCCGCCGGGAGCATCCGCACGTCCGGTTCAGCCTGCTGCAGGGCCCGCACGAGGAACTGCGTGACCACGTCCGCAGCGGGCGCGCTGACTTGGCGTTCACTGCGCCACTGCCGGGCCCGGGCGAATTCGCCGCGATCACCCTGGAGGAGCAGCAATTGGTGGTGACGGTGCCCTCCGAACACCGACTGGCCGGCCGGGCTTGGATGCGGATGGCCGATCTGGCCCGAGAGCCGTCCGTCGGGATGAAGCCTGGTTACGGGCTGCGCCAAATCACCGACGAGCTTGCCGAGGCGGCCGGGTTCCTGCCGATGCTGGCCTTCGAAGGCGATGACATCGACACGCTGCGCGGCCTGATCGTGGCCGGTCTCGGTGTGGCCATCCTGCCGGCCGCAGAGCCGTCACCCCGGCGAGGAACCGTGGAAATACCCCTGCGCCCCACGGCAATTCGCCGCATTGGTCTGATCTGGGCCGCCGATCGTGCGTTGGCCCCAGCCGCACGGGCCTTCCGTAACTTCGTCAGGTCGGGGGTGTGAGGCATCCTACGTGTCGAAAGACGAAAGCTGGGTCCTGCTCGCTCAACGGGTCGGATCGAGCAGAATCTTGGCGTCGTGTGGTGAGGTGCCCAGTCGCGCGAAAGCGTCGGCGACACCATCGAGTCCGACGGTGCCGGTGAGCAGCGCGGCGACGTCGAAGTCACCGGCCGCCAGGTGTGTGAACGTGTCGGCGAATTGTTCGGTCGTGTAGTACAGCGAGAACCGGATGTCGAGTTCCTTGAGGGTGGCTTGCGCCGGCTCGAAGTGGTCGGTGCCGATGTTGATGCCGGCAACCACGATTCGCGAGCCCGCTGGGACACCATTGATCAGCTGTTGGATCAATCCTGGCGCGCCGACGCATTCGAAGGCGACCGTGGGGCGAATGGGCAGTTGGCCCACCACCGCGGTCGGAGCGGCCATGCGCGCGGGTGAGTCGGTGGCCGCGGCGGCCATCAACGCCTCGTACGGCGAGGCCTCACCCGGGTCGACGACCACGTCGGCACCCACGCGTTGCGCGATCGCGCGTCGCGCGGGGGACAAGTCGCAGGCCACGATCGGGCCCACGGCGCTCATCTTGAGCACCGCGATAACGGCCAGCCCGATCGGCCCGCAGCCCACTACCAGCGCCACGTCATCGCCGCCGAGGTCGGCCCTGGCGACGCTGCGGTAGGCGACCGCCAGCGGCTCGGTCAGTGCCGCAACGTCATTGGGTACATGGTCGGGCACCTCGATGAGCAGCGGCTCCGATAACAACATGCGCTCGGCGTAGGCGCCGGGAGCTTCTGGGCCGGCGAACCCGAGCAGGACCGGCTGGGCGCGCAGCAGCATCGGCATCGACACGACTCGACGCCCAACCGGGATGCGTCCCTCGGTGCCGGGCCCGTACGACACGACCCGGCCAACGAATTCGTGGCCGAACACGATCGGACGCGACAGGTCCAGCAGCTCGGCGCCGACTGCGCCCTTGAGGGCCGCGTTGAACGCGGGACCGTGTGCCGCGCAATGCAAGTCCGTCCCGCAGATGCCACAGGCCAGCACGTCCACCAAGACCTCACCGGGACCCGGAACCGGCTCGGGCACCTCATCGACACGCAGCTTGACATCCTGCATCAGCACCGCGCGCATCAGGCCTCCTGGGCCGTGAAACCGGCGGCGCCGCCGCCGATGTAGTTGATCGTGCCGAGGTTCTGCTCGGCCGACAAGGTGTCGGTGAGGTGGCGCAGCAGGGCCGCGTCGAGGATCGAGTGGAACTGGCCGTCCTCGGTGAAGTTGATGTTCGCGCCGACGACGTGGACCAGGATCACGGTGTCCTCGGTGTTGTCGGCGGGGGTGATGAAAGTGTGCACCGAGGAACCCGGCTCATAGAGGTAGGAACCGGCGGTTTGCGGCTGATTCGGGTACTCGCGATAGTGCCAGCGGCCCGAGAGGGTGAACACTTCGGCGGCACCGGTGTGGTAGTGCAACGGGATCGTTGCGCCCGGCTCGAAGGTGGCCCGCACCACCCACTTGCCCTTCTCGATGTCCAGACGCAGCGGCTGAAAGTGCACGCCGGGGCCCAACGCGTTGCGCACCGTGGGGATGTTTTTCTCGTTCACCGTGAGAAGTTCGGTCTGCGGCAACGCCACCAACGGCAGCGCGGCGCCACTGCTGGTGCTCGCCGGGGCGGGCGCGATTATGAGAGTCATGGTGATCGTCCTTTCTGTGGTTTCTCGATTAGCTGAGGATTCGGCGTACAACCCTCGGCGTCGCCCTCCAGATCGGCTCGCGGCTAGCCGAACTGCCCGCGCATGCCGTCACCGCGACCAAGCGGGCCCTGACTCCCATGCCCGACGACCGCGACGGTGCCTCCCTGGGCGATACCCAAGTCGGCGTCATCGTCGTCGAAAATGTTGGCTGCCATCAGGCCCGCTCTTTCTTGTTGCCGCGAGAGAATTCATGGACAGCTCTTCCACTGAGTGGGCCGACGTTGTTGGCCGTGATAGAACATCTTCGCGCAGTTGACGTTTGAGAACCTTGCCCGCGCCGGAAAGCGGCAGACACTCGACGATGTCTATGCTGCGTGGCACCTT
>DASXMA010000084.1:0-17269 GCA_036495965.1 Mycobacterium sp.
GTGTCCGAGGGGGGACTTGAACCCCCACGCCCATTAGTAGGGCACTAGCACCTCAAGCTAGCGCGTCTGCCATTCCGCCACTCGGACAAGACCAAACGAGAGTTGGCAGCTAAGGCTATCGGATTGGCCCGCGCGCGCCCAACCCAGCTCGTGGCTCTGCGCTAAGCCCGCCGGCCGGGGCAGTGGTAGGAAAGGTGGTTGTGACCGGTGAGACCGACGACCCCGACAACCGCAGCGATGAGGTGGTCGATGTTGTCAGCAGGTTGATCCGATTCGATACCACCAACACTGGCGATCCCGAGACCACGCAGGGTGAGGCGGAATGCGCGCAATGGGTCGCCGAGCAGCTTGCGGATGCCGGCTACCAGCCTGAATATCTCGAATCCGGCGCACCCGGCCGGGGCAATGTGTTCGCCCGCCTCGAGGGCGCAGACCGCTCGCGTGGCGCACTGCTGGTCCACGGGCACCTCGACGTGGTGCCGGCCGAACCGTCCGAATGGAGCGTGCACCCGTTCTCCGGGGCAATCGAAGATGGCTATGTCTGGGGCCGCGGCGCGGTCGACATGAAGGACATGGTCGGCATGATGATCGTGGTCGCTCGCCAGCTGAAGCGGGCCGGCATCGTGCCACCGCGCGACCTGATGTTCGCGTTTCTCGCCGACGAAGAGCACGGCGGTCACTACGGGGCGAAGTGGCTGGTCGAAAATCGGCCCGATCTGTTCGACGGTGTCACCGAGGCTATCGGTGAAGTGGGCGGGTTTTCGCTGACCGTGCCGCGCCCCGGCGGCGGTGAGCGACGTCTGTATCTGATCGAGACGGCGGAGAAGGGCATCCAATGGATGCGGCTGACCGCGCGGGGCAAGGCGGGGCACGGCTCGATGGTGAACGACCAGAACGCGGTCACCGCCATCGCCGAGGCGGTCGCCCGAGTGGGCCGCCACCAGTTTCCGCTCGTGCTTACCGACACCGTCGTCGAGTTCCTGGCCGCCATCAGCGAGGAAACCGGCCTGATGTTCGACACCGAATCGGCCGACCTGGAGGGGGCGGTCGAAAAGCTAGGCCCGATGGCCCGCATGCTGAACGCGGTGCTGCGCGACACCGCCAACCCGACAATGCTCAAGGCCGGGTACAAGTCCAACGTCATCCCGGCAACCGCGGAAGCGGTGGTTGACTGTCGTGTCCTGCCCGGCCGGCAGGCGGCGTTCGATACCGAAATCGACGAGTTGATCGGCCCCGACGTGACTCGTGAGTGGATCAGGGACTTGCCGGCGTATCAGACCAGCTTCGACGGGGATCTCGTCGATGCCATGAACGCCGCGGTGCTGGCGGTCGACCCGGACGGCCGCACGGTGCCCTACATGCTGTCCGGTGGTACCGATGCGAAATCCCTAGCGCGCTTGGGTATTCGCTGCTTCGGCTTCAGTCCACTGCGATTGCCGCCGGATTTGGACTTCTCTTCGTTGTTCCACGGCATCGACGAACGGGTACCCATCGACGCGTTGCGGTTCGGCACCGAGGTGCTGACCCACTTTCTGACACATTGCTAGTGGAGAGAACCAAGCCCCGAAGAACACCATCAAGTCACGAGAGGATCGTCCATGAGCTTGCCGACCGACCCATATGACGCGCTGCCCAAGCTGCCATCCTTCAGCTTGACCTCAAACTCGATTACCAACGGCCAGCCGCTCGCCACACGGCAGATCAGCGGGATCCTGGGCGCGGGGGGGGAAGACATAAGCCCGCAGCTGAGCTGGTCGGGATTCCCCGATGAGACCCGCAGCTTCGCGGTCACCGTCTACGACCCCGACGCCCCGACGCTGTCCGGGTTCTGGCACTGGGCGGTGGCCAACCTTCCCGCCGACGTCACCGAGCTGCCCGACGATGCGGGCGACGGCAACGAGCTGCCCGGCGGCGCCGTGCAGCTGGTCAACGACGCCGGCATGCGCCGTTACGTCGGCGCCGCGCCGCCTCCCGGCCACGGCGCGCACCGCTACTACGTGGCAGTGCATGCCGTAGACGTCGAAAAGCTCGACCTCTTGGAGGACGCCAGCCCCGCTTTCCTCGGATTCAATCTGTTCCAGCACGCGATTGCGCGCGCCTACATCTACGGCACGTACGAACAGAGTTAAGGATCTTCTGGCGGGGAATGCGGACCGCGTCGACACCGGCTCCGAATAAGGGTTGTGGAAGCGCGCGGGTGTGTGGTGGTCCTGCCCGGCGGCAGGGCGCGCAGCGAAGCGGCCTCTCGATGGTGGCAATTGGCCAATGTCCGGATGATGTTGGTCGCCGCGGCATTGCGGCGCCGGCTCGGGCCTGAGGTCGAGGTACGTCGGGTTCAGTACCGATATCGCGGGTGGAATGGCCCCCGTTTGGATGCGGTGCGTGACGCCAAGCATGTAATCGACGCCGTCCGGCACCGTTTTGAGCCGAAAAGCATTGTGTTGGTTGGGCATTCAATGGGTGGACGGGTCGCGGCGCACCTGGCCGGTGGTGCTGACATCGGCGCGGTGGTTGCGCTTGCGCCGTGGTGGGTGGGCGGCGACGGTGACCTCATTCCGCCGCCTACGCGACTGCTCGTCGTGCACGGTACCGCCGATACCTGGACCGATCCGGCCAGTTCACGGATACAGACGTTGCGGGCTGGCCAGCGCGGGCTGGACGCGCAGTGGGCGGGCGTCGAGGGCGCGGGCCATTACATGGTGCGACGGTGGGCTGAATGGCACCGCCGAACCGCCGATTTCGTCGCCGACCATCTTCAGCGCTGACAGATCTCCGGGAAAGAAGCAATCACTTATGTCACTTGTGTTTCTGCAGGCTTCAAGTCGGGGATCAATGTCGGTAGGCCGCGATAGCATTCGAACATGCGTTCGAGTAGTCGTGAGGAGGTCGAGGCGGACTTCGCTGCGCTGCATGAGGTGGTGTCGAGGATTGTCGGGCACGAGTATCACGCGTTGACCACCCGGGAGCGGCTGGCGTTGTTGGAGCGCCTCGAGCAAGAGACACGACGGCTCCGCGCGCCGGGCCATCAGTTGGTCAATCAGCTGGCTGAACAGGCCCCGCCCGAAGAACTGGGCGGCCGGCTCTCCCACGCCCTGGCCGATCGGCTGCACATCACTCGCGCCGAAGCCGGCCGACGAGTGGCCGAGGCCGCTGATCTGGGTCCGCGCCGCGCAATCAGTGGAGAACCCTTGTCGCCGCTGTTGAACGCGACCGCAGCCGCTGAGCGCGAGGGCACCATCGGTGGCAGCCATGTGCAGGTGATCCGGCGATTCTTCGAGCAGTTGCCGTGCAGCGTCGATATCGGTACCCGCCAGCAGGCCGAAACCCACCTGGCCGAGCTCGCAAGCGAGCGTCGCCCCGACGACCTGATCAAACTGGCTGAGCGGCTGGCCGCCTATCTGAACCCGGACGGAGATTTCACCGACATCGACCGCGCCCGCCGACGCGGCCTGACTCTGGGCAAGCAAGACGTCGATGGGATGTCGCGGCTGAGCGGCTGGCTGACGCCGGAAGCCCGAGCCACCTGCGAGGCGGTGCTGGCCAAGCTCGCCGCGCCAGGCATGGCCAACCCCGACGACGCGGCACCCGTCGTCGACGGCCAACCCGCTGAGGAGGCGGTGCAATGTGACAGTCGCAGCACCGCTCAACGCAACCACGATGCCCTCAACGCCGCGCTGCGTGCGGTACTGGCCAGCGGAAAGTTGGGCCAGCACAACGGGTTACCGGGGTCGATCATCGTGACTACCACGCTCGAAGACCTGGAAGCCGCGTCGGGCAAGGGGCTCACGGGCGGAGGCACCTTGCTGCCCATGTCCGACGTGATCCGCCTGGCCCGCCACGCCCACCACTATCTGGCGATCTTCGACAAAGGCAGCGCTATTGCGCTGTATCACACGAAGCGGCTGGCATCTCCTGGCCAACGAATTGTGCTGTACGCCAAGGACCGTGGCTGCTCAGCACCCGGCTGCGACGTACCCGGCTATCTCTGCGAAGAGCACCACATCGACGAGTACGCCACATGTCAGATCACGAGCATGGACAATCTTGCCTTCGCCTGCGGACCCCACCATCGGCTGATCAAACCCGGCGGCTGGACCACCCGGAAACGCGCCAACGGTGACACCGAATGGATCCCGCCACCGCATTTGGGCCACGGTCAGCCAAGAACCAACAGATACCACCATCCCGAAAAACTCCTCGCAGAAGAAGACGACGAAGATGGGGCAGCCTGAGACCTAGCCCGGCGGCCTTCCCGGTTTGGGGGCCGACGACCCGACCGCATCACTGAGCGAAGCGAACCCGCCGTCGTGCAACCGTCGGGCAATGCCGTCGTGAATGTGCTTGGGCCACAAGCCCCCGCCATAGATGAAGCCGGTATAGCCCTGCAGCAGCGACGCGCCCGCGGTGATCCGCTCCCAGGCGTCGTCGGCGGTCTCGATGCCGCCGACGCTGATCAACACCAAGCGATCGCCGACCCGCCCATAGAGCCGGCCCAGCACCTCGGCAGCACGGCGCGCGACCGGCGGCCCCGAAATGCCACCGGCGCCCAGCTCGTCGGCTCCCGGTGTGAGCAGGCCGTCGCGCGACACCGTGGTGTTGGTGGCCACGATGCCGGCCAGGCCCAATTCGGCTGCCAGGTCGGCAATGTCATCGATATCGGAATCAGAGACATCCGGTGCGATCTTCACCAGCACCGGGGCTGACGTCTCGGCGAGGACGCCCAACAGAATGAGCCGCAGCGACTCGACCGCCTGCAGATCGCGCAGTCCCGGAGTGTTCGGTGAGCTGACATTGACCACCAGATACGACGCCAGCGGGCCGACCAGCCGGGCGCTCGCGCGATAGTCGTCGACGGCGTCGGCGACCGGGGTTGCCTTGGTCTTGCCGATGTTCACCCCGATCGGCACCTCTGGCCGGTGGCGGGCCAGCCGGATCGCCAGCTGCCCGGCGCCGTGGTTGTTGAACCCCATCCGGTTCAGCAGGGCCCGGTCGGCGGGCAGCCGGAACAGGCGTGGGGCCGGGTTGCCGGGCTGCGGGTGGGCGGTGACCGTCCCGACCTCGGCGTACCCGAAACCCATCGCCCCCCAGGTCAGCAGCCCCATGCCGTCCTTATCGAAGCCGGCGGCCAGGCCGAGCGGTCCAGGAAAGCGCACCCCGAACACCGTGCTGGCCAGCACCGGATCGGTCGGGCCCAGCAGCCGGTGCAGCAACCGCCGCATCAAGGCGAGGGCCGTGGCGCCGCGCAGCACCGCGAAAACCAGCGTGTGGATGCGCTCGGGCGGCACCACGAAAAGCAGCCGGCGCGCAAGGCCATACAGCCGAAGACCGCTTTGGCGTCGGTCAGCCACCGTCACAGTTCCGGCTGGTCGGGCCGTCGCCCCGCGAACCCCGCACCATCCAGACGAGATTTCTTGCGGCGCGACAAAACCCGCCTACTGCCGTCGGTATAGAGCCGCACCCGGGTCAGCTCCCAGCCACGATATTCGGCCTCAATGGACAGCCGGGTGGACGCGCTGAGTCTGGTCACTTCGGGGGGCAGGCGCAACGGTATCCACTCGTATTCGTCGGACATCTCGGTGGCCCAGCCTGCGGGCAGCCGGCTCCACCGTGGCGCGGTCAACGGGTGCCCGCCGCGCGCTCGATGATTTGGACGCCAGCACCCGACCCCAACACCACGTACAAGGTGTCCGACGCTTCGTCAAAGGCCAGCGAGTTGGGTTGCTGCACGGTTGGGTATCGCACCCTTTCGACGGGAATTCCAGTTGACAGATCGTAACCAATGACCGTGTTCGACGCGGTTTGGGACACCCAGGCCAACGCACGCGAGCCGGCCAGGCCGTAGGGGGACTGCCGCACCGGGTAGGCCTGACGCAAGATCAGCGGGTCGACGCCGTAGACCAGCAGTTCGCCGCCGCGAGTGTCGGCGACCAGGACCCGGCCCAGCGGATCGGCGGAAAGGGTCGTTGCGCCCTGGCCGGCCCGCAGTGCAAGCTCGGGACGACCGTCGGCGCCGATGGTGGTCACCGAGGTCTGCCCGCGATCCAGAACTACGGTCGTATTTCCCTGTGTCACAAGGGAATCGACGCGAGCAAAGATCTTATTCCGGTTCTCGACAGTCGCGGTGCTGCCGCTGCCCGGGGTTTGGGGGGCAAGGGTGTAGACGGCGCCGTCGGCGCTGCCCAACACCAGCCTGCCGTCAGCGCGGCGCGCGATCGCGGTGAATTCGACCTGCTGGGCCTCGGCGACATTCACCTGTGTCGTGTGGCCGGCGGTCAGATCGGCTACGAAGTAGCCGCCACGGGCTGCCAGGTAGACCGTGCCATGGCCGTCGCCGGTCAAGGCGGCCGTCGGCCCCGGCAGCACGATCACACGCGGCGCGACCTGCGCTGCACCGAACACCGTGACGCTGGCGGGTGCCGCCGAGTCGGCGCCGGGGGCCAGGACCGCCAACTGGTGAGTGTCGCCGTCGAAGACCGCGGCCTGCGCGTGACCGGGCAGCGATCGCACCGCGCCGGCTGGATTCGTCGACACCGGCGGCGACTCGGCGGCCTGCGCCGGCTCGATCGTGGGCGGGTTTGGTGACGAGAACGTATTCAGCGGATTCGACGAACAACCCGCGACCAGCGCCAGCAAAAACAGCAGGCCAACAAAACGGCATTGACCTCGCTGTTTCAAGCAGCTATGCCGTGACAGCAATAATCGACTTTCGTATGGCGAACATGAAGTTTCAAATTTTAAGGAACGGTTTCGCATCCAATATCGCCATGTTGCCCACATCGGGCCGTTCTGGAGAGGTATGGTGCCGATATGACCGTCATCGCTGACCGGCATACCGCAGACAACGAGTTTGCTGTCGAAGACATTTCGACAGGCATTTTTGCCAGCGGGTACGGACAAGTCGGTGATGGACGCAGTTTTTCCTTCCACATTGAGCACCGGTCGCTCGTCGTCGAAGTTTACCGGCCGCGGCTTGCCGGGCCAGTTCCACAGGCTGAGGACGTGGTCGCGAGGGCAGTCCGCAGCCTATTCGACATCGACGTCACCGACGAGCGCAGCCTGACCGCGGCGGTGCGTGACTCGGTCGCGCATGCGATGCCGGTCTCGCGCTAGTCACGTCCGGTAGCGGCCACCCGCACCAGGTACGGTCGTCGTCGTGGTTGCGGTTTCGGCGATGTCTCGGTGGCGGGTCGTGTCGTGGGTCTTTTTCGCCGGCGGCGGAGTCGCCATGCCGATCCTGCTAGCTAACGAGACAGTCGCCGCGACATGACCGTCATCCTGTTGCGCCACGGCCGGTCCACCTCGAACACCGCCGGGATTCTGGCGGGCCGTTCCGAGGGCGTCGACCTCGACGACAAGGGCCGCGAGCAAGCCGCGGGGTTGATCGATCGGATCGGTGACCTGCCGATCCGGGCGGTGGTGACTTCGCCGCTGCTGCGCTGCCGACGCACTGTCGAGCCGCTCGCCGAATCGCTGTGCCTCGAGCCGCTCATCGACGAGCGGATCGCCGAAGTGGACTACGGGGAATGGACGGGCCGCAAGATCGGTGATCTGGCGAATGAGGCGTTGTGGAGGGTGGTTCAGGCTCATCCCAGCGCGGCGGTATTCCCGGGCGGTGAGGGTCTGGCGCAGGTGCAGGTGCGAGCGGTGGCCGCCGTTCGCGAGCACGACCGCCGGGTTGCCGATGAGCGCGGTGGTGATGCGTTGTGGGTCGCGTGTACCCACGGTGACGTCATCAAGGCGGTTATCGCTGACGCTTACGGCATTCATCTGGACGGGTTTCAGCGCATCACCGCCGACCCGGGGTCGGTGAGCGTGGTCCACTACACCCCGCTGCGTCCGTTCGTCTTGCACGTAAACCACACTGGCGCGCGGCTGTCGGCAGCGTTGCGCGCCGGGCCTCCGCCGAAGGATGAGTCCAAGGGTGAGACTCAAGGTGCGTCCAACGAAGAGCCGCAGAAAGAAGAGCCGCAGAAACACGCAGCCAGAGAAGCGCCGTCAAGCGACGCGGTGGTCGGAGGCTCCACCGACTGATTCAGCGGGGACAACCGGATCGAATCGCACGGCGACGGCAACTGCCGGTATTTTAGAAGTGCCATGGCCCGCGCAATTCACGTTTTCCGCACACCCGACCGCTTCGTGGCCGGGACCGTTGGCCAGCCCGGAAACCGCACCTTCTACATACAAGCGGTGCACGATGCCCGGGTGGTATCCGTGGTGTTGGAGAAGCAACAGGTCGCGGTGCTTGCCGAGCGCATCGGTGCGCTGCTGCTCGAGGTCAATCGCCGGTTCGGTACGCCGGTCCCCCCGGAGCCCGCCGAGGTCGACGACCTCAACCCGCTGATCACCCCCGTCGATGCGGAGTTTCGGGTCGGGACCATGGGCCTGGGCTGGGACTCGGAGGCGCAGACCGTGGTGGTCGAGTTGCTTGCCGTCACCGACGCCGAGTTCGACGCCTCGGTGGTGCTCGACGACACCGAAGAGGGTCCCGACGCGGTCCGGGTGTTCTTGACGCCGGAGTCGGCTCGGCAGTTCGCCACCCGCTCCAATCGGGTGATCTCGGCGGGACGTCCGCCCTGCCCGCTGTGCGACGAACCGTTGGACCCGGAGGGCCACATCTGCGCGCGCACCAACGGCTATAAGCGCAGCGCGCTGCTCGGGCCTAACGATGAACCCGAGGAATGACGAACGTGAGGTGTTGCGGGACGGCGAGCTGACAGTCCTCGGACGCATCCGCTCAGCCAGCAACGCCACCTTTCTCTGCGAGTCGACGCTCGGTGAGCACAGCGTGCACTGCGTCTACAAGCCGATCGCCGGTGAAGCCCCGCTATGGGATTTCCCGGACGGGACGCTGGCCGGCCGAGAACTGGGCGCGTACCTGATATCGACGCACTTGGGTTGGAACATTGTGCCCTACACGATCATTCGTCACGGGCCAGCGGGCCCGGGCATGCTGCAGCTGTGGGTGGAGCAACCCGGTGACACGGCCGACTCCAAGCTCAGGCCCGGACCCGACTTGGTTGACCTGTTTCCCGCCGACAAACGTGAGCCGGGTTATCTGCCGGTGCTGCGGGCCTATGACTACGCCGGCGACGAGGTCATCCTGATGCACGCCGACGACATTCGGTTGTGGCGGATGGCGGTGTTCGACGTGCTGATCAACAACGCCGATCGCAAGGGCAGCCACGTCCTGCGCGACCTCGAAGGCCACATCTACGGCGTCGACCACGGCGTGTGCCTACACGTGCAGAACAAACTGCGCACCGTGTTGTGGGGCTGGGCCGGCAAGCGGGTCGACGCGAAAACCCTGACGGCCATTGCCGGGCTCGCCGAGGCTCTGAGCGGGCCGCTCGCCGATGCGCTGGACGAGCAGATCACCAGCGCGGAAGTCGCGGCGCTGCGTAGGCGCACGCACATGCTGCTGGACGATCCGGTGATGCCCGGTCCGAACCGGCATCGTCCCATTCCCTGGCCGGCGTTCTAAGGCGGGTTCTGCCGTCGGCGATACTGAATCGGTGAGCCCGGCCCCCAGGACGAGAGGGAGGACTTGTCAGACCTGACAGATGCCGCACTGGCCGCCGGTCTCGCCGCGGACGCGGGGGAGTTGTTGCTGAAAGTGCGCGAAGAGATCGGCTTCGGTAATCCATGGGCGCTCGGCGACGCGGGCGACAGCCTGGCAAACGCACTGATCCTGCGGCGGCTACGGGCCGAGCGGCCGGACGACGCGGTGCTCAGCGAGGAAGCTCACGACGATCTGAAGCGGCTGAAGTACGACCGGGTATGGATCATCGACCCGTTGGACGGCACCCGTGAGTTCTCCACACCGGGGCGCGACGACTGGGCGGTACATATCGCGTTATGGCAACGCCCCACCAATGGCCAACGCGAAATCACCGACGCCGCAGTGTCTTTGCCGGCTCGCGGGAACATGGTGTATCGCAGCGACACCGTGACCGACGACGCTGCGCGCACCGGCATTCCCCATACGTTCCGGATTGCCGTCAGCGCCACCCGGCCACCCGCCGTGCTGCACCGCATGCGCCAGACGCTGGCCATCCAACCCGTGGCGATCGGTTCGGCGGGCGCCAAGGCGATGGCCCTCATCGACGGCGACGTCGACGCCTACGTGCATGCCGGCGGTCAATGGGAATGGGATTCGGCAGCGCCGGCCGGGGTCGTGATGGCCGCCGGTATGCACGCGTCGCGACTGGACGGCTCGCCGTTGCACTACAACCAACTCGACCCATACCTGCCCGACTTCGTGATGTGTCGCGCCGAAGTGGCGCCGATCCTGCTCGGCGCCATCCGCGACGCGTGGCGCTAGCAGGCCGTTGTCTGGCCCGCATCGTCGCCGGGCTTCTGCTGGATTGCCCGGCTCCTCAGTGGGCCGTTGTCGGGCCCGCATCGTCGCCGGGCTTCTGCTGGATTGCCTGGCTCCTCAGCAGGCCGTTGTCAGGCCCGCATCGTCGCCGGGCTTAGAGTCGAGGCATGCAGTCGTGGACTTCCGCACAGGTTCCGGTATTGCCGGGACGCGGCCCGGAACTGCGGCTCTATGACACCTCTGACCGGCAGGTGCGTCCGGTGGCAACCGGGCCAACCGCCTCCATGTACGTCTGCGGGATCACGCCCTACGACGCCACCCATCTGGGCCACGCGGCCACCTATCTGGCGTTCGACCTGGTCCATCGCCAGTGGCTGGACCTGGGTCATGACGTGCACTACGTGCAGAACGTCACCGACGTCGACGACCCGCTGTTCGAGCGGGCCGAACGCGACGGCGTCGATTGGCGTGAGCTCGCCGACCGCGAGGTCGCCCTTTTCCGCGAGGACATGGCGGCGCTGCGGATACTGCCGCCACGCGAATACGTCGGGGCGACCGAGGCGATTTCCGAAGTCGTCGAACTCGTCGAGAAGATGCTCGCCTCCGGGGCGGCGTACGTCGTCGACGACGAGTACCCGGACGTCTACTACCGGGCCGACGCCACGCCGCAGTTCGGCTACGAGTCCGGCTATGACCGCGACACCATGCTTCGGCTGTTCGCCGAGCGCGGTGGCGACCCGGACCGGCCGGGCAAGACCGACGAACTCGACGCCCTGCTGTGGCAGGCCGCCCGTCCCGGGGAACCCAGTTGGCCATCACCGTTCGGCGCCGGCCGGCCCGGCTGGCACGTTGAATGCGCAGCCATCGCACTCAGCCGTATCGGCATCGGCCTGGACATCCAGGGCGGGGGCAGCGACCTGATCTTCCCGCATCACGAATTCACCGCCGCGCACGCCGAATGTGTCAGGGGCGAAAGGCGATTCGCTCGGCATTACGTGCATGCAGGGATGATCGGCTGGGACGGGCAAAAGATGTCCAAGAGCCGCGGCAATCTGGTGCTGGTGTCGGCGCTGCGCGCGCAAGGCGTTGAGCCGGCGGCCATTCGGCTTGGGCTACTGGCCGGGCATTACCGCGCGGACCGGTTTTGGAGCCGGCAGGTGCTCGACGACGCGACCGCACGGCTGCATCGCTGGCGAACCGCGACCGCTCTGCCTGTCGGCCCGGACGCCGCCGACGCAATCGCGCGGGTGCGTCAGTACCTAGCCGACGACCTGGACACGCCAAAAGCGATTGCCGCACTTGATGGTTGGACCACCGATGCGCTGGAATACGGAGGCCACGACGCGGCGGCTCCGAAGCTGGTGGCGACCGCGATTGATGCGCTACTCGGGGTAGGTCTGTAGGCGGCTGCGTCGCTCCAACGTTGTTGGTGCTAACGATTATGTTGTGGCACAACAGCCGTCGGCTGCGCAGCTAGCTCGACCATTCCCCTTTTCCGTTGCTAAACCACTTGACGTGCAGTCGGTGATAAGCGACCCGCAAGAAAACTGTCACAGCAGGCCAAAAGCCGCAGTGCCGACGACTTCTGGGGTCAACGCATCACGAAAGTCACTAAACGGCAACTCCTGAGTGTCAATTCGCACAAGAATCTGGGTGGACGGCGTGTCATGGGTCACCATCAACGGAGCAAACGCGTAACGCGCGTCAACCGCAGAGGTGATTGCTTGATGCTCAGTCGTTTTCGTGGTGTGGCTGGCGCGGTAAGCGCGGTCGCTCTGCTGGCCATTTCACCGAACACCGCACCCGCATCGGCGGCCGCCATTGAGAGCCCGAACCTGCTGGTCAATCCCGCCGCCGAGTTTGGCGACCCGTCATTGTCGGGATACAGTTCGGTGTCCATCCCGGGCTGGACCGTGACCGGCACACCGACCGTGATCAAGTATGGCACCCTGCGCCGTCTGCCGTGGCCTTTCGGGTCGCCGGGACCGACTCTGCCTGCGGCCCTGGGATTTCCGCGCGCTCAGAACGGGCCCCCGGACGGCGGCGTACAGTTCTTCGGCGGTGGGAATGTGGCCACAGCCACGCTCACCCAAACCGTCGATCTGTCCGGCGCGGCGCCCCAGATCGACACCAGCACTGTGCCATACAGGCTGAGCGGATGGCTCGGAGGCTTCCTGGAAGACCCGTCCGACGCGTCGGTCAGCGTCACCTTCTTTGCCCCCGGCCCATCGCAGCTGGGCACCGGTAAGATCGGGCCGGTCACTGTGCTCGATCGCCGGTTCAAGACCGCGCTCCTCGAACGTGAGACCACCGGGACGATTCCCGCGGGCACCCGCAGCGCAAGTGTGGTCGTGACCCTGAAAGACAGAAATCCGGTAATCGGCAACTACAACAACGCCTACGCCGACAACGTCTCGTTCACTGTCGGCGCTGCACTGCCTGTCCCACCGCCACCGGCACCACCGGCGTCAAAAGTCGGCCCCCTCGACCACGTGTTCATGATCTATTTAGAGAACCATGGCGTGAAAGACATCGTCGGCAGCCGAAACGCGCCATACATCAACGGCCTCATCAACAACTACGGATACGGCTCGAATTACTACGCCCAAACCCACCCCAGCCTTCCGAACTACTACCCGATCCTCGGCGGATCCGACTTCGGCTTCAACTACAACTGCGCGATCGACTGCTTCGACGAACCCAACTTGGTTGACAACATCGAGAGAGCGGGCAAGGGGTGGGCCTCCTACGAGCAGTCCATGCCCTCACCATGTTTCACGCAGTCCTCGGGTCCCTACAGCCCCGGCGAGCTACCGTTTCTGGCCTTCCACGACATAGTCTCTAACACCGCTCGTTGCCAGGCGCACGTGCTGCCCCTGGAGCGGATGGCCACGGATCTCGCATCGCCCTCCACCACGCCGAACTACGTGTGGTGGGCTGCGGACGAGAACCACAACATGGAAGGCCCCATCAATCTCCAATTCATACTCAGCCTGCTCACGACTCATCAATACAACATCAAGGCCGGGGACCAGTTCCTCGCGGACACGCTGCCCACGATCCTGAACTCGCCCGCATTCCTGACGCAGCGCAGCGCCATCTTCATCACGTGGGACGAGGACTACGACAACCTGTCACTGGGCATCGGCAACGAAGGCAATCACGTCCCCATGATCGTCATCCCGTCACCGAACTCCGGCATGCGCCAGGGCCACCTCGTTGCCGGCAACTACAACAACCACTACAGCTTGCTGCGTACTATCGAAGACTCCCTCGCACTTCCCCGGCTCACCAACAACGACAAGTTCGCCCAACCCATGAACGACTACTGGCCGTAGCTGTTTCTGGTTGCACCTCAAGGGAATTACCCATCACTCCCGCTAAAACGATTGCCGCACTTGATGTTGGACCGTCGGTGTGCTACTCGGGGTGGGCCGGTAATCGGCGCAAAGGTACCGATCGCGGCACCCAGCCCAACCGACAAGGTACTTTGTCGGCCATGACATCGGTGCACGGCAAAGTCGTCTTCAGCACCGGCGGTCCCCGGGGAACCGGGGCTGAGGTCGCTCACCGGCTGCGCAACAAAGGCGCCAAACTGGTGCTGACCGATCTCGACCAAGCCTGGACTCGCCGACGTTTGCCGAGCAGCTCGCCGCGCTGTCTTGGCCGTTGACAAGACCACCTTGGTGGACAAGTGCGCGACGGCCGTCGTCCAGGGCATCGAGGGCCGCAAGGATCGCGTGTACTGCCCGCTGGGTGGCCCTGTTCCGCTGGCTCAAGCCGGTGCTGTCAACCCCGCTCGGCGAACTTCCCATTCGCGAGAGCAGCGCCGAGCTGATGCCCCGAATCGATGCCGAGGTCGCAGTGCTTGGTCGCTCCACCAGCGCGTACAACGAGGAGTTAGGCAACGCCTAGCGCGCCAGAATGCTGACCAAGAACGTCAGCGGCCGAATCCCGGGCGGCGGCGGCGCAGATAACGTTCGAACTCGGCGGCCAGCGCGTCGCCGTCGATCTTGCCCAACGCTTCGTTCATATCGACCTCGGCGTCGCCTCGCTGCTCCAGCGACAACACGTATTCGGCCAGGTCCTCGTCCTCGGCGGTCATCTCGGTGACCGCCTGTTCCCATTCCTCGGCCTGCGCCGGCAGGTCAGCCAGCGGAACCTCGATGTCCAGCACGTCTTCGACCCGGCGCAGCAGGGCCACCGTCGCCTTCGGGTTCGGCGGGTGCGATACGTAGTGCGGCACGGCCGCCCAGAACGTCACCGCCGGGATTCCGGCGGCCACGCAGGCGTCCTGGAACACGCCCGCGATCCCGGTCGGTCCCTCGTAGCGGGTTTCCTCCAGGCCGAAGAGTTTCGCTGATTCGGGGGAGTAGGCCGCTCCCGAGACCGGCACCGGCCGGGTGTGCGGAGTGTCGGCCAACAGCGCACCAAGGATCACGACGGTGTCGACGTTGAGCTTGTCGGCGATGGCCACCAATTCGGCACAAAAAGTGCGCCAGCGCATGTTCGGTTCCACCCCATGCATCAATACGACGTCGCGGTCGCTGCCCGGTGGGCGGCAGTGTGTGATCCGCATCGCAGGCCACACCAGCTCCCGGGTGAC
Source organism: Mycobacterium sp. (assembly GCA_036495965.1). Classification (GTDB taxonomy): domain Bacteria; phylum Actinomycetota; class Actinomycetes; order Mycobacteriales; family Mycobacteriaceae; genus Mycobacterium. Next base: position 14,925 of record DASXMA010000084.1, read on the forward strand.
TCCGTCGACCTGGCGGATGACCGGGCGATTTACCTGGTAGTCGTAATACGCCTCGTCGTCGATCTCCACGATCGGATCGGCTTCCCAGATGGCGTCCAGGTGCTCCAGCGCGTCGCTGGCCGCGTCGCCGGCGTCATTCCAGCCCTCGAACGCAGCCACGACAATCGTGTTGTGCAGTTCGGGCAGCGAGCTGCCATCGGGCGGAGTCACAGAATCAGCGTACGGCCTTCGGCCACGATGTTCGGAGCACGGTGGCGGTGACTTGCCGACCGCCGGGCGTTTAACCGGCGACTTTGTATAGAACGACTATCCTTATGGGCGTCGACGCAGTCGAGACGAAATACGTTCGGCTGCATTCTTGTTAGCATTGGTAATTACTACATCGCCCCACAAGATCCGCGATATGGCGCTCAGGGGCCCCGCGATCGCCGAGCGGGTCGGGTTGAGCTGGGCTTCCAGACGTCGGGTGACGACGTAGACTTTTCTGGTCGAGAGGCGTTGCAACGGATCCGGGTCCCTGCCGGTATCCGCCACGCTCGGCAAAGTCAAGGACGCCTTCCGCTACGGAAGGAACGTACGTGAACGCCTCGGAGCCGAACATCGGGGAGCCAAACATCCGCCCCGACTGCACCGACGAACTGACGGCAGCTCTGCGCCAGCGGATCATGGTGATCGACGGCGCGATGGGTACGGCGATCCAGCGGGACCGGCCGGACGAGGCCGGCTACCGCGGCGATCGGTTCACGGAGTGGCCGACCGCTCTTCAGGGCAACAACGACCTGCTCACGCTGACGCAGCCGCAGATCATCGAGGGCATCCATCGCGAGTACCTCGAGGCAGGCGCCGACATCCTCGAGACCAACACGTTCAACGCGAACGCGATCTCGCTCTCCGACTACGACATGCAGGAGCTGGCCTACGAGCTGAACTACGCCGGCGCCGCCCTGGCCCGCAAGGCCGCCGATGAGTTCAGCACCCCGGAGAAGCCGCGCTACGTCGCCGGCGCAATCGGGCCGACGACGCGGACCGCGTCGATCTCGCCGGACGTCAACGACCCCGGGGCCCGCAACGTCTCCTACGACCAGCTGGTCGCCGCCTACCTCGAATCCGCCAACGGCCTGGTCGACGGCGGTGCCGACCTCCTCATCATCGAGACGATCTTCGACTCGCTGAACGCCAAGGCGGCGGTGTTCGCCGTCGAGACGCTGTTCGAGGAGCGCGGACGCCGCTGGCCGGTGATCATCTCCGGCACCATCACCGATGCGTCCGGGCGGACGTTGTCCGGTCAGGTCACCGAAGCATTCTGGAATGCGATCAGGCACGCGAAGCCGATCGCGGTGGGCCTCAACTGCGCCCTGGGTGCACCGGAGATGCGGCCCTACATCGCCGAGGTGTCGCGGATCGCGGACACCTTCGTCTCTTGTTACCCAAATGCCGGCCTGCCCAACGCCTTTGGCGAGTACGACGAGTCCCCGGAGCGTCAGGCCGGCTACATCGCCGAGTTCGCCGAGGCCGGCCTGGTCAACCTGGTCGGTGGTTGCTGCGGAACGGCGCCACCGCACATCGCCGAGATCGCCAAGGTCGTCCAGGGGAAGGCGCCGCGCGAGCTGCCGGAGATCGAGGTGGCCACCCGGCTCTCGGGCCTCGAGCCGCTCAACATCACCAACGACTCCCTGTTCGTGAACATCGGTGAGCGCACCAACATCACCGGCTCGGCCCGGTTCCGCAACCTGATCAAGGCCGAGGACTACGACACCGCGCTGTCGGTCGCCCTGCAGCAGGTCGAGGTCGGTGCGCAAGTCATCGACATCAACATGGACGAAGGCATGATCGACGGCGTCGCCGCGATGGACCGGTTCACCAAGCTGATCGCGGCCGAGCCGGACATCAGCCGCGTCCCGGTGATGATCGACTCCTCCAAGTGGGACGTCATCGAGGCGGGCCTGAAGAACGTGCAGGGCAAGCCGATCGTCAACTCGATCTCCATGAAGGAGGGCGAGGAGAAATTCATCCGCGAGGCGCGGCTGTGCCGCAAGTACGGCGCCGCCGTCGTCGTGATGGCCTTCGACGAGCAGGGTCAGGCCGACAACCTGGAGCGTCGCAAGGAGATCTGCGGGCGCGCCTACCGGATCCTGACCGAAGAGGTCGGCTTCCCAGCCGAGGACATCATCTTCGACCCGAACTGCTTCGCGCTGGCGACCGGTATCGAGGAGCACGCGACGTACGGGATCGACTTCATCGAGGCCTGCGCCTGGATCAAGGAGAACCTTCCCGGGGTGCACATCTCCGGCGGCATCTCGAACGTGTCGTTCTCGTTCCGGGGCAACAACCCGGTCCGCGAGGCG
>DASXMA010000085.1:0-28456 GCA_036495965.1 Mycobacterium sp.
GTAGCTCAGTCCGAGCCCGCCATACTCCCGGGGAAAGCAGATTCCCGCGAATCCCCCGTCATATAGGGTCTTTTGCAGCTCACGGGCTCGCTGCCAGGACGTCTCTTCATCGCGCTCGAGGAGCGCCGCCTTGACCGGATCCAGTCGCGGCATGTTCTCGGCCAGCCAGGTCCTGGCCCGGCACCGGAATTCTTCAACGGACTCAGCAATCACCGGCGGCGTCGAATTCGTCCGCGCGTCATCGCCGATGGCCTCCTTGCCGTGACTGTGCCGATCGAGCGTTGAGCTCGTGCTGGGCGACTGTACAGCACCGTTGAAGGGCTGTACAGACCAGCGGGCTAGGACTTGTTCAGGTCCACCGCGGCACGAATGAGTGCCTTCAACGCCTTGTCGTTGATCTTGTCGCCCTCATGGAAGTCGATGGCGCGCCTGGTGTTGCCCTCGAGGCTGGAGTTGAAGAGACCGGAGGGATCCTGCAGCGAGGCGCCCTTGGCGAAGGTGATCTTAACGACGTTCTTGTACGTCTCGCCGGTGCAGATCATCCCGCCGTGATACCAAACCGGGACCCCTCTCCACTTCCACTCCTCAACCACGTCGGGATCGGCCTGCTTGATCAGTTTTCTGATGCGAGCGAGCATCTCGCCGCGCCAATCACCGAGCTCCTGGATTCTGGCATCGATCAGCTGAGAGGGAGTGTCCTTCGCCTTGGTCATAGTTGTCGTCGCTTTCTTGTGGTCGGTGTAGTCCCCATCGATCGGTGGTCACGGGATGGTGACCGCGATCTTGCCGATGTGTTCTCCGGCCCGCATCACCTGTACTGCCTCCGCGAGGTTCTCCCAGTCGAAAACCTGGCTGATATGGGGTTCGATGGCCGTCTTGGAAATCAAGTCGCACAGTTCGCGGTGGGCGCGCACGCTGCCGACGGTGATCCCGATGACGCGCAGATTGTTCAGCATGACCTCGGCGACCGCGATGGGCACCATGTCGAATCCACTGAGCACGCCGATTACCGCCACCGTGCCCCCCATCCGTGTCGCGTGCAGCGAGTGCGCCAGTGTTGCCGGCCCCCCGACATCGACGACCAGGTCGGCACCCCGGCCGGCGGTCAGCCGCTTCACCTCCGTCTCCCACTCTGGCGTGGTGCGGTAGTTGATGAGATGCGTTGCGCCCAAATCTGATCCGACCTCGAGCTTGTCGTCGGACGACGACGTCAAGATCACGGTGGCGCCCAGCGCCCTGGCAAGTTGCACGGTGAACAGGGATACCCCGCCAGTTCCCTGCGCGACCACGACATCACCTTTGCCGATGTCGGCTTCCACCAGGGCACTCCACGCCGTCACGCCGGCACAGGGAATCGTCGCGGCTTCGACATCGCTGAGGTGATCGGGCGTACGAACCAGGCCGGCGACGTCGGCGACACGGTACTGCTGCAGCCATCCGTCGCAGCTGTCACCGGGCAGCTGCCGCTTGGCTTCGGGCGTCGGCGGCCCATCGAGCCAGCCGGGGTGAAACGCCCCCATGACGCGCTGGCCAACCTGCAGCCCATCGACACCCGCACCGACCGCCACCACCTCGCCGGCACCGTCGCTCATCGGCACGCGCGGCCAGGGCCCAGGGAGCAGGCCCATCAGGTTGACGTTGTCGTGAAAGTTGAGGCTCGACGCGGTGACCTTGATCAGCACCTGCCCGGCACCGGGTTGGTCGACGAACCTCTCCACGGTCTGCACGGCTGCACCGGGACCCGTCATCACCTTGACCCGCTGCCGGTCCGGAACGCTCATGCGCTACACCCTCCTCGCTGTGCGATCACAGCGTGAGCATGATGTTATGGGTCGCCGCCCGAGAGTCAGCGACCCATCCGTGGAGTTCGCCTCGCGGCACTCGATGAACGCCAACGAAGGAATCGGCATGACCCCGGGACACCCGTTCGACAACGCCATCCACCTCGACGTCGTCGACGGAAATGTCCGGCGGGGCCAGACCCATCCGGAGTGGGCCAACATGGTCGGCCCGTTCGGCGGGATCACCGCCGCCGTCCTGGTGCGTGCCATCGAGACGCACCCCGATCGCATCGGTGAGCCACTGGCACTGACCGTCAACTTTGCGGCACCCATCGGCGACGGCGACTTCGACATCTCGCTGCGCGCCCCGCGAACCAACCGCACCAACCAACACTGGATCCTCGAACTCAGTCAGGGCGGTGAAATCAAAACCACAGCGACCGCGGTATTCGGGATCCGCCGCGACACCTGGGCCAATACCGAAGCCCGCCCCCCGACCGCGCCGCCGCCAGAGCAGCTGATTGCCGGCGGTCCGCCCGACTTCATCGTCTGGGGACCCCGCTACGACATGCGGTTCGTTGTGGGCGCCTTCCCCGGCGAAGGCGCACCACCCGACCGGTCATCGACGAGCACGCTGTGGGCGCGCGACAGCGCACGACGCCCCGTCGACTACCCGGCCCTGGCCGCCCTGTGTGACATCTTCTACCCGCGAGTGTTCTTGCGCCGCGGCGGATTCGTCCCGTCCGGGACCATCTCGTTGACGACGTACTTCCATGCCGATCAGCGGCAGCTTGACGCCCTGGGCGGTGACTACATCTTAGGTACCGCTCACGCCAACCGATTCTCCGGTGGCTACTTCGACCAGGGCGCACAGCTGTGGACTCGCGACGGCGCACTGCTGGCTACCTCCCACCAAATCGTTTACTTCAAGGGCTAATGGCATCAGCGGTGCATGTCTGTGCCACGCTTACCGTGTCTTGACGAAGCGCCGGCCGACCGGAATCGAGCTGCAATGACAGAGCCCACGAACGAAGTGATCGCTGACGACGACGCTGCCACGACGCTGGCCATCGAATCCATCAAGCAGCTCAAAGCCCGCTACTGTCGCTACCTCGACGCCAAGGACTGGGCGGCGTGGCGGTCGATTTTTACCGACGACTTCGTCAGCGACACCACAGAAGCCGGCGGCAAGCTGATCATCGGCGCCGACGACTTTGTGGCGTTCACCCGCAATAACATTGGACGACGATCGCAGGCAACGGTGCATCAGGTGCACGCGCCGGAGATCGAACTCACGTCGGCGACGACGGCGCGCGGTGTGTGGGCGCTGCAAGATGTCGTCCGGTTCGGGCCCGGTGTGACCTTGGTGGGCTACGGTCACTACCACGAAACCTACGAAGACATTGCCGGGAAGTGGTTCATCAAGAGCTCCAAGCTAACTCGGCTGCGAGAGGACATCGCCACTCCCCTGTTCTCGCTCTATATCTCCGACCGGGTCCGGAGGGCAGCTGCAAGGCTCGCCAGCCGGCTGATGGAGCGATAACGCGACTAGCCTCGCGAAGCGAAAAAGACGGCGGCTTTGCGAATCGAGTCTTCGACGGGTTCAGGTGTCCATCCGAGTTCGCGCCCGGCCTTGGTGTGGTCGAGAGGAGACATCAGTTCGGCCATTCGCATTCCGACGTACGCGAATGGGAGGTCGCGACGCAGCAGTCGCGCCACAATGTCGTTGACACGCGCCCCGGCACGGAGCACTGGCATCGGGATGCCGATCCGGGGTGGCCGTCTGCCAACGGCGGTGGCGGCGATGCGGTGCAGATCGCGAATACTCATGTACCGGTCGGAGACGATGTAACGTTCACCGTTTCGTCCGTGCTCTGCCGCGAGAAGCATTGCCTTGGCTGCGTCTTCGATGCCCACCACCTCGGCCGAGTAGCCGAAGTAGAACGGAAAACGCCCGGTGGCGACAAGGGCGATCAGGGAGCCATGTGGGGTCGGTGCCCAATCGCCGGGTCCATAGGTGGTGGACGCGCACATTGTGACAGCGGGCAGCCCGCTGTCACGCGCGTACGACATCAGCATTTTTTCGGCAGCCACCCGAGCTTCGATGTACGCGCCGCCTTGATCCCAGTTGTGCAGGTCATCTTCAGTGACCACCCGGCTGTCGCTGATGGCCAAAGTGCCTGCGGTGCTGGTGAACACGAACTTCTTCAGATCGGCCTCCAGGGCCGCGTCAAGAACATGCCGCAGCCCTTCGACATTCGTCCTGAACAACGGCTCCGGATCGCGCAGCCACATCCGCGCATCCACGACGCAGTAGTAGACGACGTCGCAGCCCTTCATGGCCGCGCGCAGTGCGTCGTCATCGAAGACGTCGCCGTAACAGCGCTCGACTTCGAGATCGTCGATTCCTTTGGTGGAACTGGTGCGGCGCAGCATGACTCGCACATCCGCGCCAGTGGCAACAAGCTGCCGCGTGACATGTGACCCTAAGAAACCACTTGCGCCGATTACCAGTTTCTTGTTACCCATCGGGCGCATCTCCGTCCGCCTCAGCGGTCGATCCATCCCATTTGGGCTTCGGCGTGGTGTCCGCCGACGGCTGGGGTGATTCGGTCCAGTCTGGTCACGTGATCGGGGGTGAGTTTGACGGTGTCGGCAGCGACGTTTTCCTCGAGGCGGGCCACGCGTTTGGTTCCCGGGATGGGCACGATGTCAGAGCCTTTCGCCAGCAGCCAGGCCAATGCGACTTGAGCCGGAGTGGCGCCGACGGCGGCGCTGATGTCACGCAGCTCGTCGGCGCTCGTGAGATTGTGCTGGAAGTTCTCGTCGAAGAATCGTGGGTTGGTCTTGCGGTAGTCGCTGTCGGGCAGCTCCTGGGTGGAGCGGATCGCGCCGGCGAGGAAGCCACGGCCCAGCGGCGAGTAGGCGACGAACCCGATGCCCAGTTCACGCAGCACGTCTAGTACTCCATCTTCAGGGTCACGGGTCCACAGCGAATATTCGGATTGCACCGCGGTGATGGGATGCACGGTGTGCGCACGCCGGATGGTGTTCACGCCAACTTCGGAAAGTCCGATGTGCCGGATCTTCCCGGTGGCCACCAGCTCGGCCAACGCGCCGATCGTGTCTTCAATCGGGGTGCCGCGATCGAGGCGGTGTTGGTAGTACAGGTCAATGTGGTCGGTCCCCAGCCTTTGCAGGGAACCATCCACCGCTACGCGGATACTGGCGGGGCTGCTGTCGAGACCGCCGCGACCCGTGTGGGAGATCAGGCCGAATTTGGTTGCCAGCACGACCTGATCTCGCCGGCCCGGTAGCGCGCGTGCGACGAGTTCTTCGTTGAGGTAAGGGCCGTAGACCTCGGCCGTGTCGATCAGCGTGACGCCGAGATCGATGGCTCTATGAATGGTGCGAATGGATTCGGCGTCGTCGCTGCCCGCGCCGGCGTAGGCCACAGACATGCCCATCGCGCCGAGTCCGAGGCGTCCGACCTGTAGATCGGCAAGATGAGCCTGTTTCATGGCGTGTCTCCTGTCCTGGGTGCGATTCGGCGAGGCGTTGCCGAGAGCCAGACGGGTACCGTGGCGCTGTGCACCGCGTCGAGCTTCCCCCGATCTGATGGACCGCGCAAACGCCGGAGGGCCGGCACGCAATCTGGCGGTGGATTTCTACCGGGTCTCCGGCGTAGTCCTGATTGTGCTCGGGCACTGGCTGGCCGGATCGGTGACCTATCACGACGGACATTTCGGCCGGCAGAACCCACTCGTCGACCTGCCTTGGACTCAGTGGCTGACCTGGCCATTCCAGGCGGTCCCGGCGTTCTTTCTGGCGGCCGGATACGCCGGCGCAGTGTCGTGGACGCATTGGCACGACACCGACGGTGTGCCCCGCCCGACCTGGCTTCGGCATCGACTGGCCCGAGTTCTGGGGCCGACTGCGATATACGCCGCGCTGGTGTCGGTAATTGTGGTGGTGTCGGACGCCAACCACGTGGCCGGTTCCGTGCTGGAGTACGCGGGTTGGGCGGTGGCAATGCATTTGTGGTTTCTCGCCGTGTACCTGGTGGTGGTTTCGCTGACGCCGATTGCGATTGCCGCACAACGTCGTTGGGGACTTTTAGTGCCGGCGGCGCTCGCCGTGGGAGTCGCGGTGGTGGACGCCGTCTCGATCGGCGGTCACGTACCATACCTGGGCTGGCTGAACTATCTGCTGTGCTGGGGGGCGCTCTACCAGCTCGGAATCGCCTGGCACGCTGGGCTATTGGCCACTCGCAGAGCTGCGCTGCTCGCCGCCGGGTCGGCGGTTGCGCTGGCGCTCCTGATTTGGCTGAGATTCTATCCGGTGAGCATGATCGGCGTTCCCGGCCAGACCATTGACAATACGACGCCGCCAACCGTGGCCCTGTTGGCGTTTGCATGCGCACAGACCGGCACAGCGATGGCACTCGCGCCCGCGCTCAACCGCGCGTTGCGCGCCGGCCTTGTCCGGCGGGTGCTGTCCATCGCCAATAACAACGTGATGGCGCTTTACCTGTGGCACATGATTCCCGTCGTGATCGTTGCGGTCGTTGGCTACCCGGCCGGACTGTTGCCGCAACCGACCGAAGGCACCGCGGACTGGTGGCTCGCACGGCTGGAATGGGTGGTCGTCCTCGGCGTCGTGACAGCGGTCGAGCTGGTGCTGCTGTGGTGGGGACGGCGGCTTTTCGCCGCTCCGCTTCCGACGTTCGGTATACCGCTTCCGGATCGGTGGGGCGAGCCGGTCATGCTGGCCGGTGCCGCTATGGCGGCGTATGGCCTGGCGTTTGTTGCCGCGGAAGGCTTCGCTCCATATGGCCACTATCCGTGGGTGACCGCGCTGATCTTTGCCGTCGGAGTGATTCTGGTCGCGCTTCGACCGACGAAGGTCAGCCGGCGGTCAGTTGACGCTGCGGCCAGGACCGGATGAACTGCGGCACGTCGGAGCTTCCTGCAAAGTGACTGAACTGTCGTCCGAGCGCCGATTAGGCTCGGCGACCACATCGAAAGCAGTGTTCTTGGCGAACGATTTTCTGACTGGTTCAACCGGAGTTGCACAACTGGGCCGCATGCCCCAGTACCGCCCACTGTCGTCCTCGGTGTTGCAAGCCTTCGGTCTCGCGCGTACCGGTAGGAAGATTCGCGGCGGTGTCGTTGTTGCAAGCCGTAGCTGTGCAGTCGGGAAGGACGCTCACGTGACCGCAACGGGATTTCACGAGGGAGAGATCGCGACACAGCGCCGAGCCGGCGTGGAAGCCGACGCCAAGCGGCTCGAGAGGATGCTCGACTCGGCGCGCCTGTCCGCAGGCGCTACAGGATTCCTCGCGTCACAGCGGTTCGCCGCACTGAGCGGACGCGACCGCGACAGTGTCCTGTGGATATCGCCGTTGGCCGCGCCCCCGGGTTTCCTGCACGCACAAGACGAGGTCTTGCACGTGTCGACCATGCCCCGTGCTGGTGATCCCCTTCACGAGATCCCGGTTGGCCAACAGGTCGGACTGATCGCCATCGACTTCGCGACCCGCCGCAGAGTGCGGATCAACGGCACTCTCCTCGGTGCAGACAGCGCGGGTATGACCGTCCGCGTTGAGCAGTCATATGGAAATTGCCCTAAGTACATTCACCGCCGCTCCATCAATGTCGGTGCTTTCGCGGTCGCGCCGTCGATACGCGCGAACCGCGCAACGTTCTTGGCCCCGGCCGATCAGGCGATGATCGCAGCGTCCGACACCTTCTTCCTGGGCACCACCCATCCCACACGAGGCAGCGACGCGTCCCACCGGGGAGGGTCATCCGGGTTTGTCCGGGTCGACTCCCCCGGCCACCTATGGTGGCCGGATTACCCGGGGAACAACATGTTCAACAGCTTTGGCAACTTGGCGGTCGACGATGAGGCTGCTTTGCTGTTCATCGATTTCGCGACCGGCGCCGCTCTGCATGTGACTGGTACTGCACAGCTGCGGTGGACTGATCCGGGTGCGTTCGGTGATGATGGCGGCGTGGGGCGCAGGGTCGCATTCTCGGTTGGCGCCGTTTCACGCTAGATCACCTCCGCGCGAACAGCCCGAAAGGATAAGCGCGCTCGATGCGGTCGGTCGATCCCGCAGCTACGACCGGATGAACCCCAGCACGTCGGCGCTAAGCCTTGGTTTGCGCAGTCACCTTGCCGCGCGGAAACTAGCGCACCACTTTCGCACCGCCCGTGGAGTGACCGATGTGCACCGCGTCGTGCAAATCGCCCTCCGAGTGACGGTCTCTTTGCTGAGCGACTTACGACCTCTTGAGACGGGCCGTAACGCCCTGGTCAGAAGCGGTATTTGGAGAGAAACTATCCATTAGGTTCGGGGTTACTTGAGCGCCCGGACCACACCTCGCTAAGGGAGTACACAGATGTCAAACACCCTAACGGTCCACAACAACCAGGTCCCTCAGCGTCGCGCGCAGGATGCCGAGATATTAAAGGAGTCGGGTGTGCACAAACTCGTCGTCGCGGACCGCGACGGCAACTGCTTAGCGTTCGTATTGGCTTGGGACAGCTTCGACTATGACGCTAAGACCGACACGTATGTGTGCGTTGTCGATAGTGATGGCAGAGAACTCATGACCGTGTACACCGCCGGTGAAATCAAGTCAGCACCTGGTGCGAACATGTACGTCGTAACTGCGCCGGACGCTCCGGCAGTTGATCGCCGCCGCACTGCTAGTTGAGCACAGCGAGCAAGCGTTCTTCGAGATTCCGACCGGGCGCGTCACGACTAAGGCCGGCGCGGGCAGGCGGCAAAGCTTGTATCTGTCCCCCCACCTGCCGGTTGTGCCGCCTGGGATGCTGACGTCGCGAGGGCTATGATAGACCGCACGTACGGTTAGTCTACGGCGAAGGATTGCAGATGCCCAGATCGCGTGGTAGACGCAGCGAGATTCTCGACGCGTTTGTCCGGTATGTCGCCGAACGTGGCTACGACAGAACCAATCTTGGCGACATCGCCGATGAGCTTGGCATGTCTAAGGGCACCATCGTTCATCACTTCGGAACGAAAGCGCAGATGTTGCAGGAGCTTGAAGAAAACCACCTGACCCGCCAGCTCGATGTGCTGCGGATGGTATGGGATCGCCTGGCCGCGCCGCACGAACGCATTGCCGCAATCATTTACACCTCCGCACTGCTACACGTAATCGCCCGCAATGCGACGGTGGCAAGCCAGCGCGAGGTGGTTCAGTTATCCGATGACCCGACGATGCAACAAGTGCGAAAGTTGCGCCATCAATTGCAAGCGCTCGCGATTGATGAGATCCGCAACGGGATAAAAAGTGGTGTGTTCAGAAACGTGGATGTCGAACTGGCGGCACTGCAGCTGTGGGGATCGCTGGAGTGGACGTGGGTATGGTTCGGCCCGGCCGATTCCCGGACACCCGAACAAGTGGGGGCCGCGTTCGTCGACGTTTTCCTCGGCGGACTGCTACTCGACCGCCTGGGGCTTAGCAAGTGGGCGAACCCTTCTGCTGACGTCGTCTCGGTAGTGCGCGAATGCCTTGCCGCGGTAACGGGTGCGCCAGAGTGACCGCATAGTGACGGAATGCTTTGCGCGGGATGGTAATTAGCCGTAACCGATTCTCAGCGCGACCAGGCGAGAAGATACCGATCAACCCGCGCGCCAGCCATGTTGAGGAAGCGTAAGGGCCTGGTAACGATCAGGTGGATCGCGGACCGCGCGAGATGTATCTGGGTGGCCCGCCCGTAGTGGAGTTTAGGCGGCATCATTTATTGACTGAACGTACGGTCAAGTGCCATAGTTGCTGCGTGGCGCAAACGAGGGCGACACGGAGCCGGTGGGCAGGAACCGAGACTGCCGGTTGGGAGGATCACGTGGTCGACCGGCGTCGGGAACGAGGTGATGCGCGACGACGCGGGCCACACCAAGAACCGTTGCGCCGCAACTTGGGGCGGAGAGGTCGGAAATCGTCGATCCCACAAAGTTCGAAGTGCGTTCTAGCGGATCGCTTTTCGCAGCATTGTCACGCTGCGAAAGAGCTTACGAATCGGAATCCCGACCACCCGCCGGCGCCCGGTTTCGTCATGAGGGTGCGGTCATGACGACGTCGATAGGGACAAGTGCTGCGGTTGCGACGCGCCCAGCGTGGTTACGTCGGGGGACGCACCGATGACTACCTCGAACGTGATTTCCGGCAAAGTGGTCGACAGGATCCGACCAGGGACCGAAGTCGCGGGCGGGTTCTTCCGAATGTGTGTGCTGACCGGCAAAGCGCTGAGGCGGCCGTTCGAATGGCGCGAGTTCATCTGGATCGGCTGGTTCCTCATGCGGGTATCGCTGCTGCCCACCATCGCGGTGTCCATCCCGGAAACCGTGCTACTCATCTTCACGCTCAACCTCCTGCTGGCCGAGATCGGCGCCGCCGACGTCTCCGGTGCTGGTGCCGCGATCGGCGCGGTCACCCAGCTCGGCCCGATCGTGACGGTGCTGGTCGTCGCCGGCGCCGGGGGCACCGCCATCTGTGCCGACCTCGGCGCGCGCACCATCCGGGAGGAAATCGACGCGCTCGAGGTGCTCGGCATCGACCCGATCCACCGGCTGGTGGTGCCGCGCGTCGTGGCCTCAACAGCCGTCGCGGTGCTGCTCAACAGCCTCGTGGTCGCCGTCGGCCTGGTGGGCGGCTACCTCTTCAGCGTGTACCTGCAGAACGTCTCGAGCGGTGCCTACCTCTCGACGTTGACAGCGCTCACCGGCCTACCCGAGGTGGTGATCGCGTTTGTCAAGGCCGCGACGTTCGGGCTGATCGCCGGCCTGGTCGGCTGTTACCGCGGGCTGATCGTCCGCGGCGGATCCAAAGGCCTGGGCACTGCCGTCAACGAGACAGTGGTGTTGTGTTTCATCGCGCTGTTCGCGGTCAACGCGGCGCTGACCACCATCGGTGTCCGGTTCGGGACGGGGCGCTGAAATGGCTGCGACTACAGCGCCTGCCGCAGTGCGTGTCCGCTTCCCGCGGGCCACCCTCAGTCGATACGGGGACGCCCCGCGTCGGCTACTGGTCGAGATCGGGCAGTTGGTCTGGTTCGCACTGACCGCAGTCGGGCAGATCCCCTTCGCCTTGCACCGCTACCGCAGAGAGATGCTGCGGATGGTGGCCCAGATGGGGATGGGTACCGGCGCGATGGCCGTAGTCGGTGGCACCGCCGCCATCGTCGGATTCATCACCCTGTCCGCGGGCTCACTGGTCGCCATCCAGGGCTACGCGACGCTGGGCAACATCGGTGTCGAGGCATTCACCGGATTTTTGGCCGCACTGGTCAATGTGCGGTTTGTGGCGCCGGTGGCCGCCGGTCAGGCGCTGGCCGCCACGGTCGGCGCCGGCGCTACTGCCGAACTGGGCGCCATGCGCATCAGCGAGGAGATCGATGCGCTGGAGGTGATGAGTATCCGGTCGGTCGCCTTCCTGGCGTCCACCCGGGTGGTGGCGGGTCTGGTCGTCATCATCCCGCTCTACGGGTTGGCGCTCACCCTGGCTTTCCTGTCCCAGCAGGTCACCACGGTTTTGTTCTACGGGCAGTCCATCGGCACGTACAACCACTACTTCCACACCTTCCTACGCCTCAACGACGTGGGCTGGTCGTTCGCGGAGGTGATCCTGGTTGCGGTGGTCGTGATGACCACCCACTGCTACTACGGCTACACAGCCCGGGGTGGGCCGGTCGGCGTCGGTGAAGCGGTCGGCCGCTCGATGCGGCTGTCGTTGATCACGATCGTTCTCGTGGTCGTACTGACCGCGATGGCGGTCTACGGCAAAAACCCGAACTTCAACCTCACCGTGTAGCCGCCATGACGACCCCGGTGAAGGAGCACCCGCCACGGATCCCGCCGTACAAGACGACGGCTGCGGTGTTCTTGGTGGTGGCTGCGGCGGTGTTGGCGTTCGTGTGGTTGCAGTTTCGGGGTCAGCTCACGCCGACGACTCGCTTGACGATGGTGGCTCCCCGGTCCGGTTTGGTGATGGATCCGGGGTCGAAGGTCACCTACAACGGCGTGGAAATCGGCCGGGTGGCCAGCATTTCGGAGGTCGCGCGTGACGGCATACCGGCAGCCAAGTTCGTCTTGGACGTGAATCCGAGGTACATCACGCTGATTCCGGCCAACGTGGACGCCAATATCAAGGCGACCACGGTGTTCGGCAACAAGTATGTGTCGTTCACCTCGCCGAAAAACCCTACACCGCAACGCATCACCCCGCAGCATGTGATTGACGCGAGGTCGGTGACGACCGAGTTCAATTCGTTGTTCGAGACGCTTACCTCGATCGCGGAAAAGGTGGATCCGGTCAAGGTGAACCTGACGCTGGCTGCGGCCGCGCAGGCACTGACCGGGTTGGGCGACAAGTTCGGGCAGTCGATCGTCAACGGCAACGCCATCCTCGACGACATCAATCCGCAAATGCCACAGATCCGACACGACATTCAGCAACTGGCGGCCCTGGGCGACACCTACGCCAATGCCGCACCGGATCTGTTCGACGCCCTCAACAACGCGGTGATCACGGCGCGCACGCTGCACCGGCAGGAAGCCGACCTGGACGCCGCGTTGTTGGCCGCGGCCGGGTTGGGCAACACCGGCGAAGACATCTTCCGGCGAGGCGGGCCCTACCTGCAGCGGGGGGTCGCCGATCTGGTACCCACTGCCCAGCTGCTCGACACCTACAGTCCCGAAATCTTCTGCACGATCCGCAACTACTACGACGAAGAACCCGCGGCCAACAGCACGATTGGCGGCGGCAACGGCTACGCGCTGAAAACCATGACCGAGCTGACGTCAGGGTTGGGCGGCATACTGACCCTCCCAGGGTTGGCCGGCACAGCGGCCACACTGGGGCTGCTAGGTCTGGCCGGACTGGTAGGCGGGGCGCCGAATCCCTATGTGTATCCGGACAATCTGCCGCGGGTGAACGCTCGCGGCGGCCCGGGGGGTGCGCCGGGTTGCTGGCAGACCATCACCCATGATCTGTGGCCGGCGCCGACCCTGGTGGTGGACACCGGCGCCAGCCTCGCGCCGTACAACCACCTGGACACCGGCTCACCGTACGCAATCGAGTATGTGTGGGGCCGCCAGGTCGGGGACAACACGATCAACCCATGAAAATCACCGGCTCCGCTATCAAGCTCGGCATCGTCTCGTTGGTGCTGCTGCTGATCACCGTGTCGATCGTCGTGGTGTTCGCTCAGATGCGCTTCAACCGCACCAACAGCTACTCCGCGGAGTTCAGCAACGCCAGCGGGCTGAAGGACGGCCAGTTCGTCCGCGCCTCCGGAGTGGAGATCGGCAAGGTCAAAAAGGTGCGGCTGGTCGGCGACGGCACGCGGGTACGGGTGGACTTCGCTGTCGACCGCTCGATACCGCTCTATCAGTCGACGACCGCGCAGATCCGCTATCTCGACCTGTTCGCCGACCGCTACCTGGAGCTCAAACGCGGCGAGGGTGAGGGTGCTGACCGGGTCCTGCCGGCGGGCGGATTGATCCCGCTGTCTCGAACTTCACCGGCGCTGGATCTCGACGCCCTGATCGGTGGTTTCAAGCCGCTGTTCCGGGCGCTCGATCCGGAAAAGGTCAACACCATCGCGTCGGCCATCATCACCGTGTTTCAGGGTCAGGGCGGCACCATCAACGACATCCTCGACCAGACCGCGCAGCTGACCGCGCAGCTCGCTGAACGCGACCAGGCGATCGGCGAGGTGGTCAAGAACCTGAACGTCGTGCTGGACACCACGGTTAGGCATCGCAAGGAATTCGACCAGACCGTCGACAACTTCGAGAAATTGATCACCGGGCTGCGCAACCACGCCGATCCGCTGGCCGCCGGCACCGCCAACATCAGCAACGCCGCTGGAACGGTGGCCGGGCTGCTGGCGGACAACCGCGCTTTGCTGCACAAGGAGATCAACTACCTGCAGGCGCTTCAGCAGCCGCTCATCGACCAAAGCGATCAGCTCAGCGATCTGATCCACAAGACGCCGACCACGCTCAACCTGATCGGACGCAGCATCGGCCTCTACGGAGACTGGGTGAACTTCTACGTCTGCGACCTCACGATCAAATGGAACGGACTGCAGCCGGGCGGCCCAGTCCGCACGGTCAGGCTCTGGCAGCAGCCCACGGGCAGGTGCACGCCGCAATGAGAACACTGACGGAATTCAACCGCGGCCGTGTCGGGCTTATGGGCATCACCGTGCTGGTGCTCGGCCTCGCCGTCGGCCAAAGCTTCACCAGTGTCCCGATGCTGTTTGCCAGTCCCAGCTACTACGGGCAGTTCACCGACACCGGTCAACTGAACAAGAACGACAAGGTGCGCATCTCCGGCGTGAATGTCGGCTCGGTGCAGACGCTCGACATCGACGGCGACCACGTCGTGATCAAGTTCTCGATCGGCAGCAACACCATCGGCACCGAGAGCCGGCTCGCGATCAAGACCGACACCATCCTGGGTAAGAAGGTGCTCGAGATCGAGCCGCGGGGAACCCAGACGTTGCGCCCCGGGGGTGTGTTGCCGCTGGGCCAAAGCACTACCCCCTATCAGCTCTACGACGCGGTCTTCGATGTCACCAAGGCCGCCACGGGCTGGGACATCGACAGCGTCAAGCGGTCGCTGAACGTCTTGTCGCAGACCATCGATCAGACCTACCCGCACCTGAGCCCCGCCCTCGACGGTTTGGCCAAATTCTCCGACACCATCGGCAAACGCGACGAACAGATCAAGCACCTGCTCGCTCAGGCCCACCAGGTAGCCAGCGTGCTCGGTGACCGCAGCGAACAAATCAACCGGTTGTTGGTCAACGCGAAGACGCTGCTGGCCGCGTTCAACGAACGTGGACGGGCCATCGACGCCCTGCTGGCAAACATTTCCGCCTTCTCGGCCCAGGTGCAGGGGTTCATCAACGACAACCCGAACCTCAATCCTGTGCTGGAGCAGTTGCATGCCCTCAGCGACGTGCTGGTGGCACGCAAAGACGACCTGGCTCAAACCCTCACGTATGTCAGCCAATTCGCCGCATCGCTAGGGGAATCCGTCGCGTCAGGACCGTACTTCAAGATAGTCCTGTCCAATCTGCTGCCGTACTGGATCTTGCAGCCGTTTGTCGACGCCGCCTTCAAGAAACGTGGTATCGACCCGGAAAACTTCTGGCGCAGCGCCGGGCTGCCCGAGTTCCGCTGGCCCGACCCCAACGGCACCCGGTTCCCCAACGGCGCGCCGCCGCCCGCACCTCCGGCGCTGGAAGGCACCCCGGATCATCCGGGACCGGCCGTCCCACCCGGAACAGCGTGTTCGTACACGCCGGCGCCCGACGCGCTACCGCGGCCGTGGAACCCGTTGCCGTGCGCGGGCGTAGACGTCGGACCGTTCGGCGGCAGTTTCCCGGCACCAATCGACGTGCAGACGTCACCGCCGAACCCGAACGGGCTGCCACCGACACCGGGGATCCCGATCGCCGGGCGGCCCGGCGAGCCGCCTCCGGACCTCCCGGGCACACCGGTGCCGCTGCCTACCCAAGCACCGCCGGGAGCGCGCACCGAGAACCTGCAACCCGCCGGCCCACCCCGCCACCATCGACGTTCGCGCCAGGACTGCCGCAGGGGCCACCCGCACCGCCGGGACCCGGGCAGCAGCTGCCGGCTCCGTTCATCAACCCCGGCGGCACGAGCGGTGTGATGGGAGGTAACCAGAATTGAGCACCAACTTCGCTATCCGCCGCTTGCGGCTCCGGAGGGTCATCGGAGCTCTGGTGGTCTTGCTGGCCCTCGTCGCCGGGTTCCTCGGCTGGCGGCTCTACCAGAAATTGACCAACAACACCGTAATCGCTTACTTCCCAGCGGCTAACGCGCTCTATTCCGGGGACAAAGTCCAAATCATGGGCGTTCGCGTGGGTTCAGTCGACAAGATCGAGCCGGCCGGCGACAAGATGAAGGTGACGTTTCACTACAACAACAAATACAAGGTGCCCGCCAACGCGTCCGCTGTGATCGTGAACCCCACCGTGGTGGCGTCGCGGAGCATTCAGTTGGAGCCACCCTACAAAGGTGGCCCGGTGATGGCCGATAACGCGGTGATCCCCATCGAGCGCACGCAAGTGCCGACGGAGTTCGACCAACTGCGCGAGAGCGTCGCCAACATCATCAAGAAACTAGGCCCGACGCCCGAGCAGCCCAAAGGCCCTTTCGGTGACCTCATCGAGGCTTTCGCCGACGGGCTGGCCGGCAAGGGCAAGCAGATCAACACCACGCTGAACGGCCTGTCGCAAGCGTTGACCGCACTGAACGAGGGCCGTGGCGACTTCTTCGCGGTGGCGCACAGCCTGGCGCTGTTCGTCAACGCCCTGCACAAAGACGACCAGCAATTCGTCGCGGTGAACAAGAACCTGGCCCAGTTCACCGACAGCTTGACCGGCTCTGATCGGGACCTGGCCAACGCAATACAGCAGTTCGACAGCCTGCTCTCCACACTGCGCCCGTTCCTGGCCAAGAACCGCGAGGTGCTCGCGCACGACATCGACAACCTCGCCACCCTGACCACCACGCTGGTCCAACCCGAGCCGCTGAATGGTTTGGAGACCGCCCTGCACCTCGTGCCGACGCTGGAGACGAACATTAGCCAGATTTACCACCCGTCGCACGGCGCGGTCATGTCCATCCCGGCAATCCCGAACTTCACGAACCCAATGCAGTTCGTCTGCAGCATGATTCAGGCCGGCAGCCGGCTGGGCTATCAAGAATCCGCCGAACTGTGCGCGCAATACCTGGCGCCGATTCTCGACGCGATCAAGTTCAACTACCTGCCGTTCGGGCTGAACGTGTTCAGCACCGCCGAGACGCTACCCAAGGAAGTCGCCTACTCCGAGCCCCGCCTGCACCCGCCGAACGGGTACAAGGACACCACAGTGCCCGGGATCTGGGTGCCCGACACCCCGTTGTCGCACCGCAACACCCAGCCCGGCTGGGTTGTCGCGCCGGGGATGCAAGGCACACAGGTGGGGCCGATCACGGGGGGCCTGCTGACTCCCGAATCTCTGGCCGAACTGATGGGCGGCCCGGACGTCGGCCCTCCGCCGTCAGGGCTGCAGACCCCGCCGGGACCGCCGAATGCGTACGACGAGAACCCGATAGCGCCCGTCGTCGGGCAGAACCCGCCGCAGGTGCCGATCCCGCCACCGCCACCGGCACCGGGTGTGGTCCCGGGACCGGTCGCCCCGACCCCCGCGCCTGCAGGACCACCGCCACCCGCGGAGGTGGCCGCGTCGACAGGACCGGGCTCGTGAGGCGCGCGATGAGTGCGGTGCGGGCGAAGGGCGCTCGTGTCCGATATCGAGCCTGGCAGGGGCTGGCTCTACTAGGGGCTGCCGTCGCGCTGACGTCGTGCGCGAAGTGGCACGGAATCGCGAATGTGCCGATGCCCGGTGGCCCGGGCTCCGGGCGCGGCTCCTACACCGTCTACGTGCAGATGCCCGACACGCTGGCCCTGAACACCAACAGCCGGGTGCGGGTGGCCGATGTCTTTGTCGGCACGGTGCGCACGATCGAACTGAAGAACTGGGTCGCCACGCTGAGGCTACGGCTGGACAAGAACGTCAAGTTACCCAAAAACGCGACCGCCAAGATCGGGCAGACAAGCCTTCTGGGTTCTCAGCATGTGGAACTGGCCTTGCCACCCAACCCGTCTCCAGAGCTGCTGAAGGACGGCGACACCATCCCGCTGAAAAATTCGTCCGCTTACCCCACGACCGAGCAGACGCTGGCCAGTCTCGCCCTGATCTTGCGTGGCGGTGGCATCCCGAACCTCGAAGTGCTGCAGAACGAGGTCTACAACATCCTGAACGGGCGCGCCGACCAGATCCATGCCTTCCTCGGCAAGCTGGACACCTTCACCGCCCGACTCGACGAGCAGCGCGATGACATCACTCGAGCCATCGATTCCACCAACCGGCTGTTGGCGTACGTGGGTCCCCGTTCGGATGTCCTGGAGCGGGTCCTCACCGAATTCCCGCCACTGATCAAACATTTCGCCGACAAACAGAACCTTCTGATCAACGCGGTTGACGCGACAGGACGGCTCAGCCAGGTTGCCGACCAATACCTGTCCGCCTCGCGGAGCGACCTCCACCAGGACCTGCTGTCGCTGCAGTGCCCGTTGCGCGAACTCGGCCGTGCCTCCCCGTATCTGATCCGCGCACTCAAGCTGATCGTCGTCCGACCGTTCGACATCGACGCAGTGCCGAAGTCGTTCCGCGGCGACTACTTCAACCTGTCGTTGACGCTCGACCTGACGCTTAGCGCCGTCGACAACGCGATCCTCACCGGGACCGGGTTCTCCGGAGCGCTGCGCGCGCTTGAGCAATCGTGGGGTCGCGACCCCGAAACGATGATCCCCGACGTCCGATACACGCCGAACCCTAACGACGCCCCGGGCGGACCGCTGGTCGAAAGGGCGGATAGGCAATGCTGACCCGCTTCATCTGGCGCCAGCTGATCATGTTCGGCATTCTGACCGTGATCACCGCGGTCGCGCTGGGCTGGTACTACTTGCGGATTCCCACTGCGGCAGGGATTGGCCAGTACACGCTGAAGGCGGACCTGCCCGTGTCGGGCGGTCTGTACAAGACGGCCAACGTGACTTATCGCGGTGAAACCATTGGCACGGTCACCGCCGTCGAGCCGACCGCAATGGGCGCGCAGGTGACCATGAGCATCGGCAACAGCTACAAGATCCCGATTGACGCGTCGGCGAACGTGCATTCGGTGTCGGCGGTCGGTGAGCAATATCTGGACTTGGTGTCGGCAGGCAACCCGAGGCAATACTTCTCGCCGGGACAGACGATCACCAATGGAACCGTGCCCACGGAGATCGGGCCGGCGCTGGACGCCGCCAACCGCGGGCTGGCCGTGCTGCCCAAAGACAAGATCGCCTCGCTGCTCGACGAAACAGCCCAAGCGGTAGGCGGATTGGGCCCCGCGCTGCAACGACTGGTCGATGCGACGCAGGCGATCGCCGGCGACTTCAAGACCAACATCGCCGATATCAACGACATCATCCAAAACTCCGGGCCGATCATCGACAGCCAGGTTAACTCGGGTGATTCGATCGAGCGCTGGTCGCACAATCTGAACACGCTGGCGGCGCAGAGCGCGGAAAACGACCAGCACGTGCAAAGCATCCTGACCCAAGCGGCCCCGACCGCCGATCAGGTCAACGCGGTGTTCAGCGACGTCCGCGAGTCGCTGCCACAGACACTGGCGAATCTCGAAATCGTGCTGGACATGCTCAAGCGCTACCACAAGGGCGTCGAGCAACTGCTGGTGGCCTATCCGCAGGGCGCAGCGGAAGGCCAGACGGTAACGGCGCCTTTCCCGGGCTACGCTGCGCTCGGCACCTCGCTGACAATCAACCAGCCCCCGCCGTGTCTGACCGGCTTTCTGCCGGCAACTCAGTGGCGGTCTCCGGCGGACACCAGCCTGGCGCCGATGCCGTCCGGAACATATTGCAAGATCCCGCAGGACACTCCGGCCAATGCCGTGCGCGGGGCGCGCAATATCCCGTGTGTCGACATCCCCGGTAAACGCGCTGCGACGCCGCGAGAGTGCCGCGACCCCAGACCGTACGTTCCGTTGGGCACCAACCCGTGGTACGGCGACCCGAACCAGATTCTGACCTGCCCGGCGCCCGCGGCACGCTGCGACCAGCCGGTGAAACCGGGCCAGGTGATACCCGCGCCATCGATCAACAACGGCCTCAACCCGGCGCCTTCCGACAGGGTGGCGGGGACACCGCCACCCATCAGCGATGTACTGCAGCGGCCGGGATCGGGGACCGTCGAGTGCACTGGGCAGCAGCCGAACCCCTGCGTCTACATCCCCAGCGGGCCTCCCCCGGCCGTTTACAGTCCACAGAGCGGTGAACTGGTAGCGCCCGACGGTGTCAAATACGCGGTCGAAAATTCGAGTAAAACGGGAGACGACGGCTGGAAGGACATGCTGGCGGCGCCCGGCTAAACCCCGCCAACCGTTGCTGACGGCTCGTCCGGAAGAGCCGGAGGCAGTCACTGAACTCAGGCCGCCTCCGTTGTTTGTGGTGTGTTCAATCCTGCTGATTTTCAGCGCTTTTCGTCTCGGTCTGAGCCTGTCGAACGGTGAGAACCTCGCCCGTCCCACCTAACGTCATTCATTCGCGCCAAGCTCGTCGTCCAGCTTCCCGGACTCGTCGTTCGGCCGTGGCAGAACGTTGACACTGACCGCACGTACAGTCACGCGTGGCGAAGTGAGGTCGGAAAGGTCGGAACGCTCTGAGTGCCCTCATTCGGGGCGCACCGCGGCCGGCCGGTGAACACGGAGATCGGAGCGAAATGCGGGAAGTGATTGGCCTAGGCCAACTCCGGAGTAACGCGTGTCGGTATCTCGAGCGTGTTGCCGCCGGGGAGACGATCGATGTCGTCCGTCGCGGCAAGTTGGTGGCTCGGATCGTGCCAGCCGGTGGAAACGACGCCCGCAGGAGCGCCTGATCGCTGGCGCTACGTCTAGCCGGAGACCGAAAGCCGCTCGCTGCAAGCACTTCGCGGTGCCGTCCTGCCTTTTTCCAAACCCTGTAAGCGGGAAGTGGCAGTAAGTGTGAGCCAAAACACCCCGACATAGTTTGCCTCGCCGCTGTGGTTAGCCTAACCTAACTCTGACTTGGATAGAAAGGCTTACTGTTGGCGGTTACGTGGCCGATTGTTCCGCATGCCGATGCCTCCCGGCGTGCTTGGCTGACCTGTCCGAACTGCGGATGGGGCCGCAATAAGTGTTCGGAGTGCCGAAGCAACCGCAACTGCGGTTCGCATTGGCAGTACTTGTTGGGCAATCAAGCCACGCAGGTCAATCTTCAGTGCCCGGGTTGCGCAAACCTGTGGTCGATCGACACGCGAAATCGCTAGAAGCTCAGCGGCTTAAGCCTCGACGAATGTGTCCTCGGGCAACGGGCGTTGGCACACGAGGCGTGCCTCGTCGGCACTGAGCCCGAACAGACGCAGCACATTCTCGGTGACCGTATCGGCGGCTCGTGCGTCGTCACGACCCGGGTCGTCGCGCAACAGTCTTCCGAGTCCTAACAGCGCGCCGCCGGCCATGGCGAGGGCAAGTTGCGGGTCGTCGATGTGGAACCTGTCCGCAGAGACGCCGGCTTTGATGTCGCGCAATGCCCGCGGCGCCAGGCCCCGTTCCGACGACAACAGCGCGGGCCCGTTGGCCAACAGAATCTCACTCTCCCGGGGGCGCTGGCGGAACAGCCGGCCAGTCAGCCGGAAGCTGGTGGCAAACGCTTCCGCGGGGTCCTCGATCGACTCGGTAAGCCGGTCCAACATCGCACCATGGGCGTCGAGTACGTCGGCGATCGCGGCCTCAAACAGCTGCTCCTTACTGTCGAAATGGTTGTAGAAGGAGCCAATCCCGACGTCGGCGGCCTGCGTGATCTCCAAGACCGGCACGTTGACCCTTCCTTCAGCGATCAACCGCTGCGCAGCCTTGACCAGCGCCGCTCTGGTGCGCTGTTTGCGCCGCTCCAGGCGATTGGGCGGCTCAGATTCGTCAGGCAACGCGCTCATGAGTAGAAGTATGCCTCACTTTTGATGATTTCGTCAGAAGTCTTGACTGAGCGTTGACTCGTATGTGACGATTTCGTCAGTTAGTTTGGAGTTGGTCATGGTTGAGACAAAGAGCACCCATCGGGACCTGCACAGTGAGCAGGGCGCACTACCCGGCGAGCACCCGGGCAGGACGCGAAATCCGGTGATCAAAATCGTCGACCTTGCCTGGCTGGAGTTCGAGAAGCCGGACCTGGCGCGCACCGAGGCATTCGCGCGGGCCTTCGGCTTCCAGCCGGTGCGGCGCGGTCCGGATGAGATTCAGCTGCGCGGCACCCACCCGGGCGCACCGTGTGTGATCGTGCGCCGTGGGCAGCGGACGCGATTCACCGGCGCAGCGTTTCGGGCCTGCGATGAGGCCGACGTGCTGCGACTGGCCGACAAATCCGGCGCCTCCGCGCGGCCGCTGCCGGAAACCATCGGCGGTTTGTCGGTCGACCTCATCGATCCCAGCGGCATGCGAGTGCGCGTCGTCGCCGGCATGCACGAACTGCCGGAGCTTCCGGGCCAGCAGCCGCACATTTTCAACTTCGGACACGACGCGCCGCGCACCAACACCGTGCAGCGTCCCCCGCACGTGCCTGCGCGGGTGCAGCGCCTGGGCCACCTCGTGGTGCAGTCAACGAAATACCTCGAAACGCTGAACTGGTATCTGGACAATCTGGGGATGATCGTCAGCGATTTCCAGTTCTTCCCCGGCCAGCGCGAACGGGGGCCGACCATGAGCTTCATCCGCTGCGACCGAGGATCCGCCCCGGCCGATCACCACACTCTGGCGGTGGCGCTGGGTCCGGCCAACCGCTACCTCCACTCGGCGTATCAGGTCAGTGACCTCGATGCCCTGGCCGCTGGCGGCGAATACCTCAGGGAGAGAGGATATTTCCGGTCCTGGGGTATCGGCAGGCACATCCAGGGCAGTCAGATCTTCGACTACTGGCGCGATCCCGATGGCTTCATGGTCGAGCACTTCGCCGACGGTGACCTGTTCGACAACACCCTTGAACCCGGCTGGGCACCCTTGACCGCGTCCGGGTTAGCCCAGTGGGGCCCGCCAGTGACCAGAGACTTCCTCGGGATCGACCTCAAATCAGCTCGCCGCGAACTGCTTTCGATCATCACCGCGCTTCGGGCCAGCAACGAGTTCGAGATCAGCCGCCTGGTCGGCTTACTGAAAGTACCCACATTATGACCGTTTCCGTGCTGCACACCGCCGACGCCTGGTGGGTCAAAACCCCAGATGGCGCAGCGAAAATCAACACCGCAGCGACCACGACTGCGCAGCTGCTGGCCGACCGCGCCGCGATCGATGCTGCCGCCGCTAGCGCGGACACCGTCGCCGTCGAAACTCTGAAACTGATCTCGCCGGTGACCAGACCGTGCCGAGTTGTCGCCCAGATGACCAATTTTGCATCGCATGTCAAGGACGCGGGCATGGACCCGGCAACGGTTCCGCTGACTTTTTTTCGCAAGGCATCGGCGTCGATCAACGGGCCGTTCGATGACATCGTCAAGCCCGCACACGTCAAGCTGCTCGACTACGAGGTGGAGATCGGGCTGGTGATCGGACGCGCAATCCCGGTCGGCACCAGAATTTCCGACGTCAACCTCGCCGAATTCATAACCGGACTGGTCGTCACCAACGACGTTTCTGCACGCGACATCCAGCTTCCGCAGACGCAGTTCTACGAAGCCAAGTCCTATCCGACGTTCACGCCGGTCGGTCCGGAGTTGGTACTGCTGACCGCTGACGAGCTCAACCGGTTCGGCGATCTGCGGCTGCGCCTGAGCGTTAGTGGCGAGGAGCGGCAGAACGCGTTCGTTGACGGGGACATGCTGTATCGACCACTGCAGGCGCTGCAGTCGCTCACCCAGTTCCAGGAGCTCGCCGCGGGTGACCTGATACTGACCGGCACCCCTGTCGGCACCGCGCTCAGCGCCCCGCCCAAGCCGGTGGAGATCATCGGAAACCTGTTGCCACCGGCGATCAAGTGGAAGGCGTTTTTCAAACGTCAGGCGGCCAACCCGAAATATCTGCAGCACGGCGACATCGTGGAGGCGTCGGTGGCCACCGACGACGGGGCCATCGATCTCGGGACGCAGCGCACCGCTGTTCGATTCGCGTGACTGACACGGTGATTCGGCACGTTCCCGTTGTGATCGTCGGCGCCGGGCCGACCGGCATCACCGCAGCCACACTGTTGGCGCAGTACGGCGTGGAATGCCTTGTCCTCGACCGCTGGCCTGGTGTATACCCGCAGCCACGTGCCGTGCACCTGGATGACGAAACCTACCGCGTCATCGCACGTCTCGGGATCGCTGAGGAGTTCGCGGCGATTTCGCGACCCACGCTGGGTTTGCGGTTGCTGGACAATCGATTCAGGGTGCTCGCCGAGTTCAACCGCGACACCTCCCAGAGCAACAACGGTTTCCCGCAGGCCAACATGTTCGACCAGCCGGAGTTGGAGGCCCTGCTGCGCGCAAACCTCAAGCGCTTTCCGAACGCCCAATTGCGTTGCGGCGCTGAGGTTAGCGAGGTAAGCGTGAACGAGAACCGCGTGCGCGTCACCTACACCGACCGCTCCGACGGCCAGGGTCACCAGATCGACGCCGAATACCTGCTGGGCTGCGACGGCGCCAACAGCATCGTCCGGGCGCAGATCGGCTCAGTCATGCGCGATTTGAAGTTCGAGCAGCGCTGGCTCGTTGTGGATATCGCCGCCGATGCCGACCTGCACCAGTGGGAAGGCGTGCACCAAGTCTGTGACCCGGTTCGCGCGGGAACGTACATGCGCATCGGAGCGGCGCGGTACCGGTGGGAATTCCAGTTGCTGGCCGGCGAAAGTGCTGACGACTTCGGCACCCTGCAGGCATTGCGGCCACTGATCGCGCCCTGGACCGCTGACGTCGCGGACAGCGAACTGACTCTGCTACGCGTCGCTGAGTACACCTTCCGCGCCCAGATCGCCGATCGGTGGCGCCGGGGCAACATTTTCATCCTCGGCGACGCGGCGCACCTCACTCCCCCATTCATCGGCCAGGGCATGGGAGCAGGACTGCGCGATGCAATGAACCTTGCCTTCAAGATTGCCGGAGTCCGCGATGGCACGCTTGCGGCAGACGTTCTGGACAGCTACGAACAGGAGCGTAAATCGCACGTTCGGGCCATGATTCGGCTGGCCCTTACCGTCGGCCGATCCATGACTGGCGGCGGTAACCTGGGCAACCTGGTGCGCCGCGTGGTGCTGCCCCGGCTGCGGTTAGCCCCGGGCCTGCGCGACAAGGTCGTCGACTCCACCACGCCGGCATTGCACTCTTCTGCGTTGGTGCGCAAAGCACGCCGGCGGTATCAGCTCGCCGGCACGCTATGCCCGAATCCGCTTCTGCCCGATGGTCATCGGCTGGACGACATACTTGGCCAGGGCTTCGCGTGGATCACGACCAGTCCCCTGGGCGCTGAGGCCGAAGCATCGCTGCGCCGGCGCGGAGTCGTCGTGCTGCTCGCCCAACCTGGCAGCGCACTCGCGACGTGGCTGCGGCGGGGGCGTGCCACGGCCGCAATCGTACGTCCCGATCGAACGGTCATGCGCACCGGACGTGACGTTGCTGAGCTGTGCGCCTGGACAACCGACGTCCTTAGCGACCGCCCGCACGGGTCTTCAGAGCTTGGCGCTCACGACGGCCGGGCGACGATCACCGGCCTCCGAACCGAATGCAGGACTGCGTTGCTGACTGAGCCCAGCATGCCGGTCAATCCACCTCGGCCGTGACTACCCACGACGACAAGCTGCGCGGATTCCGACTTTTCGACGAGTTGTCGCGCCGGCCGGTCGCTTACGAGCAGTCGGTGCACCGCCACGTCGGGATAGCGTTCTTGCCAGCCCGCCAGACTTTCGGCGAGACTGCGTTCGGCTTCTGCTTCTACCGCCGCCCAGTCCAGTCCCGCGAGGTCCAACACCGCGACATCACTCCATGCGTGCAGGGCCATCAGATCGACGCCCCGGCGAGACGCCTCGTCGAACGCGATCGCCGTCGCGAGTTCAGAGGCCGGCGAGCCGTCGATTCCCACCAGGACGGGAGCGTGTTGAGGGTCCGGCAGCAACTGATCTTCGTCACGGATAACTGCGACGGGACAACTGGCGTGGCGCACCACGGTCGAACTGACCGAACCGAGCACGCCGCGGGCCAGCAATCCTCGTCCCGAACTACCCACAACGATCATCTCTGCCTCGTCAGACATCTTGATCAGAGCCAGCGCCGGGGTCGAATAGACCAACTCCCTGTTGATCGTGACCTTCCGGTCTGCCGGCATCGCATCTTCGGCGATCTTGATCGCGTGCATGACGGCCTTTTTGCCCTCGTCCTCGAGCCTCAGCGCTAGAGAGTCAGGGTATGGAACCGGCGGCCAGGTCGCGGTGGGCGTCACCACCGCGTGGACCAGGGTCAGGGAAACGTTTCTCAACGCCGCGTCACGGCCCGCCCAGCACACGGCGGCGTTCGATGCGGGCGAGCCGTCGACGGCGACGACGATGCCGAGTTGTTTGACGGGTGCTGTCATTTCGTTCTCCTTTCGTCAGGAGCGAGAGTATAGGCCGGTGCGGTGAACGGTCGTGAGACTTTAGGCCTCAACCATCGGGACAAAGGGCTTCGCTGGAATCGGTTGGAATCGTTTGCCGCTCGTATGGGTCGCACGAGGTCCGCCCCGCGACGGCAACCCACCGTGACCGATACGGTTGCCAGTGATAGAAGGGGACCTAATGGCGCACCGCGATCGCGACTCCACCGACGGCCTGTTGCAAGAGCTGTTGTGGACCTATGGGCCGTGCGGCCAGGAAGAGGCGGTGCGGGCCGTGTGTGCCCGCGAACTGCGACCCCTCGTCGACGACATGTGGACCGATGACGCCGGCAACCTGGTCGGCTACATCCGCGCTGCAGGCCGCCTCCGCGACGACGCCTTGGTGACCGACTACCGCCACCGGTCGGCAGCGACTGCCGGTTCAGGCAACGCGACGCGGGTCATGGCGCACATGGACGAACTGTCCATGCTCGTCAAGCGGGTTGAACCCGATGGGACGCTGCACCTGACAGAGCTCGGTGTGATGTATCCGGGCAATTTCGGGCTCGGACCCGTGGCAGTGCTCGGCGAGCACCAGACGCTGACCGCGGTGCTCACACTTGGCTCCGAACACACCACCAAGGAGAGCCCGCGGATCTGGGAGACCAAACCCGATCAGGGCGATCGGGCGCTGGATTGGCAGCATGTATACGTCTTCACCGGCCGTAGCCCCGACGAGCTTGCTGCCGCGGGTGTGCACGCCGGCACCCGGGTGTGCGTCGACCGCAGCAAGAGGGACCTGGTGGAATTCGGAGACTATGTCGGGGCCTACTTCCTCGACGACCGCGCCGCGGTGACCGCGCTCCTGCGCGCCGCTCGCCTGCTGCGCGATCGTGGGCAGCCACCCGCCAACGACGTGTACCTCGTGTTCACCACCAACGAAGAGATCGGCGGGGTAGGCGGCTCGTACGCGAGCGCCAGCCTGCCTGGCACGCTCACGCTGGCGTTGGAGGTTGGGCCGACCGAGCGGGAGTACGCGACCAGCGTTACCGGCGGCCCGATCGTCGCTTACAGCGACGCCTTGTGTGTCTACGACAAGGACGTCGCCGACCGTCTGATGCGGATTGCCAGCGATCGAGCGCTGGCGCCCCAGGCGGCGACCTTGGGCGCGTTCATGTCCGACGCCTCCCACTCGAAGGCCAGCGGGCTGACGCCGCGCGCGGGGTTGCTGTGCCTGCCCACCCTGAGCACCCACGGTTTCGAAGTAATAGCCCGCGGCGCAATCGATGCAATGGCTGCGATCGTCGTCGACTTTCTGCTGCAGTCCGACGGGGACACTGGTTCGGGCAACTAGTCGTGATGGTCTGCGGGTGATCAGCTGAACAGACTTTGCCCGACGTAGTGGCCTTCGGCAGGTGCGGGCGGCACCGCGAAAATAGCTGAGCCGGTATGACGGATGTATTCGTTGAGCAGGTCGTTGGACCCGAGACGGTTCTGCAGGCGAATAAAATTCTGCGGATCTCTTTGGTATGAGATGAATAGCAAACCGGCGTTGAGTTGGCCGTTGGCGTCAAGGCCGTCGGTGTAGTTGTAGGACCGCCGGCGGATCATGATGCCGTCATTGTTTTCTCTGGCAGCCAAGCCGACGTGGGACAACGGATCGATGAGCGGATTGCCGTCGGCGTCTTTGGCGCTGAAATTCGGCGTATCGAATTCGGCCTTGCCGCTCAGTGGCGCCCCTTCCTCTTTGGTACGACCGAAGATCCTCTGCTGATGGCCAATGCGATCGACGTCCCAGGTCTCCATCAGCATCCGGATTTTGCGGACGACTTGATAGGTTCCCCCGTTCATCCAGGCCTGGTCGCTGTTGTCGACCCATACAAAGCGGTCGTACTCCGCCTCGGTGCTGATGTTGCGGGTACCGTCCTTGAATCCCAACAGGTTTCGTGGGGTGTGCTGGCCCGGGCCGGCCGAGGCTCGTCCGAAGCCCAGCACCGCCCAGAACGGTGACACGATGTTGCGGCCGAGGCGAGCCAAATTACGCACGGCGTGGTAGCAGACCTGCGGGTCGTCGGCGCAGGCTTGCACCGACAGGTCGCCACCATGCAGCCGAGGATCCAGGTTGTCCCCATTGAGCGGGGGCAGGTCGGTAAACACGGCGGGGCGCCGCGCGGAAAGTCCGAAGCGATCCCCGAACAGGGACGGCCCCAACCCGATGGTGACGGTAAGACTGGCCGGGCTCAGCCCGTAGGCCTCCCCGGTGTCAGTGGGGGGCTGCACCTCGACCTGCGGCTGCACGGTGCCAACCGGCTTTCCCTGCTGCAGGATCGCGCCCGCAGCCGACCAACGTGCCAGCAGGGTCTGCAGATCGGCACGTCCCATCCCGGCGGCCAGTGAGAAGGACATGAACACGGCGTAACGCTGTGGAAGCGTGGCGATTCCGCCT
>DASXMA010000086.1:0-14247 GCA_036495965.1 Mycobacterium sp.
GAAACGCTGACCAACGACCAGACCACGAAGCTGCGCAACGCCCTGTTCGACGCCTTCAAACCCAAGGGCGCCGACGGTAAGCCCAGCAAGCAGGCCATCAGCGACGCGGCCGTCTCCGAGACCTGGGGCGACCAGATCACCGATAAGGCGCTGATCGCGCTCGCCGTCTTCCTGGTGCTGGTCGGCGTGTACATCATGATCCGCTACGAGCGGTACATGGCCGTCTCCGCGCTGACCACGATGGTTTTCGACCTGAGCGTCACCGCCGGGGTGTACTCGCTGGTCGGTTTCGAGGTCACGCCGGCCACCGTCATCGGCTTGCTGACGATTCTCGGTTTCTCCCTCTACGACACGGTCATCGTGTTCGACAAGGTGGAGGAGAACACCCACGGATTCCAGCACACCACCCGGCGCACCTTCGCCGAGCAGGCCAACCTGGCGATCAACCAGACATTCATGCGCTCGATCAACACCAGCCTGATCGGGGTGCTGCCGGTAGTGGCGCTGATGGTGGTGGCGGTGTGGCTGCTGGGCGTCGGCACATTGAAAGACCTCGCGCTCGTTCAGCTGGTCGGCATCATGGTTGGCACCTACTCGTCGATCTTCTTCGCCACCCCGCTGCTCGTCACGTTGCGCGAGCGCACGGACCTGGTGCGCAGCCACACCCGCCGGGTCGTCAGACGGCGCGGCCCCGGCTCGCGAGCGGGTACCGAAACCGCGTCCGATGTGAGCGAGCAACCGGTGAAATCCTCCGGCGAGTCATCGGCGGAAAGCACACCAGAAAGCACCGAGGCCAGCGCTGACGCCGCGACGTCAAGCAAGCCCGCACCGAACAAGCCGGCGCCGGGGGCACGGCCGGTGCGGCCCACCGGTACCCGCCGTCCGACCGGCAAGCGAAACGCCGGCCGGCGGTAGTCAATGGCCACCTGGTGTCGGCGAACTGGGGGCGAAAGCGGCTGGTGGGCCGGCCGGGGGAGCCTAACGGGACCGGCTGCCGTCGGGGCCGCCATCCTGACGACGGCTTTCACACTGACCGCGTGTTCCGGTAGCGCCGCTTCCCATATCGACTACGTGGTCGACGGCACCCTGGCCACCTACAACACCAACACCGTCGTGGGCGCCGCCTCGGCCGGAGCGCAGGCATTCGCCCGCACGCTGGCCGGCTTCGGGTACCACGGCCCCGACGGGCAGGTCGTCGCCGACCACGACTTCGGCACCATCTCGGTTGTGGGCGGTTCGCCGTTAGTGCTCGACTACCAGATCGCCGACAACGCCGTCTATTCCGACGGCAAGCCGGTGACCTGCGACGACCTCGTGCTGGCGTGGGCGGCCCAATCCGGACGGTTCCCCGGGTTCGACGCTGCCACCCAGGCCGGCTACGTCGACATCGCCAATATCGAGTGCTCCCCGGGGCAGAAGAAGGCGCGCGTGTCGTTTGTCCCGGACCGGAGCGTCGTCGATTACACCCAGCTGTTCACGGCGACCTCGATGATGCCGTCACACATCATCGCCGACCAGCTGAATGGCGACGTGACCGCGGCGCTGCTGAACAACAACGTGCAGTTGGTCGCACAGATCGCGAAGTTGTGGAACACCACCTGGGACCTCAAGCCCGGAGTGGACCTCAAACGCTTCCCATCGTCGGGACCGTACAAGATCGAATCGATCCTGGATGGTGGCGCCGTGGTGCTCGTCGTCAACGACCGGTGGTGGGGCCCCAAGCCCATCACCAAACGAATCACCGTGTCGCCGCAGGCTCCCGATATCCAGGACCGGGTCAACAACCGCAGCGTCGACGTGGTCGACGTCGCGGCCGGGTCGTCGGGAACGCTGGCGACGCCGGACACCTACGAGCGTGCCGATTCGCCGTCGGCCGGCATCGAGCAGATGATCTTCGCACCGCAGGGACCGCTGGCGCAGGCGAAGGCCCGCCGCGCGTTAGCGCTGTGTACGCCACGCGACACCATCGCGCGCAACGCCGGGGTACCGATCGCCAATTCACGGCTGTCCCCGGCCACCGACGATGCCATCGCCCAGGGCGACGGTGCCACGGAGGCCGGCCAGTTCAGCAAGGCGGATCCCACCGCAGCCCGCAATGCCCTGGGCGGTGCGCCGCTGACGGTGCGGATCGGCTACCAGGGACCGAACGCGCGGCTGGCGGTCACGGTCGGGGAGATCACCAAATCGTGCACCACGGCCGGTATCACCGTCGCCAACCCCACCCTGAATACCTCGGGCTCGCAAGCTCTCAAGGACGGAAAGATCGACGTGCTGTTGGCGAGTACCGGCGGCGCCACCGGCAGCGGTTCGACCGGATCGTCGGCGATGGATGCTTACGACCTGCATAGCGGCAACGGCAACAACCTGTCCGGCTATGCAAATCCCCAGGTCGACGGCATAATCGGCGCGCTTGCGGTGTCCGCCGACCCCGGCGAGCGGATCAGGCTGCTGGCAGAGAGTGCCCCGGTACTTTGGGGTGACATGCCGACGCTGCCCCTGTTCCGGCAGCAGCGCACGCTACTGAAGTCGAAGAAAATGTATGCGGTGAGCACGAATCCCACCCGGTGGGGCGCCGGCTGGAACATGGACCGATGGGCCCTGATGCAATGAGGGTGCAGTGACGAATGTCTAAGGGGAACGCTCCACTGGCCGACATCATCGCGTCGCTGACCCGGAATGTGGCCGATTTTCCCAAGCCCGGAGTCCAGTTCAAAGACCTCACCCCGCTATTCGCCGATCGGGAAGGGATGGCGGCCGTTACCGACGCGCTGGCAGACATCGCTTCCGGCGCGGACCTGGTGGCCGGCATCGATTCCCGCGGGTTCGTGGTGGCGGGGGCCGTCGCCGGCCGGCTGGGAACCGGCGTGCTCGCCATCCGCAAGGGCGGAAAGCTGCCGCCGCCGGTGCACGCCGAGCATTACGACCTGGAGTACGGCAGCGCCACCCTGGAAATCCCCGCTGACGGCATCGAGCTGCATGGCTGCAACATCGTCATCGTCGACGACGTGCTGGCCACCGGGGGCACCATGGCCGCGGCGGCGCGCCTGCTCAAGCATGCCGGGGCCAACGTGACTGGGGCGGCCGTAATCACCGAACTCGCCGCACTGGGTGGTCGTGATGCGATCGCGCCGTTGCCGATACACAGCTTGAGCCGCGTCTAGCTTCGCAGTTAAGCGATATCCTCGAGGTCGGAGGTGACCAACGTGGCGGACGAGAAGAGCGCGGCGCAAGCTCTTGAGGCGCCCGCGGAACCGCCTCCGGTCTACGAACCACCGGAGCCGCCGGTCGAGAATCTGAAGACCAGCACCAGCGCGTCGCGCAGGGTTCGGGCCCGGCTGGCCCGGCGGATGACCGCCCAGCGCAGCACCCTCAATCCCGTGCTCGAACCGCTGGTGGCGGTGCACCGGGAGATCTATCCCAAGGCAAACCTGTCGATGCTGCAGCGAGCCTTCGAGGTCGCCGACCAACGCCATGCCAGTCAGTTGCGGCATTCCGGTGATCCCTACATCACCCACCCGCTGGCGGTCGCCAACATCCTGGCCGAATTGGGCATGGACACCACCACTTTGGTGGCCGCGCTGCTGCACGACACCGTGGAGGACACCGGTTACACGCTCGAGGCACTGTCCGAGGAATTCGGTGAAGAGGTGGGCCATCTCGTCGACGGGGTGACCAAGCTGGACCGCGTCGTGCTTGGCAACGCCGCCGAAGGTGAGACCATCCGCAAGATGATCACCGCGATGGCCCGTGATCCTCGCGTACTGGTGATCAAGGTCGCCGACCGGCTGCACAACATGCGCACCATGCGCTTCCTGCCGCCGGAAAAGCAGGCCCGCAAGGCCCGTGAGACGTTGGAAGTCATTGCGCCCCTGGCACATCGGCTGGGTATGGCCAGTGTCAAGTGGGAATTGGAAGACCTGTCGTTCGCGATCTTGCACCCCAAGAAGTACGAGGAGATCGTTCGGCTGGTCGCGGGCCGCGCGCCTTCCCGGGACACCTACCTGGCCAAGGTGCGTGCCGAGATCATCAACACGCTCAACGCGTCGAAAATCAAAGCGACCGTGGAGGGCCGCCCCAAGCACTACTGGTCGATCTATCAGAAGATGATCGTCAAGGGTCGGGACTTCGACGACATCACCGATCTGGTCGGCATTCGCATCCTGTGCGACGAGATCCGGGACTGCTATGCCGCTGTCGGCGTGGTGCATTCGCTGTGGCAGCCGATGGCGGGACGCTTCAAGGATTACATCGCCCAGCCGAGATACGGTGTGTACCAGTCCTTGCACACCACCGTCGTCGGGCCGGAGGGCAAGCCGCTGGAAGTGCAGATCCGCACCCGCGACATGCACCGCACCGCCGAATATGGCATCGCGGCGCACTGGCGGTACAAGGAAGCCAAGGGCCGCAACGGCGTTCCGCATCCGCACGCCGCGGCCGAGATCGACGACATGGCCTGGATGCGTCAGCTGCTCGACTGGCAACGGGAAGCCGCGGACCCGGGGGAATTCCTGGAGTCGTTGCGCTACGACCTTGCGGTGCAAGAGATCTTCGTGTTCACCCCCAAGGGGGACGTCATCACCCTGCCGACCGGGTCGACGCCGGTGGACTTCGCCTACGCGGTGCACACCGAGGTCGGCCACCGCTGCATCGGTGCCCGGGTGAACGGGCGATTGGTGGCGTTGGAACGCAAACTGGAAAACGGGGAAGTCGTCGAGGTTTTCACCTCCAAGGCGCCCAACGCGGGGCCGTCGCGCGACTGGCAGCAGTTCGTGGTCTCGCCGCGCGCCAAGACCAAGATACGGCAGTGGTTCGCCAAAGAGCGGCGTGAGGAGGCGCTGGAGGCCGGCAAGGAAGCGATGGCCCGCGAGGTGCGCCGGGGCGGACTTCCGTTGCAGCGCTTGGTGAACGGCGATTCCATGGCGGCGGTGGCCCGCGAATTGCATTACACCGACGTATCCGCGCTCTACACCGCGATCGGTGAGGGGCACGTGTCGGCTAAGCATGTCGTGCAGCGGTTGCTGGCCGAACTCGGCGGTATCGATCAGGCCGAAGAGGAGCTGGCCGAACGGTCCACGCCGACGACCATGCTGCGACGCCAGCGCAGCACCGACGATGTCGGGGTTTCGGTGCCGGGCGCCCCGGGCGTGCTGACCAAGCTGGCCAAATGCTGCACGCCGGTGCCCGGCGACCAGATCATGGGCTTCGTCACCCGCGGCGGCGGGGTCAGTGTGCACCGCACCGACTGCACCAACGCCGCGTCGCTGCAACAGCAAGCCGAACGCATCATCGAGGTGCTCTGGGCGCCGTCAGCGTCGTCGGTCTTTCTGGTGGCCATTCAGGTCGAGGCGCTCGACCGGCACCGGCTGCTCTCGGACATCACGCGGGTGCTCGCCGACGAAAAGGTGAACATCCTGTCGGCGTCGGTCACCACCTCCGGTGACCGGGTGGCGATCAGCCGGTTCACCTTTGAGATGGGTGACCCGAAGCATCTCGGACATCTACTCAACGTCGTGCGCAACGTCGAAGGCGTTTACGACGTCTACCGGGTGACGTCCGCGGCCTAAGGCGCCCGGGGACGTCCTCAGCCCAGCCGAACCCAGTTGACCGTGACCGTGTTGGCAAGAGTGTAAGTCGTGGGAATCACGCCAATAAGGCGCGATTAATGTTGCGCCGCTTGAGGGTTTAGTCGAGCAGGAGCGACTTGATGGTGACTTCGCTGGTGGGTGCCCCGTCTTCACCGCCGCCGGCGACGCCGGCCTTGGCGATCTTGTCCAGAGTGGCCAGCCCGTCTGCCTGGATGGTGCCGAAGACGGTGTATTGCGGCGGTAGCTGAGAGTCCTTGTAAACCATGAAGAATTGGCTGCCGTTGGTGTTGGGTCCGGCGTTTGCCATGGCCAGGGTGCCGCGCGGATAGACGACCGGCTCCTGCAGTTTGGGATCGTTCGGCGGGTACTGGTCGGTCGGGTACTCGTTGGCGAATTGATAGCCGGGACCGCCGGTGCCGTCGCCCTTGGGGTCGCCACATTGCAGGACGCCCAGTTCCGGGGAGGTGGTCAGCCGGTGGCATTTGGTGTTGTCGAAGTATTTCTGGCCGATCAGGCTGGCGAAACTGTTGACCGTGCAAGGTGATTCGTTGTTGGCCAACATCAAGCCCATGTTGCCCTGGTTGGTCGCCATGCTGGCGCTCACTTGGGCCGGATCGGTCGCAATCTTGCCGGTACGCGGCGGCTTGACCGGCTTGGCGGCCGGGTCTGGCGACGCGGGGTACTGGCAGTTGGCGCCCAGATCGGCCGATGGCTTGAACGGCGGCAACGGCGGAACCGGACCCGTCTGGGGAGCGGCCGTCGTGGTCGCCGCGGAGCTGCTGGCAGGGGTAGTCGTTGCAGCGGTATTGCTCTTGTGGCCGGTTTTGCTGTTGATCACGGCGATCACCACCGCGGCGACGACTGCCACCGCCACAATAAAGCCACCGACGATGAGCAGGATCCGGCGCATCCGGGCTTGCTGTGCGCGGCGCTCCTGCTGCCGTTCGAGTTTGCGCTTGGCTGTCGCACGTCGCTGTTCGTTGGTCGGCACGGCCGGTATGCCTCCATGGTCGCTAAGTCGGGGCTCACCCCAACCTGGGGGGTGCCAGCTCAGGCTAGTGTGGGCGCCGTGACCCGTGCAAACGGGGCCCCGTGGGAAACTGGAACCGTGTTGATCACAGGATTTCCCGCCGGCGTGTTGCAGTGCAACTGCTACGTGCTGGCCGAGCGGCCCGGAACGGACTGCGTCATCGTGGATCCGGGGCAGAGCGTGATGGGTCCGCTGCGGCGCATCCTCGACCAGAATCGACTGACGCCCGCCGCGGTGTTGCTCACCCACGGGCACATCGACCACATGTGGTCTGCTCAGAAGGTTTCCGACACCTACGGTTGTCCGACCTATATCCATCCCGAGGACCGGTTCATGCTGAAAGACCCGATCTACGGCCTGGGTCCGCGGCTGGCGCAGGTGGTAGCGGGTGCGTTCTTCCGCGAGCCCAAGCAGGTGGTCGAGCTGGACCGCGACGGCGACAAGCTCGACCTGGGCAGCGTGACGCTGAATGTCGATCACACACCCGGGCACACCCGCGGATCGGTGGTGTTCCGGGTCGCAGCTGATACGGACGTGGTGCTCACCGGCGACACGCTGTTCGAGCGCTCGATCGGCCGCACCGACCTGTTCGGCGGCAGCGGCCGCGACCTGTTGACCTCGATCGTCGACAAACTCTTGGTGCTCGACGACAAAACCGTGGTACTGCCCGGGCATGGCGACTCCACCACCATCGGTGCCGAACGGCGTTTCAACCCGTTCCTCGAAGGCTTGAGCCAGTGACGGAATTCAAGGCATTCTCGGCGCCCAAAGGGGTACCGGACTACATGCCGCCGGACTCGGCGCAGTTCGTCGTGGTGCGCGACGGGTTGCTGGGCGCCGCCCGCCGGGCCGGTTACGCGGACGTCGAGTTACCCATCTTCGAAGACACCGCGCTATTCGCCCGCGGCGTTGGTGAATCCACCGACGTGGTGTCCAAGGAGATGTACACGTTCAACGACCGTGGTGATCGCTCGGTGACACTGCGACCAGAGGGCACCGCCGGCGTGGTGCGCGCGGTGATCGAACACGGCCTGGACCGCGGCGCGCTGCCGGTGAAGCTGTGCTATGCGGGCCCGTTTTTCCGATACGAGCGTCCGCAGGCCGGCCGCTATCGCCAGCTGCAGCAGGTAGGCGTGGAGGCGATCGGCGTCGACGACCCGGCGCTGGACGCCGAGGTGATCGCCGTTGCCGATGCCGGCTTTCGTTCGCTGGGCCTTGACGGGTTCAGGCTGGAAATCACCTCACTCGGTGACGACAGCTGCCGCCCACAATACCGGGAACTGTTGCAGGACTTCCTCTTTCAACTCGATCTCGACGAGGAGACCCGACGGCGCGCCGAGATCAATCCGCTACGGGTGCTCGACGACAAACGACCCGAGGTGCGCGCGATGACGGCCGACGCGCCAGTGCTGCTCGACCACTTGTCTGACGTCGCCAAGCAGCACTTCGACACCGTGCTGGCTCACCTGGACGCGCTGGGCGTGCCGTACGTCCTCAACCCACGCATGGTGCGCGGGCTGGACTACTACACCAAGACCACCTTCGAGTTCGTGCACGACGGCCTGGGCGCACAATCCGGCATCGGTGGCGGCGGGCGCTACGACGGTCTGATGCGCCAGCTCGGCGGACAAGACTTGTCGGGCATCGGATTTGGGCTCGGCGTAGACCGGACACTGCTGGCGTTGCGGGCTGAGGGCAAGAGCGTGGGGGAGACGACGCGCTGCGACGTGTTCGGTGTGCCTTTGAGCGAGCCGGCCAAGCTCAAGCTGGCGGTGCTGGCCGGGCAGCTGCGTGCTGCCGGTGTCCGCGTCGACATGGCCTACGGTGACCGCGGGCTCAAGGGCGCGATGCGCGCCGCAGACCGTTCCGGTGCTCGCATCGCACTGGTTGTGGGCGACCGTGATCTCGAGGCCGGCACGGTCGGGGTGAAGGACCTCGCGACGGGCGATCAGGTATCGGTGCCGACGGATTCGGTTGTTGGCGGGGTGCTTTCGCAGCTGGCGAGGTGAGACCGCCCCTTAGGTATCGCCCTGAACACGATCGGACCCCGGTTCGGTCCGGTTCAGACTCGCTGTCCGCTGTAATCATCCGCGCCACTTGAATTCCAGTAGTTTCGGGGTACGGATTGTTGTCAGGGGCCTGACGTAGCATTCGACCATGCATTCAAGTTGTCGTGAGGAGATCGCCGCGGTCTTGGACGAGCTCGACGCCGACCTGGACCGTGCCTGCGAGCTATCGTTTGACCCGCTGAACCACGCCGGAGCGGTTGCGAATCTTGGAGCGCCTGGAAAAGCTCACGCGGCGGCTGCCCACAACTCACTATTCGTTGCTTACCGGATCCGCGCGGACCTGCTGGCTCGCGACTACAACGACCTGATTGCGATGCCGCCGCCGGTCGGCAACACGCCGCACACAGGCAGCATCCGCAGGCCTCGCTAGGGTCGCCGTATGACGCCGCAGCACATCTGGACATGGCCGGTCATCCTGACCCTGTGCATTTCCCTTCTTGCGCTCGCAGTCTCAGGCGCGTCGCTGACATGGCAGATCGTTTCGTGGCGGCGCAGCGGCCCACGGGTGAGCGTGAAAACCGTTTCGGGGATCGGCGGCAGGCCTGGCGTGTGGTTCGTCGGCGTCGAGGCGACCAACTTAGGACGGCTCGGAACAGAGATTGAGCAGTTCGGTTTTCAGCTACCCAATGGACGCCACATACAGGCCATCCACGATTATCTCGGCCAGCCGGTTGAACTGCCGATGCCCCTCGCGCCGGGGCGCACAGCGACCATGCGTTACGCCGCCCAGCACATATGGGAGATCCTTCGCCAGGAGGGTGTCTCGGGGGAGAACGTCCGGCCTTACGTCGCCGCTAACTGGAGGCCGGTCAGCACGGGACACGGGCGCTTTGAGGGAGACGCGATCGATCTCGGCCAGCGGATCGCGAACCTTCACTGATAAAAGCCACGGCTGTCCTGGCGAATCCACCGGCTGACCAGGCGATTTCAGTAGGGCGCACAACTGTTACCTTCATGCCAAAGACCGCGGCTGTTCGGCGCCGGGCCGCGACATACCCGGATACTCATGCGAAGTCCATCATGTCGAAGACTGGGCCACCACCCACGCCACCGACATCAACCAGCTCACCCTCACCTGCAGACCCCACCACAGACTCATCGACAAACACTGGACCACCCGAAAACGCCCCAATGGTGACACCGAACGGGTACCACCCCCACATCTCGACCACGGCCAGCCCCGGACGAACGCATACCACCATCCCGAGAAACTGTTGGCAGAAGACGGCGATGACGATCCGTGACGATCAGGACCGTAGTCTGCGGACGAACTGCGCCACGGCCGAGCCGATCTCGTCTGAGCTGTCTTCTTGGATGAAATGCACACCGGGGACCGTGATTTCGCTGAGATTGGCCCACGTTCGAACATAGTCACGGATGCGGCCGGTGAGGATGGCGCCGGGCTCGGCGTTGACGAACAGCTTTGGCACGTTGCTCTTTTCGAGCCAGCCGCGGTATTCGTCGACGACGGCGACGACCTCAGCCGGCTCGCCGTCGATGGGGATGTTGCGTGGCCACGACAGCGTCGGTCGCCGGTCCTCGCCGGTGTTGACGAACGGCTGCCGGTAACGGTCCATCTCCTCGTCAGAGAGTTGTCGTCGGATTGCCCCGGGCAATACCCCTTCGACAAAGACGTTCTGCTCCAGCACCATTCGCTCACCCTCCGGTGATCGGAACCCCTGGAACACGCCTCGCACGCTGGGATGAAAGTCTGCCCAAGTCATGGGGGTGACGATGGCCTCCATGAAGGCGATCCCCTGCACCCGGTCGCGATGCTGGTTGGCCCAGTCGAAGCCCAGGGCCGAGCCCCAGTCGTGCAGCACAAGCAACACCCGATCGCCGAGGTCGAGCGCTTCCCAGAGTGCGAACAGATAATCACGCTGTTCGGTGTAGTGATAGCTGTCGGGGCCTGACGGACTTAGTTTGTCCGACGCGCCCATCCCGATCAGATCACACGCCACCAGCCGGCCCAGGCCTTCCAGATGCGGCATGACGTTGCGCCACAGGTACGACGACGTCGGGTTTCCGTGCTGAAAGACGATGGCATCGCCATGACCCTCGTCGACGTAGGCCATCCGCTTGCCGGCGATCTGTTGGTATCTCAGCTGCCCGTAGGGGGCGACTCCGGGTGGTGTCATCGCGACGTCCTCTCGATCGGGTTGTGCTTGTCATTCTGGCCGCCACAACTGCCTCGCCGCGTTCGGGCCAAGTTTGACATTTGTTCGAACTCCTGTTCGAATGGGAGGTATGCGGTGGGCTAACCAGGCCGTCGCGGTCAACGGGCAACCTGTCGACGACGGAGCACTACCCGGGCTGCAGCGGATCGGCTTCGTCCGAAGTGTGCGAGCGCCGCAGTTCGAGGGGATCACCATTCATGAGGTGCTCTGTAAGTCCGCACTGAACAAGGTGCCGGATGCGGTCGCACTGCCGTTTCGGTACACCGTCAATGGCTACCGTGGCTGCTCGCACGCCTGCCGCTACTGTTTCGCGCGTCCCAGCCACGAATACCTGGACTTCAACTGCGGCACCGACTTCGACACCCAAGTGGTGGTCAAGACCAACGTCGCCGAAGTGCTGCGTCATGAGCTGCGCCGCCCGTCGTGGCGGCGCGAGACCGTCGCGTTGGGCACCAACACCGATCCCTACCAGCGCGCCGAGGGCCGCTATGCACTGATGCCGGGCATCATCGGCGCTCTTGCCGGATCCGGTACGCCGCTGTCGATTCTGACCAAGGGCACGCTACTGCGCCGCGACCTGCCGCTGATCGCCGAAGCGGCCCAACAGGTTCCGGTGTCGGTCGCGGTGTCGTTGGCGGTCGGCGATGCCGAGCTGCACCGAGACGTCGAGCCGGGCACCCCGACTCCGCAGGCGCGTCTGGGTCTCATCACCGCAATCCGCGAAGCCGGTCTGGACCCCCATGTGATGGTCGCGCCGGTGCTACCGCACCTCACCGACTCCGTCGAGCACCTCGACGGGCTGCTTGGCCAGATCGCGGCTGCCGGGGCCACCGGTGTGACGGTTTTCGGTTTGCATCTGCGTAGCTCGACGCGGGGGTGGTTCATGTCCTGGCTGGCCCGCTCGCATCCCGAACTTGTCGGCCGCTACCGCGATCTGTACCGCCGCGGTGCATACCTCCCGACGAGCTACCGCGACATGCTGCGCGAACGGGCCGCGCCGCTGATCGCGAAGCATCGGCTGGCCGGCGATCTCCGCCCGTTGCCGCGGGCCGCCGCGCCGGCGCCCGCATCGGGACCGATTCAGCCAACGCTGTTTTGAACTAAGCGGGCTTGTCGCCGCGTGGCTTGGTGAGGGTGAACTGGTCGACCACGGTAACCGCGCCGAACAGCCCGCTCAACGCGTAATGCGTTGCCTTGATCGAGGTGTTGCCGCCGGGTTGACCCGGATCGACGTCGAAAGCCACAAAGCCGTAAGGGTTGTCGCGGTCGCGGAACGCCGACCACGGCGCATCCTCTATCGCATAGATCGGTGCCTTGCGCCCGATCGCCGGATCAAACGCGCCCACTCCGGTCAACACACGGCACAGAGGCTGGGGGAAGAACATCGCGTTGGACGGCGCGGAGGTGCCGCCCCCACCGATGACGAGGTGCACCGTTCCCCGGGTCGCATCGATGAGATCTTCGCGGGTGTCGACGGGTCTCGGTGTTCGGGTATCGGTATCCAGTGTTCCGCGCAGCGGATGTGACCGTTCGTAGTGGTGCTCGTGCCCGCAGACCACCAGATCGACCTGGTACTGATCGAACAGCGGCAGCCATTCCTCGCGGATGCCCAGGTCAGCGCCGTTGGTGCGGTCAGCGGTGGAGATCGCCGTCTGATGCATGCAGACAACCACCCAGTCGACATCCGAGGCGCGCCGCGCCGCAGCGAGTTCGCCTGCAAGCCAGCGCTTTTGCTCCCCGCCCGAGTACCCGTGCACGTAGAAGTTGCCGCCGTCCTGGAAGGCGACATCGTCGTTGTTGAGGCTGATCACGCGCACCGAGCCGGCGGTGAACGAGTACCACAGCCCGCTGACCTCCGGACTGGATCCCGAATCGGGTAACTGGAAGTACGTTTGATAGGCGCCGTAACCGATTGGTCCGTTGCCCAATTCGTTCTCGTGATTGCCCGCCGCCGGCATCCACGGCCGATAACGCGCCGAACGGGTGTTGTTCTCGAACCAGTCCGACCAGGTGCGGATCCGGTCTTGCGCCAGGTTGGCGTAGCACAGGTCGCCGTTGACCAGGTTGAACAGCGGGCCGAGGCGTTCGATCGCCAGCGTGGTATCGGCGGCCGCGGGTGAACCGATGTTGTCGGTGCCGTAGCTGCCGTTGGGCAACTTCTCCAGCGTCGGAGTGGATTGATCGCCGAAGCTGGTGAAGCGCAGTGGTTTTCGTCCCACTGGCGCGGTTCGCACTGTCCCAGTCTCCGGCTCGGCGCCGTCATGGACCGCGGCGTAGACGTA
Source organism: Mycobacterium sp. (assembly GCA_036495965.1). Taxonomy (GTDB): domain Bacteria; phylum Actinomycetota; class Actinomycetes; order Mycobacteriales; family Mycobacteriaceae; genus Mycobacterium. Next base: position 13,144 of record DASXMA010000086.1, read on the forward strand.
GTCGGTATCGGGAGTCAGATTCGTCAGGCGGGCGTGGTTGACGCGAACTTCGACGCCTGCCTTGCCGTCCCGGTAGGTGCGGGTTTCGGCCGGCACAGTGCGACCGAAACCCGATGTCGGCGTGCCCAGCATTACTCGCGGATTGCGGACGGCGTCGGTGGTATGCCATGACACCACCACCTCGGTGCCGGCATTCTCGCCGAATTGCAGGTGCACGCCGACCACCGGCGGCGCGCCGTTGCGGTCCGGCTGGTACCAAACCGCGGGACCCTGGGGATGCGATTGGTGAGACCACACCAGCGCGGCCCCGCCGACCCCGACGCCGCCGAGAACCGCGGAGGCTGCGCTTGACGTGAGCAACCGGCGGCGGCTGATGCCGGGCGCGGGGTCAGCGCCGTCGGCGCGCTCCGGATCGTTGCTCATGCATGCTTCTTACCCGAGCCGGGCAACCGCTGGCATATCGACCGGTAAACATCGGTTTTCCGCCGAACCACGCGTAACGAATCCGGTAGCGTTTTCGATATGACGAACGTGCGAAAAGTCGTAAGCGCGGTCTCAGTATCAGGATGCGCGGCGACGTTTGCAGCAGCCGTGGGACTGACTGTCACGCCCGCGACCTCATATGCGGATCCGCCCGGCCATCAGGTGACCTACACCGTGACGAGTCCTAACAATCTGACCGCCACCGTCAACTACGTGAGTTCCGATCCGCCCAGCCAGGCCGCCTACAACGCGGACCCGTCGAAGTTCACGACCAGCGTGCAGGCCCCGCTCAGCGGGGGAGCGCCGGTCACGTACACCGCCACCCTGGCAAACCCGAACCAGTACGCGAGCATCACTGCCAGCGGCATGCTGCACTGGCCGGACTCCGGGAATGGCCCGGCATCGTTCCACTGCGAGATCGCGGTGGACGGCCAGGTGGTCGCCCACCAGGACGCCACCACCACCGTCACCTGCCGGGTCGGGTAGTCAACCGGCGAACACGTAAACCCATGCGGTCGCGCCCGAACGCAGTGGCACCGCGATGCGGCGGTAGTCGTCGACTTCGTACTCATCGGCGGCGGCCAGCTCAGCCTCGCTGATCTCGAACACCATCCCGTCGAT
>DASXMA010000087.1:0-6852 GCA_036495965.1 Mycobacterium sp.
AAGGAAAAGCTTGGCATTGGCGCGGTGGTGACCGATGACCCCTCTGGTGACGGTGTCCTACCCGCCCCCGTCGATTTCTGAGCCATCCCGCGAAGAGCAGGCGCGGGCATTGTGCCTGCGCCTGCTTACCGCGAGGTCGCGTACTCGCGCCGAGTTGTCCGGCCAGCTGGCCAAACGCGGATACCCCGATGACATCAGCGCTCGGGTATTAGAGCGGCTGGCAGCCGTGGGCCTGGTGGATGACAGCGACTTCGCCCAACAGTGGGTGCACTCCCGGCGGGCGAACGTGGGAAAGAGCAAGCGCGCACTGGCCGCTGAGCTGCACACCAAGGGCGTCGACAACGACGTGATCACCACGGTACTGGCCGGGATCGACGCCGGTGCCGAGCGAGACCGGGCGGAGCAACTGGTGCGGGCCAGGCTGCGGCGGGAGACGCTGAGCCAGGACGACGCCCGGGTGACCCGCAGGCTGGTCGGGATGCTGGCCCGGCGTGGCTACGACGAGAACCTGGCGTGCGAGGTTGTCCTGGCCGAGCTGGCCGCCGAACGGGAGCGCCGGCGGGTCTAGCGGCCCGCAGGTCGGATGGGTCAGGTCACGACTTCACCAGTCGCCGTACCATGGCCCCGTGACTTCGATGGTGGCGCGAGAGGCCGTGGCGGGTGACGCCGCGCCGATGCGCACCTATCAAGTACGCACCTATGGCTGCCAGATGAACGTCCACGATTCCGAACGGTTGGCGGGGCTGCTCGAAGCGGCCGGCTACCAACGGGCCGCCGAAGGCGCCGATGCCGATGTGGTGGTCTTCAACACCTGCGCCGTGCGTGAGAATGCCGACAACAAGCTGTACGGCAACCTCAGCCACCTGGCTCCGCGCAAGCGCGGCAATCCCGATATGCAAATCGCGGTCGGTGGCTGCCTGGCTCAAAAAGATCGAGACGCATTGCTGCGCAAGGCGCCGTGGGTCGATGTCGTCTTCGGCACGCACAACATCGGATCGTTGCCCACGCTGCTCGACCGGGCCCGGCACAACAGAGTCGCCCAGGTTGAAATCGCCGAGGCACTGCAAGAGTTTCCGTCGTCGCTGCCCAGCGCTCGCGAATCCGCCTATGCCGCTTGGGTTTCCATCTCCGTCGGATGCAACAACAGCTGCACCTTCTGCATCGTCCCGTCGCTACGGGGCAAGGAGGTCGACCGCAGTCCGGCCGACATCCTGGCCGAGGTGCGATCGCTGGTGGACGACGGCGTGCTCGAAGTCACTCTGCTGGGCCAGAACGTCAACGCCTACGGGGTCTCCTTCGCCGACCCTGAGCTACCGCGGAATCGCGGCGCCTTCGCCGACCTGCTGCGGGCCTGCGGACGCATCGACGGGCTGGAACGCGTGCGGTTTACATCGCCGCATCCGGCTGAGTTCACCGACGATGTCATCGAGGCGATGGCGCAGACGCCGAATGTGTGCCCCGCCTTGCACATGCCGCTGCAGTCGGGATCCGACCGGGTTCTGCGCGCGATGCGGCGGTCTTACCGTTCCGAGCGCTACCTCGGCATCATCGACCGGGTTCGGGCGGCCATGCCGCATGCGGCCATCACCACCGATCTGATCGTCGGATTTCCCGGCGAGACCGAAGAGGACTTCGCGGCCACTCTCGATGTGGTGCGGCAAGCCCGGTTCGCAGCCGCGTTCACCTTCCAATATTCCAAGCGGCCCGGCACCCCGGCCGCTGAATATCGGCAGGTCCCTAAACCCGTTGTGCAGGAACGCTATGAGCGGCTGGTCGAGCTGCAGGAGCAGATCTCGTTGGAGGGCAATCGCGGGCTGCTCGGGCAGACCGTCGAGTTGCTGGTCGCCACCGGTGAGGGACGCAAGGACACCCGCACGTCGCGCATGACCGGGCGCGCACGCGACGGCCGCCTGGTGCACTTCACAGCGGACACCCAGGTGCGGCCCGGCGACATCATCACCACGGTGGTCACCGAGGCCGCGCCGCACCACCTCATCGCAGACGCCGGGGTGCGCACCCACCGTCGCACGCGGGCCGGTGACGCGCACGCCGCCGGGCAGCGCCCGGATGGTGTCGGTCTCGGCATGCCCGGTGTCGGGCCGTCGATCGGACCGGTCGAACCGCTCGGATGTGCCCGATGAAGAAAGAACACACCGACATCGACGCTCTGCGTGCCGAAATCGAGGCCGCAGAACGCCGCGTGGCACGCGAGATCGAGCCTGGCCCAAGGGCATTCGTGGTAGCCATCCTGGTGTTCGTGCTGCTGGGTTCGTTCATCCTGCCGCACACCGGCGCGGTGCGGGGATGGGATGTGCTGTTCAGCAGCCACGGCGCGGGCGCCGCCGCGCTGGGCCTGCCGTCGCGGGTGTTCGCCTGGTTGGCGCTGGTGTTCGGCGTCGGTTTCTCGATGCTGGCGTTGCTGACACGGCGCTGGGCGCTGGCCTGGATTGCGCTGGCGGGTTCGGCGATCGCCAGTGCGGCCGGGTTGTTGGCCGTGTGGTCGCGCCAGACCGTGGCCGCCGGTCATCCCGGCCCCGGCGTGGGACTGATCGTGGCATGGATCACCGTGATTCTGTTGACGTTTCACTGGGCCCGAGTGGTGTGGGCGCGCACTATCGTGCAACTCGCGGCCGAGGAGCAGCGGCGCCGGATTGTGGCACAGCAGCAGTCCAAGACGCTGCTGGACGCTTTGCAAGCTGACACCGACGACGCGGACAGCAGCGATAACGCGGAAAATCCCGGAGATAGCGTCCAGACGCCGTCCGATTCCGAGGACTAGGGCCTGCGGGTCAGCGCCTCAGCGGCTGCTTCAGCCCACTGCCGCCACTGTTCGGCGTTGGCTTTCGCCTCTTCGGCTTCTTTGGTTCGGCCGGCCGCCGCGGCCTTACGGGCCTGCTGTTCGTACTGCTCGGCACGGGTCGCGAACTGCTCGGCGCGGGCCCGCGCCTGGGGATCGGACCAATCCGCTTCGCCGACGTCGCGCACCTTTTTCTCGACCGCGCGCAGCCGGCGCTCCAGCTCGGCGGACCGTTCCCGGGGAACTCGGCCGATCGCGTCCCATTTCTCAGCGATCGATCGCAGCGCCGCTCGGGCAGCGTCGTGATTGCTTGTGTCGAGCTTCTCCGCACCAGCCAATAGCGCCTCTTTGGCGGCGGCATTAGCCTGCAACTCCGCGTCCTTTTCCGCAGTCGCGGCATTACGTGCGGTGAAGAATGAGTCCTGGGCGGCTTTGAAGCGGTGCCACAGGGCATCGTCGACTTCCCTGCTGGCTCGTCCCGCCGCTTTCCATTCGGTGAGCAGCTTCCGGAATTCCGCGCTGGTTGCGGTCCAGTCCGTCGAATCGGACAGCTCTTCAGCCCGTTCACAGAGCCGTTCCTTGGACTGCCGGACCCCCGATCGCTCGCGGTCCAGCTCCGCGAAGTGGGACCCTCGACGCCGGTTAAAGGCTTCCCGGGCCGCCGAATAGCGCTTCCACAGCGCGTCGTCGACTTTTCGGTCCAGGCCGCTGATCGTCTTCCACTCGTCGAGGATTGCCCGCATCCGGTCGCCGGCGATCTTCCAGTGCGTTGAGTTGGCGGCCAGCTCCTCAGCCTCGGCGGCCAGCGCCTCCTTGCGGGCGGTCTGAGCGGCGCGATGCTCTTCGCGGCGGGACTTATCGGCAGTGACCGTGGCCTCGGCGTGCTCGAGAAGGGTCGTCAATCGGCTCGCGAGCGCGTTGATGTCGCCCAGCACGCATGCCGTCGGCAATGTCTCGGCCAGCTCGGATGCGTGAGTTTTGATCTTGCGGGCATCTCCGGTGCCCGACGCCAGCCGTTCCTCCATCAGGGTGATCTCGGTGCTCACGTCGTCGAAGCGCCGACCGAAGTGGGCGAACGCGGCCTCGGGGTCGCCGGCCTGCCAGGAGCCGATGATGCGTTCGCCGGCCGCGCCGATCAACCACACTGTGCCGTCGTTGTCGACGCGGCCGAACTGGTGTGGATCGCAGGGCGGGGGCGCAGCCACCGGGTGGGCGGTGGGTCGCGACGTCGGCCGGGGACCGGGGCGCGGTCCCGGACGCGGCGACGGCTTGGGTGAATCGTTGCCGCGGGGCTCGTCAGCCGTCATCGCTCGTCACCTGCCCTTTGCCACCTTCGCGCGGTTGGTGTTCCGCGCGCCTGCCGCGCGTAGCGGCACCCATACAGTCGGGAGGGCTGGTGCGGCCGTGCCGCTGTCCCAGCTACTCCCTAACGGTTCCAACAGTATTCAAGCAGCTTGGCGAGCGGTGCGCCGCCACCTTCGGCGGTGTTGGTCAGCGCCCGCGCAGCCAGCCCGGCAAAAGCCGCCACCTGGGGTTGTCAGCGCGCTGCCAGCCGGATAACAGTTCGATTCCACCGTCGTCCGGGCCATATGGCCACGCCACGTTGCCCGGTACGGTGACGGAGACGAGGTGTTACGGGCGTTACTGGTGAGGTCGGAGGGGGAGATCACCATAGCGAAGGTGGATATCGCGGCGTTGCTGGCGCTGGTCGCCGCGCTGATATCTGGTGTCGGCGACGTGATCCGTCAGCGCTCCGCACAGGAAATCACCGATGAAGAGGTCGGCCACGTCGAGCTGCTGCGCATGTCGTTGCGTGACGCCCGCTGGTGGCTGGGCGGAGCGGCGGCCGTGGCCAGTGCCGCGCTGCAGGCGGTGGCGCTGGGACTGGGGTCGGTGGTGTTGGTGCAGGCGCTGCAGGTGACGGCGTTGCTGTTCGCATTGCCGGTGTACGCGTGGATGACCAAACAGGGTCTGACCCGACGGCAGTGGGGATGGGCCGTATTGCTGGCCGTCGCCGTGGCAGCGTTCGTCGCGGTCGGCGAACCGGCCGCCGGATACCAACGGGCATCGCTGCAGACGTGGACCGTGGTGGCCGTCGTGATCGGCCCGGCAATGGTGTTCTGCGTGCTGGGCGCGCGGATCTGGTCGGGCCCGGTGGCCGCGGTGCTGCTGGCGGTGGTTTCGGCGTCGTCCTGGGCGCTGTTCGCGGTGTTCACCAAGGCCATAGTCGACGTGGTCGACGGCGGCATCGGGGCGCTGCTGCGCACCCCGGAGTTGTATGGCTGGTTGCTGGTCGCAGTGCTTGGGACGGTGTTTCAGCAGTCATCGTTCCGGGCCAGCGCGCTGACCGCGTCGTTGCCGACGATGACGGTGACCGAGCCGGTAGTGGCTTCACTGCTGGGTGTCACCGTGCTGGGTGAAACGCTGGGCGCCAGCGGCCCCCAGCTCATCGCTTTGGCAGCTGCGGTAGCGGTGGTGATTGTCGCCACCACGGCTCTGGCTCGTGGCGAAGCCGCGTCCATGGCGGCTGGCGATGAGAGGCATCTCACGGGCAGCCGCCCACCGGTGGCGGCGTGGGATGCTCCTTCCAAGGTGATGGCCGGCGCGACCAGCCAGGCGTAGCTTGTGGTGCGGCCTTTTGCAAAGGTCTCACACAGCTGCTGCATAGGCTCCACGGGTAAGAATTGATGAGCAGTCGCGCTGCTGCGGTCGAGACGGTGCCGTGCGGAACTACAGTGGTCGTGAACTCGTATAGAACGGCACATGTACATACAGCTTTGGCGGGAGCGCCAGTCAGGGGGTTCCCATGTCCAAAGTGGACGTCGCGGCATTGATTGCCCTGTGCGCGGCGCTGGCCTCCGCGATCGGCGATGTAATCCGGCAGCGCTCCGCACAGGAAATCACCGACAGAGAAGTCGGCCACGTCGAGTTGTTCCGCATGTCACTTCGCGACAAGCGGTGGTGGTTGGGCGGCCTGGCGGCGATCGTCAATTACAGCCTGCAGGCCGGGGCCCTGGCGTGGGGGTCGGTGGTGCTGGTGACGGCGCTGCAGGTGACCGCGCTGCTGTTTGCCTTGCCGATCTACGCACGGCTGACCAGGCACCGGGTCACCCGATGGGAGTGGATCTGGGCGATCGTGCTGGCCGGTGCGCTGGCGATGGTCATCATCGTTGGCGACCCGGAGTCCGGCCAGCAACGGGCGCCGCTGTCCACGTGGATCATCCTGGGTCTGGTGATGGGTCCCGCGTTGGTGTTGTGTGTGCTGGCGGCGCGGGTCTGGTCGGGTCGGCCGGTCGCGGCGGTGTTGCTGGCGCTGGTTGCAGGTTCGTCGTTGGCACTGTTCGCGGTGCTGACGAAGGGACTCGTCGAACTGCTCGAAGAGGGCTTGGGGCCCGCGTTGCGTTCGCCGGAGTTCCTTCCGTGGCTACTGGTGATGTTGGCCGGGATGATGTTCCAGCAGTCGGCCTTCCGCGCCGGGGCGCTGACCGCCTCGTTGCCGACGATGACCGTGGCCAAGCCGGTGGTGGCCGGGGCGCTCGGGGTTTTTCTTCTTGGCGAGGCGTTCGCCGTCCAAGGGCCAGAGGTGTTCGTGCTGGTCGCGGCGGTGGTTCTGGTGATTGTCGCGACGGTAGCGCTGGCTCGCGGGGAGGCCGCCTCGATCGCGGCGGGGACGGGCCAAGACGTCAAACTCACCCTCCCGCACGAAGCGGAGCACGAACCCGTGGCGGACGTCGCAGGCCAGGTGTCCCACCAGCAGGCGGGAGTGTCCCCGGTCGCGCCGCAGAGAAGCCGGACAATCACGTAGTGCGGTTGGCCCAGCGTCGTCGACCGGTCCGTTAGTTTGGTGGCGTGCTGAGCGCCATCGCGATCATTCCCTCCGCGCCGGTGCTTGTCCCCGAGCTTGCCGGAGCAGCCGCCGCCGAACTCGCCGACTTGTCCGCGGCCGTGCTGGCTGCGGCCGCCTTACTGCCGCCGCGCTGGATCGTCGTCGGGCTAGGCCGGACGGACGGTGTGCTCAGCCCCCACGGCCCACACTCCATGGGCACCTTTGCCGG
>DASXMA010000088.1:0-21479 GCA_036495965.1 Mycobacterium sp.
GCGCAACCGGTGTCCTCCAGTCGGCGGGCCAGCGCCGGGTCATCATTGGTGTAGGGCAGAACGACAAACCCATCGTCAATCAATTGCTCTGCCGCCCGGACTAATTCGACTGCGTCAGGCAGCAGCGTCCGTTCGTCGGCGATCACTTCGAGTTTGATCCAGTTGGTGTTCAGCGCTTCACGGGCCAGCTGCGCGGTGAGTACAGCCTCGGCCGCGCTTCGGCACCCGGCGGTATTGGGTAGCGGCGTGATGCCGAGCCGGTTGAGCAGGTCCAGAATTCCGGTACCGCCCTCAGCGTCGACCCGGCGCATGGCGACGGTGGTCAGCTCGGTGCCCGAGGCGATCAGCGCCTCTTCCAGCACCGCCAGGTTGGTCGCTCCCCCGGTACCCATGATGAGCCGCGAGGCGAAGCTGCGGTCAGCGATCCTCAATTTGGAATCAGCCACCCTGCACCGCCGTCACCACCTCGAGTCGTGCACCGTCGAAAAGCTTTGTCGCCCAGTCCGAACGCGGCAGCACGGAGAAGTCGATCGCCACCGCGATGCCCCGGTCCGGGAAGCCCAGCGACTCCAGCAGTCCGGCGACTGTGGTCTGCTCGTCGACCTCGACCTGCTTTTCGTTGACCATGACGATCATGAGTGGGCTCCAATCGGAACGAGTTCGGAGACAATCTGTTCGGCGGTCCACGGCGCCAGTAGAAACCCTGATCGGCCGTGGCCTGCCGCGACCAGGGTTCGCTCGTCCAGGCGTTGCACAAGGGGCAGATTGTCGGGTGTCATCGGGCGCAACCCGGCAGCGCACTCGGCCAGCTCGTACTCACCCAGCGCCGGCATCACTGCACACGCGTCGTCCAGCAGGTCGCGGACCCCGGACACCACCGGGGCCGTGTCGCGGCCATGCTCATACTGGGTGGCACCGACCACGACTCCATCCGCACGCGGAACCAGGTACACCTGCCGCCCGTGCACACGTGCGCGAATCACCCTCTGCAGTAACGGCATACAACCCTTTCGCCAGCGCAGGCGCAGCACCTCGCCCTTCACCGGACGCACCGGCAGGCCGGGCCACAGCGCGGGCGCGTCAATGCCGTTGGCAATCACCACCGCATCACCCCCGACACGAGCCAGGTCGTGCACCGGCGCCGCCCACTCAACGCCGAGCCGCTCGCAGTCCGCCGACAGCGCGTCGAGCAGCGCGCGGTTGTCCACCGCCAATTCGGTGGGCGCCCGGAAGCCGTGGCGGATACCTTGCGCCAACAGCGGTTCGACATCGCGGGCGGCCGAATCCCAGCTCACCGCGTGCCCCTGCGCGGTCAACCAATCCGCAACGGTGCGCAGGTCTGCGACGTCGGCCTGGTCGACGGCCACCACCAACGACTCGCGAGCCGTAATCACCTCTGGTGGCAGCCCGTCGGTAAAGCCGCCCTCGCGCCACAGTCGCAGTGACTCCAGGCCTAGCCGCAACAACCGCTCTTCACCGGGCCAGCCTTCGCTGTGCGGAGCCAGCATGCCGCCGGCGACCCACGACGCACCGGTATCGCCGGTGCGGTGCACCCGCACCGACCACCCGGCCCGCGCCGCCCCGCGCGCGACCGACAGTCCGATGACGCCGCCGCCGATGACAGACAGCATCCCTACGGGTGGGCTTGACGGCATCTTTGGCCTCCCTTCGCCGGCATGATCCGGATCAGGTGTGACGGTAAGGGCAGGTCCAGTTGCTCTGGCTGTGCCCACTCTCAGCCCCGCAGGATCGGACTGCCCGGGACTCCCGTGTTAGTTCTTCGGGTCCTACGCTAGCGCGCTAGCGTCGCGGTGTGCACGAACCCGCTGCCCATCTCGCCGCGGCCAGGCTGTACCTGTGTACCGACGCGCGCCGTGAACGCGGCGACCTGGCCCAATTCGCCGACGCCGTTTTGGCCGGCGGAGTGGACATCATCCAGCTACGCGACAAGGGATCGGCCGGTGAGCAGCGGTTCGGGCCGATCGAGGCGCGCGCCGAATTGGCCGCGTGCGAGATTCTTGCGGACGCGGCCCGCCGGCACGGCGCCCTGTTCGCGGTCAATGATCGGGCTGATGTCGCCCGCGCGGCCGGTGCCGATGTGCTGCACCTGGGGCAGGCCGACCTGCCGCTGGGCGTGGCACGGGAAATTGTCGGGCCCGCCAGGCTGCTCGGCCTGTCCACCCACGATTCCGCCCAGGTCGCCGCCGCCGCGGTCAGCGAAGCCGACTACTTCTCCGTCGGCCCCTGCTGGCCCACCCCGACCAAGCCGGGTCGTGCGGCGCCGGGGCTGCAGCTGGTACGCGCCGCCGCCGCACTTGGGAGCGATAAGCCGTGGTTCGCGATCGGCGGTATCGACGCGCAGCGCCTGCCCGACGTGCTCGAGGCGGGTGCCCGCCGGGTCGTGGTGGTGCGGGCGATCACCGCGGCCGAAGATCCGCGGGCCGCGGCGCGGCAGCTCAGGTCAGCGCTTGCAGTAGCGAGCTGATCCGGGGGCTCAGCTGCGACGGCTCCTGATTCGCGTCACCCGGCATACACCAGACGAAAACCCCGGCCTCGATCTGGATCGTTCGCGGCAAGCGCTGCCGGCGTTCGTCGGCGTGGCCCAACGGTACCAGCGCAGGGGCGGTGCGCAGCCGTTGCCAGCTGGCGGCGAAGCCGGGATGCAGCGGCAGGTCGGCGACCTTGTCCTCGCCCACCCAGCGCAGTTCGGCGCTTTCGCGGTTGGGCACGGTGTGCAGCAGCTCGCCGGCATCGGCGACGACCGTGGTGTAGGTCCAGTGAGTACCGCCAAGCCCGGAGATCTCAGCGGTGACCACGGTTGCCCGCACGGCCAGAAGCTCGGCGAGAAGGCCGGCCTCTTCGCGCGCTTCGCGGACCGCTGTCTCCTCCGCGGACTCGTGGCTGTCGCGGGCACCGCCCGGCAAAGCCCAGGTGCCGCCCTGGTGGCTCCACACCGCGCGATGCTGAAGTAACACCGCGGGGGTGCCGTCCGGTCGCGGGGCTCGCAGCAGCAGGCCGGCCGCGCCATATCGACCCCAATAGTGGACGCCGCTGTCGGATATCACCCATCCGTCACCGTCGCCCTGCACGGGTTCAGGATATGCAGCCCTTCAATCTTCGATGCTCAGGGTCAATTGCGTCGGCCACCCCCCACGCGGCGGAAGATTCTCTTAGACTTCGCTTATAGAGGTTCATGCAGCGAATTCCAGTGGCCGAAAGATGAGGGCTGAACAGACGTGACGGTTGAGCTGGCGCACCCGTCGACCGAGCCGCAGGGGTCGCGGTCGCCGACTGAACCAACGCATCCACGCTGGTGGTTCATCTCCACGACGCCGGGCCGCATCTTGACCATTGGTATCGTGCTGGCGGCGCTCGGCGTGTCCAGCGCCTTTGCCACCTCGACGACCATCAACCACCGGCAGCAAGTGCTGACTACGGTGCTCAACCACACCGAGCCGCTGTCGTTCGCCGCCGGACGGCTCTACACCACGCTGTCGGTGGCCGACGCCGCGGCAGCCACCGCGTTCATCGCCCAAGCTGAGCCGCGCCCTGTCCGGCAGCGCTACGAACAGGCCATCACCGACGCCGCGGTGGCCGTGACCAGGGCGTCGAGCGGGCTGACCGATGAACCGCTGGTGCAATTGCTGGGCAAGATCAACGCCGAACTGGCCGTCTACACCGGCTTGATCGAAATAGCGCGAACCAACAACCGAGAAGGTAATCCGGTCGGGTCGTCGTACCTGTCGGAGGCATCGGGGCTGATGCAATCGACAATCCTGCCCGACGCGGCGCAGCTCTACCGGGCCACGTTGGAGCGGGTGGACACGGAAACCACCGCGTCGACTCATTTCCCGGCTCCGGTGATCCTGGTCGTCGCCACCACGGTGGTCTTCGGCGCGTTCTCGCACCGCTGGCTGGCCCGGCACACTCGGCGCCGGATCAATCCAGGTCTAGTGGTGGGCGCACTCGGTATTCTCGTCATGGTGGTGTGGGTCGGAACTGCGCTGACAATCTCGACGACGGCGAGTCGTAGCGCAAAAGACACTGCGGCAGAGTCACTTAAGACCGTGACCAATGTCGCGATCACTGCTCAGCAAGCGCGAGCCGACGAGACGCTGTCACTGATCCGGCGCGGCGATGAAGACCTGCGCAAGCAGTCGTTCTATCAACGGATCGACTCCATGCACTCCCAGCTCGAGCAGTACATGTCGCGCAGTGATGCCGTCGACAAGCCCGACCTGCAGGGCGCCGATCAGCTGCTGGTCCGCTGGCGGCAGGCCAATGACCGGATCAACTCCTACATCTCGGTGGGCAATTACCGCGCCGCCACCCAGGTTGCGCTGGGTAGCGGCGAGGACGACTCCACCCCCGCGTTCGACAAGCTCGAAGACGAGTTGGGCAAGGCCATGGACCAAAGCCGCATCCACCTGCGCAACGACGTCCTCAGCGCGCGCGGCGGGCTGTCCGGCGCGCAGGTCGGCGGCGTGGTGCTCAGCCTGGGCGCCGCCACTGCGGTCGCCCTCGGCCTGTGGCCCCGGCTGAAAGAGTATCGATAATGATCCGCCTGCCCAGGGTCCGACGGGTGTGCAGCGTGCTCGCCACCTCGATCGTGCTGGCGGGCTGCAGCCACGCCGAATCTCTCACAGTGGCCACGGCGCCGACGCTGCCGCCACCCACGCCGATCGGCATGGACCAACTGCCGCCGGAGCCCCCGCTGCCGCAGGACGACTCCAGCCAGAACTGCAACCCGACCGCGAGCCTGCGCCCATTCCCGAACAAGGCCGAGGCCGACGCCGCGGTGGCCGACATCCGGGCCCGCGGCAGGCTGATCGTCGGACTCGACATCGGCAGCAACCTGTTCAGCTTCCGCGACCCGATCACCGGCGAGATCACCGGTTTCGACGTCGACATCGCCGGCGAGATCGCGCGCGACATCTTCGGCTCCCCGTCACATGTCGAGTACCGGATCCTGTCGTCCGACGAACGCGTCACCGCGCTGCAGCAGTCCGAGGTCGACGTCGTCGCCAAGACCATGACGATCACCTGCGAGCGCCGCCAGCTGGTGAACTTCTCCACCGTCTACCTCGACGCCAACCAGCGCATCCTTGCCCCGCGTGACTCGCCGATCGCCAAGGTGGCCGACCTGTCTAACAAGCGTGTCTGCGTGGCGAGGGGCACGACGTCACTGCACCGGATTCGGGAGATCGCGCCGCCGCCCGTCATCGTGTCGGTGGTGAACTGGGCTGACTGCCTGGTCGCGATGCAGCAGCGGGAGATCGACGCTGTCAGTACCGACGACTCGATCCTTGCCGGATTGGTCGAAGAAGACCCCTACTTGCACATCGTCGGACCGAACATGGCCACCCAGCCCTACGGCATCGGGATCAACCTGAACAACACCGGACTGGTCCGGTTCGTCAATGGCACGCTTGAACGTATCCGCAGAGATGGCACGTGGAACACGTTGTACCGCAAGTGGTTGACGGTGCTGGGCCCGGCGCCCGCGCCGCCCACGCCGAGGTATGTGGACTGATGGCCGAGCCCATGAAGAAAGAGCTGCAAAAAGACTCGAACAGAGAGTCCGCAAAGGACGCTGAAAAGAGCTCCGAGGCTCCCGAACTGGCCGACCAACCGGACACCGGGCAGGAGAACGTCAGTCCCGCGACCCAGCCGCCGGACGCGCAGACCGGCGGGACGCCGACGGGACGGATGCAGGCCACCCAGGCGCTCTTCCGCCCCGACTTCGACGACGATGACGACGACTTGCCGCATATTTCGCTCGGCACCATGGACACCGAACCGCAGGACCGGATGACGGTCGCCACGCGGGTGCTTCCACCGACCAGGCAGCTCGGCGGCGGCCTGGTCGAGATCCCTCGGGTGCGGGATATCGATCCGCTCGAGGCCCTGATGACCAACCCGGCGGTGCCGGAATCCAAGCGGTTCTGCTGGAACTGCGGAATGCCGGTCGGCCGGTCCGGCGAAGACGGCAGAGGGGCTTCGGAGGGCTGGTGCCCATCCTGTGGCAGCCCGTACACGTTCCTGCCCCAGCTGAATGCGGGAGACATCGTCGCCAATCAGTACGAGGTCAAAGGCTGCATCGCACACGGCGGGCTGGGCTGGGTCTATCTGGCGGTCGATCACAACGTCAACGACCGCCCGGTAGTGCTCAAAGGCCTGGTGCATTCCGGTGACGCCGAGGCGCAGGCGATCGCGATGGCCGAGCGGCAGTTCCTCGCCGAGGTGGTTCACCCGCAGATCGTGCAGATCTTCAACTTCGTCGAACACACCGACCGGCATGGCGATCCGGTCGGCTACATCGTCATGGAGTACATCGGCGGGCAGTCGCTCAAGCGGGGCCTCAAAGACGGGAAAGCCGAAAAACTGCCCGTCGCCGAGGCTGTCGCCTACCTGCTGGAAATCCTGCCCGCGCTGAGCTATCTGCATTCCATCGGCTTGGTCTACAACGACCTGAAGCCGGAGAACATCATGCTCACCGAAGAGCAACTCAAGTTGATCGACTTGGGCGCGGTGTCGCGGGTCAATTCGTTCGGCTACCTCTACGGCACACCCGGCTTCCAGGCGCCAGAAATCGTCCGGACCGGTCCCACGGTCCCCACCGATATCTACACGGTGGGTCGCACGCTCGCAGCGCTCACGCTGAACCTGCGCACCCGCAATGGCCGCTATGTGGACGGTCTGCCCGAGGACGACCCGGTGCTGACCACCTACGACTCTTTTGGCCGGCTGCTGCGCCGAGCCACCGACCCCGACCCGCGGCGCCGGTTTTCCACCGCCGATGAGATGTCCGCTCAGTTGATGGGTGTGTTGCGAGAGGTCGTCGCCCAGGATACCGGGGTGCCGCGGCCCGGGCTTTCGACGATCTTCAGCCCCAGCCGCTCGACCTTCGGAGTGGACCTGCTCGTCGCGCACACCGACGTGTACCTGGACGGCCAGGTGCATTCGGAGAGGCTGACCGCCAGGGAGATCGTGACCGCCCTGCCGGTGCCGCTGGTCGATCCGACCGACGTCGCCGCCCCGGTGCTGCAGGCGACAGTGCTATCCCAGCCGGTGCAGACCCTGGACTCGCTGCGCGCAGCCCGCCACGGTTCGCTGGACGCCGAAGGCGCTGACGTGTCCGAGTCGGTCGAGCTGCCGTTGATGGAAGTCCGCGCGCTGCTGGACCTCGGCGATGTGGCCAAGGTCACCCGCAAGATCGACGACCTCGCCGAGCGGGTTGGCTGGCGATGGCGGTTGGTCTGGTACCGGGCCGTCGCGGAGCTGCTCACCGGCGATTACGACTCTGCCATCAAGCATTTCACCGAAGTGCTCGACACCTTCCCAGGCGAGCTGGCTCCCAAACTGGCACTGGCGGCCACCGCCGAGCTGGCCGGCAACACCGACGAGCACAAGTTCTACGAGACGGTGTGGAAGACAAATGACGGCGTGATCTCGGCGGCTTTCGGGCTGGCCAGATCCCTTTCTGCGGAAGGCGATCGAGCCGGTGCGGTGCGCACCCTCGATGAAGTCCCGGCCACCTCTAGGCATTTCACCACCGCGCGCCTGACCAGTGCGGTGACCCTGTTGTCCGGCCGCTCAACGGGCGAAAGCACCGAGGAGCAGATCCGCGACGCCGCGCGGCGTGTGGAGGCGCTGCCTCCCACCGAACCGCGTGTGCTGCAGATCCGCGCCCTGGTGCTGGGCGGCGCGATGGACTGGCTCAAGGACAACGAGGCCAGCACCAACCACATCCTCGGTTTCCCGTTCACCGAACACGGGCTGCGACTGGGCGTCGAGGCGTCGCTGCGCACCCTGGCCCGAGTTGCGCCGACCCAGCGGCACCGCTACACCTTGGTGGACATGGCAAACAGGGTGCGGCCCACCAGTACCTTCTGATTCTGGCGTCGAGGGTGCGTCCTAGGCGCTGAGTGTTCGTCCTAGGCGCTGAGTGTTCGTCCTAGGCGCTGAGTGTTCGTCCTAGGCGCTGAGTGTGCGTTCAGGGCGGAAATATCGCCTAATTTGCACCCTCAGCGCACACGCAAAGCCGGCAGCTCACACTCAAAGTCGTTACCGCACATTGGAAGCCGCGATCGCGGTGCGGACGCGGCGCAGTACCGCCGCGGGTCTGTCTTCGGCGACAACTCGGACGATGATCCACCCCATCTCCTCGAGCATCTCCAGCCGCCTGATGTCTTTGACGTACTGCCGTCGGTCGGTCCGATGCTGGTCGCCGTCGTACTCGACCGCGACCATCCACTCCTGCCAACCCATGTCGAGGTGAGCGACCGGGATACCGTCCGCGCCCGGCACTGGTATCTGGGTCTGCGGCCGGGGCAGGCCTGCGTCGATGAACAGCAGGCGCAGGTAGCTCTCGCGGGGAGACTGCGCGCCGGGGTCGACCAACTCGAGCGCGGTCTCCAGACACCGAAGTCCCGGCGAGCGCGGGTGGTTCTCCGAAATGCGGAGCACATCATCGATTTTGAAACCCGTTGCGCGAGCGAGCGCGTCCAGCCGGGCGACCGATGAGTGAACGGCGCCACGCCGGCCGATATCGAATGCTGTTCGCTCCGGTGTGGTGACCGTACGTCCGGCGACGATCTGCGTCTCGCCGTCGATCAATGCGCAGCGCCGCGTCAGCACACCTCGAGGTGCGCGGGCATTGGTATGGATCAGCTCAACCGGAACATCATCGGGAATCCAGTTGGCGCCGTGTAAAGCCGCGGCGGCCGCTCCCGCAATGGTTGCCCCGCGGTTGGACCAGAGCCAGGCGGCCGCGATGCGCTGTTCGAGGGAAGGCCGGATGTCTTTGGTGAGGTACACGTTGGGAAATACCGCACTATAACGGGTCCGCAGTTGATGGCGGCTTAACTCCCCCAGCGTCAGCGCCTCGCTACCGATGAATGGTTTTCCGGCTTCTACCATGTTGCGAACAATGGCACATCGGGGCCAACCGCGACTTCGGCTGTGCACAGGCAGCGTTAAGTGTGCGCGTCCAGGGCGTCAAGCATGCGTCCAGGGCGGAAAATCGCCGCCATTCCCTCCCGAGGCGCACGCTCGAAGCCGCCATCGCACGCGTCGGCCGGAGAGACCGTTATCGAAAACACAGCTGATTCTCAGCTGGAACCCGCACAGTTAGGACATGCCAGGGGGGCAGTCCACACAGTGGGTCGCCACGGCACGCATGTTGCGCCGGGCCGGGTTCGGCGTGACCGGACCCGAGGTCGACGCGGCGGTTGACCGGGACTGGCCAGGCTACGTCGATGCCATGCTCGGCACGAACCCCGACGCAGACCCGGGTGCGATCGCCACCCCGATGCCCAGCCTCGAGCCGCCGCGCGCACCCGGCAAAGGCACGACGCCGGTGGCCCGCAAGCAATACAACAAACAGCTGTCCGAGCAACAGGGCGTCCTGTCGGACTGGTGGCTACGACGCATGGTCGCCGTCGGCCAGCCGACGCATGAAAAGTTAACGTTGTTGTGGCACAACCACTTTGCCACCTCTGCCCAGAAGGTCAGGGTGGCGGCGCATATGGCCGCACAGAATCAGAAACTCCGCACATTGTCGCTGGGCGATTTCCGCACCCTGGCCTACACGATGCTGACCGACGCCGCGATGTTGCGTTGGCTGGACGGGCAGACCAATACCGCCAGGGCCCCCAACGAAAACCTCGCTCGCGAATTCATGGAACTGTTCACACTGGGCCACGGCAACGGCTACACCGAAGACGACGTACGCGGCGGCGCCCGGGCGCTGACGGGATGGATGATCGACGCCGACGGCCGCACCTCGATGACCCCGAAACGCCATGACTCCGGCGCCAAAACGCTGTTCGGCATCACCCGCAACTTCGACGCCGCCGGCTTCTGCGACACCGTGCTGGCTCAGCCCAAGTCGGCCGAGTATGTAGCCGGACGTCTTTGGCAGCAACTGGCTTCCGACGAGCGGCCGTCAGCTCAAACGCTCGACCGGCTGGTCTCGGCCTACGGCCCGGGTCGCAACCTGCGGGCACTGACCAAGGCAATCCTGACCGACAACGAGTTCATCGACAGCCGGGCTGCGGCGGTCAACACCCCGGTCGAATGGCTTGTCGGCGTGATGAGGACATTGCGGGTGCCCGTCGACAAGCCTGCGCGGCTGAGGATGGTCCATGCGACGCTGCGGACGCTTGGCCAGCGGCCGTTCTACCCACCGAGCGTCGGCGGCTGGCCCAGCGGCCAGGTGTGGCTGTCCACTGCCAGTGCCGGTGCGCGGCTGCGCGCCGCGACCCAGTTGGCGCATGCGGGCGACCTCTCCAGTATCGAGAGCACGGGCGCGGGTGATCGCGTCGACGCGGTCGGGTATCTGATCGGTGTCGGGGCGTGGTCGGACCGCACTGTCAAGGCGCTGCAACCCCTGGTGCGCCAACCTCCGCAGTTGGTGGCTGCCGCCGTCAACACACCCGAATACCTGACGTCCTAGCGAGATTGCCCGAGATCAACCATGCCCGAGATGAACCGCCGCAGATTCCTGATCGCCAGCGCAGGCGCCGGGGCGGTTGGGCTACTGTCGACAGCGGTGGCGGTCAGTTGGCCCGACCTGCTGCGCGCGGCACAGGACCGGCCGCTGCCCGCCAATGCCGGCGTGCTGGTGATCGTTTCCCTGTACGGCGGAAACGACGGAATCAACACGCTGATTCCGTACGCCGACAACGCATATCACGATGCGCGGCCCGAACTGGCCTACGCCCCGGGCGATGTCTTACACCTCGACCAGCAGCTGGGCCTCAACCCCGCAATGAAGGGTTTGTTTCAACTGTGGAACCAGCGGCAACTCGCGATCGTTCGCGGCGTCAGCTATCCGCAGCCCGATCACAGCCACTTCCGGTCGATGGATATCTGGCAGACCGCATCCCCGGCCGAACCGGTGTCGACCGGTTGGATCGGTCGCTGGCTCGACGCCACCGGCGACGACCCGTTGCGCGCAGTGAACATCGGCGCGGTATTGCCCCCACTGGCAGTCGGCGCGAAGTACACGGCAGCAGCGCTTTCGACGGGGGGTGCGCCGGGTAGGGCCGAGAAATTCGACACAGTCATGAGTGCGCTGGGTAACGACGATCCCGATGACACCCCGGCGATGGCGGCGGTGTGCAAGGCGTACCGCGCCGCACGGACTACCGACACCACCTTCGCGTCCGTCAAACCCGGAACGGAGGGCCACAATTCGCTGGCCGCGCAGCTGAGCATGGTGGCCAACGCGGTGAAGGCCCGCGTAGCGACACGGGTATACACAGTCCAACTTGGCGGGTTCGACACACACGCCAACGAACGTGAAACCCAGCAGCGCCTGTTGCAGAGCTTCGACGAGGCCGTAACGCCGTTCCTTCAGGAGATGGCCGGCGACTCCTACGGCAAAAATGTGGTCTTGCTGGCATATTCGGAGTTCGGACGCCGGGTGCGCGCCAACGCTTCTCAGGGCACCGATCACGGCACCGCCGGCCCCGTGTTCGTCGCGGGCGTTCCCGTCAAGGGAGGCTTCTACGGCGAGGAGCCCAGCCTCACCAACCTCGATAACGGAGACTTGAAGTTCACCACCGACTTTCGCGACATCTACTACGAGCTGTTGTCGCGCACCATCGGAACCGATCCCGCACCCTCGGTCGGCGCGGGCCGCACCAGCCTGGGCTTCCTATGACCGGGCCAGCACACTGACGCAATCGCGGGCGATGGCCAGCTCTTCGTTGGTCGGGATCACCAGCACGGCAATCGGCGAGTCGTTCGCGGAAATCTGGCGCGCGCCCTTCCCGGCGCTGAGATTACGGGCCTGGTCGAGCACGATGCCCAGCTCCTCCATGCCGGCCGCAGCATCGCGGCGGACCGCGACCGCATTCTCGCCGACGCCGGCCGTGAAGGTCAGCACGTCGGTGTGTCCCAGCACCGCCAGGTAGGCCCCGATGTACTTGCGCAACCGGTGAATGAACACGTCGTACGCCAATTGCGCCGGGCCGTCGCCGGATTCGATCATTTGCTGCAGCCGCCGAAAATCGCGTTCCCCCGCCAGGCCCCACACCCCCGACCGGTTGTTGAGCATGGACTCGATCTCGTCGACGCTCATGTTCGCCCGACGCCACAGGTAGCTGATGACGCCGGGGTCCACGTCACCGCTGCGGGTGCCCATCACCAGTCCCTCCAGCGGCGTCAGGCCCATTGACGTTTCGACCGGTCGTCCGCCCGCGATCGCCGAGGCCGAGTCGCCATTGCCCAGGTGCAGAATGATTTGATTCAGGCGGTCCAGCGGCCGGTCCAGGAAGACGGCGACCTGCTCGCTGACGTAGCGGTGCGACGTGCCGTGAAATCCGTAGCGGCGTATCTCCCATCGCTCGGCCAACTCGCGGTTGATGGCGTAGGTCGCGGCCGCGGCCGGCAGGTCGTGGAAGAAGGCCGTGTCGAATACCGCGACGTGCGCGACGTCGGGCAGCAACTTTCGCGCCACCTTGATTCCCTGGATCGCGGGCGGATTGTGCAGCGGCGCCAGCTCTGAGAGCTTGTCGAGGTCAGCGATCCGGGCGTCGTCGAGAAGCGTCGGCCGATAGAAGTGCTTGCCCCCGTGCACGACCCGGTGCCCGACCGCCAATAGGCCGCATGACTTGAGGTCGATGCCGGCCTCGGCCAACTGCTCGAACGCAAGGCGCAGGGCCTCCTCATGGTCGGCGATCCGCGATGACGGCTCGCCGATCTGCTGGATGACGCCGCCCGCCCGTGACGCCTCGGAGCCGGGGTCAACCAACTGGTATTTGAGCGAAGACGATCCGGAATTGATAACCAGCACAGGGCGGTTCGTGCTATTGGCCACGATCCACACCCTGCGCCTGAATTGCCGTGATGGCAATGGTATTGACGATGTCGTCGACAAGCGCACCCCGCGACAGGTCGTTCACGGGTTTGCGCAAGCCCTGCAGCACCGGGCCGATCGCGATCGCGCCCGCGCTACGCTGCACCGCCTTATAGGTGTTGTTGCCGGTGTTGAGGTCGGGAAAGATCAGTACCGTGGCGTGACCGGCCACTGGCGAATCGCCTAGCTTGGTGGCGGCGACCGAAGGTTCGATCGCGGCGTCGTACTGGATGGGCCCTTCGACCAGCAGCTGCGGGTCCCGGGCGCGCACCAATTCCGTTGCCTTCCTGACCTTGTCGACATCGACTCCGGTGCCCGAATCGCCGGTGGAATAGGACAACATGGCCACTTTCGGGTCGATGCCGAACTGTGCGGCGGTGCGCGCAGAGGAGATCGCGATGTCGGCGAGCTGTTCGGATGTCGGATCCGGGACGATCGCACAGTCACCGTAGGCCAGCACCCGATCGGGCAGACACATCAGGAAGATGCTGGAAACAGTCGAGACGTCCGGAACGGTCCTGATGATCTCAAACGCCGGACGAACGGTGTGCGCTGTGGTGTGAGCTGCGCCGGACACCATGCCGTCGACCATGTCGTTATGCACCAGCATGGTCCCGAAATACGAGACATCGTGCATGATCTCGTGTGCTTGCTCGACGGTGATTCCCTTTGCCTTGCGCAACTCGGCGTACTGCTTGGCGAACTGGTTACACAAGTCCTCGTCGTGAGGATCGATGATTTTCGCCACGCTCAGGTCGACGCCGAGTTCAGCCGAGCGCAAAAGGATTTGGGCTTCATCGCCCAAGATCGTGAGATCGGCGACGCAACGCTTGAGCACCCGTCCGGCCGCCTTGAGGATCCGATCATCATCGCCTTCGGGAAGAACGATGTGCTTGCGATCCGCACGGGCCTGCTGCGTCAGCCGGTGGGTGAACATCTGTGGCGTGGTAACGGTCGGGATCTGAATAGCAAGCTGCGCCAGCAGATCTGCGACATCCATGTGGCTGTTCACCAGCTCCACCGCGGTGTCGATTTTGCGCTGCGACATCGCCGTGACCCGGCCGCGTGCCGAGGCGACCGCGCTGGCCGTGTCGTAGGTACCCAGCGTGGTGGCGATGATGGGCAGTCGCAGCCGCAGGCCCGACACCAGTGCCGCTATGGACGGATGCAGATCGAACCCGCCGTTGAGGATGAGGCAGCACAGCGACGGAAACCCTTCGGCCGCATGGGCGCTGGCGACAGCCAGCACGACGTCCGAACGGTCGCCGGGGGTGATCACCGCCATGCCATCGCGTAGCCGTTCCAGCACATGGTCGGCCGTCATCCCGGCCACCAGCACGCCCATCGCCTCGCGTCCTACCAGCTCGGTGTCCCCGCTGACCAACGTCCCGTCCACGGCCGTCTGCAATTCGGCCACCGTCGGCGCCGACAACAGCGGCTCCTCCGGCAACACATAGCTGTGCGGGATGAATGAGCGCAGCGCTTCGGTGACGGCGGCCAGCTCCGCGGGTTCACATCGATTGGCGACGACGGCCGCCGTGTGGGCACGTTGAGCCACCAGCTCGGCCAGACAAACCTCGACGACACTGACGACCTCATCGGGACTGCGGCCTTTGCCGCTCACCGTCAGTAGCACCGGCGCGCCGAGGTTGACCGCGATCCGGGCATTGACGGAAAGCTCAGCGGGGCCGGTGACATCGGTGTAGTCGCTGCCGACGATCACCACCGCGTCGCACGCCTGCGCCATTGCGTGGTAGGCATCGACGATGCTGGCGATCGCGGCGTCGGTATCGGCATGCATCTGCTGGTAAGTGACGCCGACGCACTGTTCGTAGGAGAGCCCCGCAGTGGTATGCGTCAGCAGCAATTCCAGGATGTAGTCGCGATCCTCACCGGAGAAATGCGGCGACCCGCTGCGCACGGCTTCGCCGCGCTTGCGATCGCCGTCGCGCCGGGTGATCGGCCGGAACACACCCACTTTGGCGACGGTCGCGGTCAATCGGTTGAGCAGCCCCAGCGCGATCGTCGACTTGCCGGTCTCCTGTTCGGGCGCAGCGATGTAGATCGCGGACGCAGAACCGGCGGGCATGCGCCGCCTCTCAGGCCAGCCGCCGCAACCTGGGCGCCAGATCCTTTTCGAAGAGCTCCAGGAATCGGCGCTGGTCGTGGCCGGGCGCATGGAACACCAAGTGGTTGAGGCCCCAGTTCACATACTGACCGACTTTTTCGACGGCCTCGTCGGGATCCGACGCCACGATCCAGCGCTTGGCGATCTGCTCTATCGGCAGGGCGTCGGCGGCCTTCTCCATCTCGATCGGGTCATCGATGCTGTGCTTCTGTTCGGCGCTCAACGACAGCGGCGCCCAGAACCTGGTGTTCTCCAACGCCAGCTCGGGGTCGGTGTCGTAGGAGATCTTGATCTCGATCATCTTGTCGATGTCGTCGGGGTTGCGGTCGGCGGCCGCTGCGCCTTCCAAAACCGCGGGCATCAGCTTTTCGGCGTACAGCTCTTCGCCCTTACCGGACGTGCAGATGAAGCCATCGCCGGCGCGGCCGGCGTATTTGGCCACCACCGCGCCGCCGGCGGCGATGTAGACGGGCACCCCGCCCTCAGGCACGTCGTAGATCGAGGCGCCTTTGAGCCGGTAGTACTCGCCGTCGAAGTCAACCCGATCGCCACGCCACAGCTCACGCATCAGCCGCACCGATTCACGCAGCCGGGCGAAGCGCTCCTTGAACTCCGGCCAATCGCCCTCATATCCGGTGGCGATCTCGTTCAGGGCCTCACCGGTGCCGACTCCGAGGAAGACGCGGTTCGGGTACAGACAGGCCATGGTGGCGAAGGCCTGTGCGATGACGGCGGGGTTGTACCTGAAGGTCGGGGTGAGCACCGAGGTGCCCAGGATGATCCTTTTCGTGCGTTCGCCCACAGCGGTCATCCAGGCCAGCGAAAACGGGGCATGCCCGCCCTTATGCCGCCACGGCTGGAAGTGGTCACTGACGGTAGCGCTGTCCATGCCGTGCGCTTCGGCGGCGACAGCCAGTTCGACGAGCTCGCGCGGTGCGAATTGTTCAGCGGACGCTTTGTATCCAAGTTTCAGTTCGGCCACCAGTTATTTCTACTCCTCGTGGCAATCACCAGCGCGACGGAGCCGGGCGCAGCGGGTCGCCACGCATCAGACTCGCAGCGGGTCGCCACGCATCAGACCTAGACTCGCGGGCATGGCCCACCAGTCCAAGGCGCCGGGACTTGTTCAAGTCACCGACACCGTGCACCTTGCCCAGGGGCAGGCCGTCAACTGGACGCTGGTCACCGACGACATTGGCGTGATGCTGATCGACGCCGGCTATCCCGGCGACCGCGAGGACGTGCTGGCCTCGCTGCAGCAGTTGGGCTACGACGCAGATGATGTTCGCGCCATCCTGCTGACGCACGCGCACATCGACCATTTGGGCTCGGCGATCTGGTTCGCCAGCGAGCACGGCACACCGGTGTACTGCCACGCCGACGAAGTCGGTCACGCCAAGCGGGAGTACCTGGAACAGGTATCGATTCTCGATGTCGCGCTGCGCATCTGGCGGCCACGGTGGGCGTTGTGGGCCGTACACGTATTTCGCAA
Source organism: Mycobacterium sp. (assembly GCA_036495965.1). GTDB lineage: Bacteria > Actinomycetota > Actinomycetes > Mycobacteriales > Mycobacteriaceae > Mycobacterium. The sequence continues at coordinate 16,489 of DASXMA010000088.1, forward strand.
CGGCGGCCTTATCCGCGGCGGCATCCCGACCACCCAGCCGCTGACCGCCGAGACGGCCGCGGGCCTGCCCGGTCGCCCGACGGCCATTCCCACCCCCGGGCACACCAGCGGGCATTGCTCCTATGTCGTCGACGGCGTCCTGGCCAGCGGCGACGCGCTGATCACCGGCCACCCGTTGCTGCGGCACAGGGGGCCGCAACTGCTGCCGGCGGTGTTCAGCCACAGCCAGCAGAATTGCCTGCGCAGCCTGACCGCGCTGGCCCAGCTCGACACCGAGGTGCTGCTGCCCGGCCACGGCGACGTGTGGCGCGGCCCGATCCGCGAGGCGACCGATCAGGCCCTCGCGCTGGCTCGGTAAGCAGGTGCGGCAAACCCGCGCTGTCCGGCACATCCGTGCATCGCCGGAGTCGGTGTATCGGGCCCTCGTCGACGCCGATACCGTCGCGGCGTGGCGTGTCCCGGACGGCATGAATGCGGTTGTGCACCTCTTCGATGCCCGCGTTGGAGGCCGATTTCGGGTCTCTCTGGCATATGAGACCCCTCATGGGCGGGGCAAAACGGAAGCCCGTACCGACACTTACCACGGTCTGTTCATCGAGCTGGTGCCCAACCAGCGGGTCGTCGAGGAATTCGAGTTCGAGACATCCGACCCCGATTTCGCCGGCGTGATGCGAATTACGACAACGCTCATCGAAGCCCATCGCGGCACCGATCTCGTCATGATCCATGACGGGATACCGCCCGGAGTTTCCGCCGAGGATAACGAGGTCGGCACCGAGATGGCGTTGGACAAGCTCGCCGCCCTAGTCGAGTCGCGATGCGACCCGCCGCTCAATCGCTAACCCGCGAGTCCGAGGTGATCGCGCAGCGTTTCGCCGGTGTACTCGGTGCGGAACGCGCCGCGCTCCTGCAACAGCGGCACCACTCGATCGACGAACTCGTCCAAACCATGTGGTGTCAGGTGCGGCACCAGGATGAATCCGTCGCAGGCATCGGCCTGGATGTATTGGTCGATCTCGTCGGCGATTCGCGCTGCGGTGCCGACAAACTGCTGCCGGCTGGTGACCGCGATGACGAGCTCACGGATCGACAGGTTTTCCGCTTCCGCCCGTTCGCGGTAACCGCGGGCAACCGCGACCGGGTCGCCGTGCCGGACCCGCCCCTGGGTGATGCGGCTGTCGACGACCGGATCGAAATCGGGTAGCGGGCCGTCGGGGTCGCGGTCGGAGAGCTCGCGGCCCCACACCTGCTCGAGCATCGCGATCGCCGTCGCGCCACTGACCTGCTGATAGCGGATGTGGCGCGCCTTGTCTTCGGCTTCGGCGTCGGTGTCACCGATGACGAACGTCGCTGCTGGAAAAACCTTGAGCTGGTTGGGGTCCCGACCGTAAGACTTAGCACGGCCCTTGACGTCGGCGTAGTAATGCTGACCGTTCTCCAGCGACGAATGCAGGGTGAACAAGGCATCGGCGTGCCGCGCGCCGAACGCGCGGCCGTCGTCGGAGTCGCCCGCCTGCAGCAGTATCGGATGCCCCTGCGGTCCGGCGGGCAGCGTCGCGAACCCGCGCACACTGAACTGTGGACCCGAGTGTTCGACACTGCGAATCCGATCCGGATCGACGTAGACCCCGGCTTCGAGGTTGGCCAGCACGGCATCGGCTTCCCAGCTGTCCCAGAATTGCCGAGCGACGGTGAGGAACTCCTCGGCCCGCAGGTAGCGGTCGGCGTGATCGAGAAATCCCCCGCGCCGGAAATTGGCGCCGGTGAAGGCGTCCGACGAGGTGACCACGTTCCATCCGGCTCGGCCGCCGGATAGATGATCAAGCGTCGCGAATTGCCTTGCCACTTCGAATGGTTCGTTGAAAGTGGTGTTGATGGTCCCGGTCAGCCCGATCCGGTCCGTGACGCCCGCCAGGGCCGCCAACACGGTGAAGGTGTCCGGGCGGCCCACCACATCCAAGTCGTAGATCCGGCCGCGATGCTCGCGCAGCCGCAGCCCTTCGGCCAGAAAGAAGAAATCGAACAGTCCACGCTCGGCGATGCGGGCGAGGTGCGCGAACGAGTCGAATTCGATCTGGCTGCCCGCGCTGGGATCGGTCCACACGGTGGTGTTGTTGACGCCCGGGAAGTGAGCGGCCAGATGAATCGGCTTGCGGTGCTTGCCCTCCCGAACATTCACGGTATTCATTCGCAGAGTCCCCACCGTTTGGCGATCAGCTCGTGTGAGCGCAGCCGGTCCTGATGCCGATGCGTCACTGAGGTGATCACGAGCTCGTCGGCGCTGGTGGCGCGCTGCAGGGTGTGCAACCGCTCAGCAACTTCGTCCGGGTTACCGACGAATTGCGTTGCTATCCGGTCCTTTACCACGGCCAGTTGCTCGTCGGTCAGCGGCACGCAATTGTCTGGGTCGGGGTAAGGGATGGCGCCGTCTCCGGCCCGGATGGAATACACCCATTGGCCGTAGCTCGACGCCAGATGCTTGGCGGTGGCGGTGTCGTCGGCCACCACGATGTCGGCCGACACCACCACATAGGGCCGCGGCAATGTCGCCGACGGAACGAAGGCGTCTCGGTAGGCGTCGATGGCGTCCAGCGCGCTCGATGGGGTGATGTGGTAGCTGGCGACGAACGGAAGTCCCAGCGCGCCGGCCACCTTGGCGCTACGTCCCTTGCTGCTGCCGAATATCCACGGTGTCAGGGCTGCGCCTTCGCCGGGCACCGCATGCAAGTCAATGCCGTCGACTTCGTAGTCGCCCGCCAGCATGGCGATGATGTCGCCGAGTTGCTCTTCGAAGTCGGGCGCAACCGCCTCGGGCTGCTGCAGGATCGACATGGTCGCTCTTACCCGGCCGCTGCCGAGTATTCCCCGCAGATCAAATGGGGGCGGAATCACCACACCGTCGACTTCGCGCCATTCGCGCGACGGTTCCGGCCTTGGGGGCCGTGACCCTTTCGGCTTGGTTATTCGTCGCTGCGCCGAGCGGCCCAAGCCGAGATCGATGCGACCCGGATAAAACGCGTCGAGCATCCCGAAGCTCTCGACCACCGCGGCGGCCGTGGTGTGGCTGAGCTGCACGGCGCCTGACCCCACGCGAATCTTGTTAGTAGCGGCCGCGATTTGTCCGATCAATACCGCCGGTGCGGCACTGGCGACGGCGACGAAATGATGCTCGGCGATCCAGTAACGACGGTACCCCCACTGCTCGGCGCATTGCGCCAGCTCGATGGTGTTGCGTAACGCCGTCGCGGTATCGCTGCCTGCGCTGACCGGCGCGAGGTCCAGGATTGAGATCGGAACCCTTCGACTTATCGAGCTCATCGCTTGACCGCCGTGTACCGGTTGGGCGCCACCGGCAGGCCGAGCCGCTCGCGCAACGTTTCGCCGTCCTGGTAGCTGGAGCGGAACCGTCCGGCCCGCTGCAGCAGCGGCACTACCTCGTCGACGATTACCGGCAGATCGGTGGCGTTGACCGCCGGCCGCAACCGCGCACCGTCGATGCCAAGCCCCTGCCACTCCAACACCATGTCCACCAATTCCGTTGTGCTGCCAGCAAAGACGAGCGCATCAGACCTGAAGGCGCCGTCACCGTCGAATGACACCACCACGTCCGCGAACACTTTCAGCTCGGTGCCGCCCGCTGCGCGCACCTCATCGAGGATGCTGCGTACCGATTCGCCGTCGGTGGGCGTGACGAAGACGACGTCGGCGCCGGCGACGGCGAATTCATAGACCGGGCCGACGTGCGCCAGTGCCGCCACCACCGGCTGGCCCTGCGGCGGGCGCGGCGTGATCGACGGGCCCTTGACCGAGAAGTACTTTCCGGTGAGGTCGATGTAGTGCAGTTTGTCGGTGTCGACGTAGCGCCCGGTGGTCATGTCGCGGGTGATCGCGTCGTTCTCCCAGCTGTCCCACAATCGGCGCACCGCGTCGACGTACTCGACGGCCTCGTCGAACAAGGGGATTTGGGATGGGTCCCGGCGGCCGAACAGCGCGGCCTCGTGCGTGGTTACGCTGACCCGCGGCTGCCAGCCCGCCCGGCCATGCGACACATAGTCAAGGGTGGCAATGGCTTTGGAGATGTGAAAAGGCTCGGTGTGGGTGACCGTGGCCACCGGAATCAGGCCGATGCGGTTCGTCGCCGGCGCGATGCGGGCCGCGATGAGTACGGCGTCGCCGCGTCCGGCCAGCCGTCGCGGGTCGATCCGCTCGCGACGCCCTGGTTGCGGCATCAAAGTGTCGTCGATGGTGAGGAAGTCGAGCAGCCCGCGCTCGGCAGTGGCCGCCAGGCCGGACCAGTAGACACCGCTGAGTGCCGACGGGGTGTCGGGGTCGGAGGCCAGAGTGGCCCGCCATGCCTGCGGGTGCCAGCCGTATCCGTCGAGCGCGACGGCCAGATGCAACTGCTGACCGGTCATGCGAATTCCTTGACGAGGATCTTCTCGAACGCGATCGGATGAAACGGCCCCCAGGACGGTATCGGCGGCTCGGGCGTCACCCGCCTGTACCCGGTCGCGTCATACAGCGCCTCGGCCTCAGGCTGGCGATTGCCGGTGATCAGGTACAGCCGCCGGTAGCCGCGCGTAGCGGTCTCCGCCTCCAACGCCGCCAGCAGCGCTTTCGCGTACCCGCGGCGCCGATGTGCGCGGTCGGTCCAGATCCGCTTCAGCTCGGCGGTCTCGGCGTCATAACGCCGAAACGCACCGCCGGTCACCGGCACGCCGTCCAAAACCCCGATCAGCAACCCGCCGTCCGGCGCGACCAACTCCGCCGCGGGCACCGGCAACCATTCGAGGTGCGCGTCCGGGGTACCGCCGTATCGCTGCGCGTATTCGACAGCCAGCTCGGCCACCAGCGGCTGTGCCAGCGGATCATGCTGGGCAGCCGATACGAACCGGAGTTGGGAACTGGGCATCACCTAACTGTCTAACGCCTGGCGGGTGGATGCATTCCGGCCGGGCTCAACCGTGCAGCCCGGTCGAGGTGGCGGTGAC
>DASXMA010000089.1:0-3749 GCA_036495965.1 Mycobacterium sp.
GTCGAGAGATCCCCGGTGACAACCCCCCGAGCTCCAGCTGCTGCCGCGAGCGCATCACGGCTCCGCCGGTCATTTCGCCCGTGCAGGACGACATCGTGGCCTTGATCAATCAGGAGCTTCGCTGCCATCAGACCCAAGCCGTCCGATGATCCCGTTATAAATACGCGAGTCATAGCAGCCCCTCCCTACCACACCACTCAATCGTTACGATCCCAGGTGGTCTCCTCGCCCCGATGAAGCCGCCTGCAAGGAACGGCTTGCCAAGCTTGGTCTGAAGCCGTTTGGCGCCGGCTGAGCCTCACCACCACCCCTGCTGACAGAAGTCGGCGGGGGTCGGGGCGTCGGAACATCCACCAGGAGAAATTCCGATGCCCAAATTCGTCATCGAGCGCCAGTACCTGGTGACAACGCACGGGCCACGACCGCCCATTCCTATGCCCGCGACGCGACAAGGCACCGGTTCAAGAGGCACGAGGACCTGTGGGCCGAAACGATCGGCGAATGGCGTGACCGCGCGGCTTCCTTGCCACGGTACACGCCGGCCGGCAGGCGGATCGCAATCTGCCCGGCGACCTACTCGGACGCCAGCTGCAAGAGTTGCGGGCCTGCGCCCGTATCCGTGATGCCGTGATCGGCTTTCCGGCGCACGGCGCTTGGCGCCAGGTTGAAGCCGCGACCGCAGCACGCGACGTGCCCGTCGGCCAAAGCTGGGCGTTCCGCGACCATCGCACTATAGCGGACGTTATCGCCCCCGAGGCGCAAGCAGCCTGACGCCTTCACCCTCCAGATCTGCGGGTCTGGAGGGTCGAGGCGCCAGAGCTGACCCAGATGCGCCTACCACAACCCCGCTTGGCTGCGTGCCCAGCGGGGTTTTTTGCATTTGGCGACGAACTTGGCCGTTGTTCACCAACGATGCCGGGCATCGCAGGCGCCCCAGCTTGAAGGGCAGTGGATTGCGATAATGCTCAGTTCGGCCTCCAGCGCATTGTCCACTCCGCCCGGCCCGACCAGTTTTGCCCCTTTCCGCCATCTGACCAAGCCCGCGACCACGAAGCCACCGTCGCGTCTGCCGAAGCACCCTCTACGCGGCTTCGGTAGCAGTCGGCGGGCATCGGAATGGTCATCGGTATATTTGGGCGCACAACCCGTCTAGCGTGATGCAGCGCGCATTGATACTCGCAGGCAGACGCTCCCGCGCCATGCGCATGACTGCGCGCGGTTGCCCGTCGACATTACGCTGCTACCGAAGCGAGCGCCGGCAGTTTATACAACTGCCGCACGTTCTCTCGTAACAGCCGTGACCGCGTCTCCTCCGACAGGTGCCCCAGGTCTCGCGTGATGACCTCCCAAGACTTGGGCCATGTCGAATTCGGATGGGGATAGTCGTTGGACCACATCAGATTGTTGCTGCCCCAAACGTCGAAGATCCAACGGGCCGGTGGATCATTAAAGAAAGTGGCGTAGAACTGGCGGAAGAAGTACTCGCTAGGGAGCATGTTGAGCGGTGAGTCCAAATTTCCCCGACCCCAGTACTTGTCGTACTGAGTCAAGCAAAAGGGAAGCCAGCTCACTTCGTTCTCCACAAGAACGAATTTGAGCCGGGGATAACGCTCCAGTACACCCGTCATAATCAGGTCGGACATGGCGTTGGAGGCGTAGAGCAGTTTGTTGTTCACGGCGCTGCGCATGGTCTCGAAGGCCTGGCGTCGGCCGCTTGGGCCTATCGGGCGCGGCCAAGGGAAGGGCTGGCCGGTGAGGATGTGGAGGCTGATGGGCACTTCCAGATCCTGGGCCGCTGCCCACAGGCGCTCATAGTGGTTGGTGGCGAAGGAAAGCTCCGGCGGCGGTGCCTGCCACACCAGTGCTCCGGGCAGCCCGGCCTTCCGGCAGCGCCCCAGCTCCGCCACCCCATGGTCAATGTCATAGGTGGGGATACAGGACACACCATAGAGGCGGTCGGGAGCAACAGAGCAATACTCCAGGATCCAGTCATTGTAGACCCGGAAGCAGGCCTCCTGCAACGCGGCGTCCTGGAGCCCGAACAGGTTCATGGCAAAGCTCGGGTAGAGCACCTCACCGCTCACCCCATCCACCGCCATCTCCTTCACCCGCTCGTGGGGGTTCCACCCACCCGCGTGGGCCTGAAAGAGCCCGCCTACCTCACGCTCCGGAAACACCGGCGCCTGGTCTTTGAAGGCGGCTGGCAGCTGGTTCTCCCAGAGGTGCGGGTCCTCGACGACGTGCGAGTCTGCTGAAATCAGCAGCTCTTCACCATGCGATGCCATGGTCTCATCTCCTTAATTCCCATGCATGTCATGACCCAAAGCCGGGACATGCGACCCCTGCTCCGGCCGCCGCTCGCCCGGTGGCGTCCCGGCAGGCAATTTCACTGCGACAATCCCGTCGCCGACGAGCCGGCTAAAGTGGGCGCCCCAGCCGATCTCATCGATGATCGCGCGGCTGTCGCAGCCGAGCGGCGGCGCCGCGAACAGTGGATCGATCGGGGTGCGCGAGAACCGACGCGAACGCCCAACATTGCAGATCCGGCCAAGTTCGGGATGGTCGCGCAGGATGCTGAGGCCACGTGCAATGTGCACCGGATCGGCCATGTTCTCGTGCACATCGCGAGCGACTTGGGCGCTCAATCCCGCGGCGGTCAGGCGCGCTACCCAGGCACCCGCCGGCGCCGCCGCAAAACGGACCGCCAGCAAAGCGGGAAGCTCGCTGGCCGGCGCTTGGTCGACACCGTGCAAGCCTTCGATCATTGCCAGCCGCGCCAGCTGGCCCGGCTGCTGTGCCGCCAGGAAGAACCAGCGGTCGCTACCCTTGTAGAGGCGGTAGAGCGGCCCCCATCCGGTCGCGGCCAGCCCGCTCGGTTCGTCCCAGCGCCACCCGGCGAAATCGACCATGAACGGGATCTGCAGATAGGTGCCGGTGCCGGACAGCGACGCCTGCACATGTTGGCTCTCGCCGATGCCGCTGCGCAGCCTGTGATACAGCGCGACCAGGATGGCGAACGCCGACAGATGGCCGGTGCCGTAATCGCAGGCCGGCCAGCCGGCCCGTGCCGGCTCCCCGGCGCCACCGAGCCGCGTCTGCATGCCGGTCACCGCTTGGCCCAGCTCTTCGTGGCCGCGCCAGCCGGCGCGGAAGCCGCCATCGGCGTGGGTGTTGACCGACGAATAGACGAGGTCCGGGCGGCAGCGGCGCAGCGCGGCCTCGTCGAGCCCCAGCCGCTCGGCCAGCCCGCGCACAAAATTCTGGTGAAACACGTCGGCGCGTTCGACAAGGCGCCACAAGAGTTCTCGGCCTTGCGGCGCTTTGAGGTCGAGCAGGAGCGTCCGCTTGCCGTTGTTGACAAAGGTATGACCAGTCGTCGCGAGCGGGTTTTCCGGCCGCGGATTGTTGATCTTGATGACCTCGGCGCCGTATTCCGCCAAGACGCGGCACGCTGTCGGTCCGGCGAGAATTTGCGACAGGTCGAGCACGAGAAAGCCGTCGAGCGGTAGGGCGCCAATTGCCGGCGGAGCGACGGGCGAGGCCGGTCGCGGTAGTATCGCCAATTCCTCGAGGATCGCATCGCGGTCCGCGTCAAGCGCATGGCGTGGCCCTTGCGCCCGCGGCGGCGTGCGCGACAAGGCGATCGGGTAGCCGGCTTGCCAGGTCGGCCCCAGTTCGGGATCGGCAAGCGGAATGACGCAGCGGCTGGCACGCGCATGCTCGTCCCGCAGCCACTCGGCGCTGGTCTG
>DASXMA010000090.1:0-2785 GCA_036495965.1 Mycobacterium sp.
GCGGTCGGCGATGTTCGAGCAGTGATCGGCGACGCGCGAGTGGCGCTGGCAGTGGAAGCCGTCGGTGGTCCAGGGGTGGCGCGGCTGCTCGAATTGCTGTCCGACGGTGGATGGTTGGTCAGCTATTCCTGGGCCAGGGACGAGCCCATGTGGGTCGACACCTCGACACTGGTCGGCAAGCACCTCACCGTCCGCGGATTCTTTGTCGGCGACTTCGACTACCGCGACAAGGTGGTGCCTGTCATTCGTGAGGCGGCACCGCTGGTGGCCGACGGCACCCTCGTTGTCCCCGTGGCGGCCGTGTACCCCCTGGAGCATATTCAGGACGCGGTGCAGCATCTCCTCCGTGGCGGCAAGATCCTGCTGAAAGTGGCGGGACGATGAACGCGCGCAAAGCGGGCGGCTGAAGATGACAACTTGCGCCATGGCACCGGTAAAACGCCGGTAAAACTGGCCTTACCTAGCCTGCCTAATAACCGTGTACAGCCCCTAACAAGGCAATTCAATGTGCCCCCAGTCGGACTCGAACCGACACTGTGCGGGGGCAAGTAGCGGGCCGCGCGGTCCCGTAACGGCCCCGTAGACGTAGCCGAACCGAGAGCGAACCGAGGGCGTCCGGTAGCCGTACCGAAGTTGCAGATCACCAGTGCAAACGCCTGTCGTTAGCAGCCGTCGACCAGCGGCAATCGCTCAGCTGTTCGGGCGTTGAAAATACTTCCCAAGCTGAATACGCGGGTTCGATTGTCGGCTTTCTCGTGGACCGCGTGAGCAGCCGGACGGCGCGACAGCAACACGCGGCAGAGAGCGCGGCTATCCCGGCATCGAACTGGGCGGTCCGGCCCTCGGCGCCCTGCACGTGTGGTTGTGCGCGCGAACGTAACGGTGGCGTCGCACTGGGAAGAAAAACAGTGGCGGTCGCGGCCCAAGGGTGCACGATCATAGGGTGCCCATTTCGAACCCGCCCGATTCGGCGTGGGGCTACCGGTTGTCAGAAGCCGTAGCCACGGCTGAGCGCCTGCACCACCTTCCAGGAAAGGACAGCACACCATGACCTCGACCAGACCAGCTACCTCGCAACCTGTCTACAGCAACATCGGTAAGGCGCTCGGCACTGATTACTTCGTGCTGAAAGAGCACCTGACCGAAGACGAACGAAGCTACCTCGAGCGGACAAGGCGTTTCGTTGACGAGGAAGTCCTTCCGGTGATCAACGACTTCTGGGAGCGCGCCGAGGTGCCGTTGGACCTGGTCCGGCGGATGGGTGAGCTGGGCTTGGTCGGCGACGGGCTACAGGGGTATGGGTGTCCGCCGATGAGTGCGACCGCCGCCGGGTTGATCGCCATGGAGCTCAGCCGCGGCGACGGCAGCATCGCTACTGCGTGCGGGGTGCAGGGCGGTTTGGCGATGCGCTCGATCCACATGCTGGGCTCCGAGGAGCAGAAGCAGCGGTGGCTGCCGGCCATGGCGCGCTGCGAGAAGCTTGGCGCCTTCGCGCTGACCGAACCGCGGCACGGGTCGGATTCGGTGTCGCTGGAGACCGAGGCGCGCCGAGAGGGTGACGAGTATGTCATCAACGGAGCTAAGCGGTGGATCGGCAACGGGTCGCTGGCCGATGTCGTGGTGATGTGGGCCCGCGACGCTGAGGATTTGCAGGTCAAGGGCTATCTGATCGAGAAGGGGACACCTGGCTACGACGGTCGGCCCATTCAGGGGAAGGGGTCGTTGCGCGCGTTGTGGCAGGCCGATATCGACCTGGTCAATGTGCGGGTCCCTGCGGAGAATCTCCTGCCCGGCTCATCGAGCTTCAAAGACCCGGCGCGGGTGCTCAAATCGACCCGCGCCGGGTGCGCCTGGGCGGCCCTTGGCCACGCGGTGGCCGGCTACGACGCGGCGCTGAGTTATGCGCAACAACGCACCCAGTTCGGCAGCCCCCTGGCACGCTTCCAGATCGTGCAGGAAAGGCTGGTTCAAATGCTGTGCGAGATCACCGCTATGCAGTTGTACTGCCTGCGGATCGGACAGCTCGATGAGCGCCAAGAGCTCTCCGACACGATTGCGGCGCTCGGCAAGCTGAACAACACGAAGAAGGCCCGCGAAGTCCTCGCCGAGGCACGAAATCTGCTGGGCGGCAACGGCATCCTGCTGGAGAACCACGTCATCCGGCACATGGCCGATATTGAGTCCATCTATACCTACGAGGGAACCGAGGCGATCCAAACGCTCTTGGTGGGCCGCGACATCACCGGCTTGAGCGCCTTTGTCTGAGCGCAAAACGCTGAATACGCGGGTTCGATTCCCGTCATCGGCTCCAATGTTTACGCTGCCACCAACATTTCCGTCTCCTGCCCAGGGCCCATACCTCGGCGTGGCCGAGCCGATCACGGTTCCCACCTGGTAGCTGTTCGGCGACGACCGAATTATCCGAGTCGTTCGTCGCGCAGAGCTTCCCCGCGTTACTCTTTGCCGATGATCGCGGGCGACAAGGCGCCTGACTTCACTCTGTACGATCACACCGGTCGGCCTCGGACAATGTCCGCGCTCCTTTCCGAAGGGCCGGTTGTGCTGTTCTTCTTCCCAATCGCGTCCTCACCGATCTGTACAGCCCAGGCTTGTCATTTTCGGGACCTGAGCAACGAATTCGCCACGGTGGGCGCCCAGCGGGTGGGCATCAGCACCGACACCGTCGACAAGCAGGCCCACTTCGCCCAACAGCGCTCGTTCGACTATCCGCTGCTCTCCGACGCGGACGGCGTGGTGTCCGAGCTGTTCGGGGTGCGCCGAGGCA
>DASXMA010000091.1:0-7392 GCA_036495965.1 Mycobacterium sp.
GCGTTGGGCACCAGAAAGATCTCGTCGTCGTCAACGTAGTAGGCGATCAGGTCGTCGATGACGCCGCCGGATTCGGTGCAGCACAACGTGTATTGCGCCTTGCCCGGGCCAATGCGGTTCAGGTCGTTGGTGAGCGCGGAGTTGACGAACTGCGCGGCACCCGGTCCGCGGATCAGCGCCTTGCCCAGGTGGCTGACGTCGAACAGTCCGACAACGTTGCGGGTTGCGTTGTGCTCACTGACCGTGCCGGCATACGACACCGGCATCAGCCAGCCGCTGAACTCGGCGAAGCTGGCGCCCAACTCGCGATGGCGGTCTTCCAGCGGTCCCTTGATTGGCTCCGGCGCATCGCTCACGACGACCCACCCTAATCGGCTTTGCACCTGGCAGACTTGGGTAGGTGTCCGATTCCCTGGACTTCGAGGCGCTAGAGTCCGCCGGAGTAGCCAACGCGCGGGAACGGGCCGACCTGATCAAGTATCTGGACGACCTTGGCTTCTCGGTCGACGAAATGGTTGAAGCCGAACTCCGCGGCCGCCTGTTTGGCCTAGCCGGTGATGTTCTGTCGTGGTCGGGACGGCCGATCTACACGTTTCGGACCGCGGCCGAGGAACTCGGGATAGCAGCCGAGGACGTCGCGCGCGCCTGGGCTTTGCTCGGCCTAACTGCCGCCGGTCCCGATGTTCCCACGCTGAGCCAGGCCGACGTCGACGCCTTGGCAACCTGGCTCGCCGTCAAGGCGGTAGTCGGCCAGGACGGCGCATTGGGCCTCTTGCGGGTGCTGGGCGCCGCGATGGCCCGGCTCGCGGAGGCCGAATCGACCATGATCCGCGCCGGGACGCCGGACATCCAGATGACCCACACCCACGACGAGCTCGCGACTGCCCAGGCGTACCGCTCGGTCGCCGAGTTCGTCCCCCGGATCGGGGCACTGATCGACATCGTGCACCGCCATCATCTGACCAGCGCTCGGACGCACTTCGAGGGCGTCCTTCGCGACACGTCGGCGTCCGTGGTGTGCGGTGTTGGTTTCGCGGATCTGTCCGGCTTTACCGCGTTGACTCAGGCGCTTACGCCGGCGCAGTTGTCGCATTTACTCAACGAGTTCGCCGGCACCGTCTCCGACGTGGTGCATGCCGACGGCGGCCGGGTGGTGAAGTTCATCGGCGACGAGGTGATGTGGGTGAGTTCGGCGCCCGAGCGGCTGCTGCAGGCGGCGGTTGATCTCGTCGAGCACCCCAAAGCGCGCGAGGAAGGACTGCAGGTCCGCGCCGGCCTTGCATACGGCACGGTAGTGGCCATCAACGGCGACTACTTCGGCAACCCGGTCAACTTGGCCGCCCGACTCGTGGCCGCAGCGACGCCGGAACAGATCCTGGCCACACCCGAGCTGCGTGACGAGTTACCCGACTGGCCCGCAGTCGCGCAGGGCCCGTTGACACTCAAGGGTTTTGATGCCCCGGTCACCGCATTCGATCTGCACGCGGGGACGCTGCCGAGCTGAGCCCTACCCACGGTGACTAGGGTAATTGCCCGTGACCACTGAACCGGGTTACCAAGCCCCTTCCGTCAACGTCGCCACATCGCTGCCGAAACGTAGCGCGGGTTCGTCGGTCTTGGTTGTGCCGGTCGTCTCGACCGGCGACGAGGACCGGCCGGGCGCCGCCGTTACCGCGGCCGAGCCGTTGCTGCCCGCCGCAGCGGTCGCCGAGATCGAGGCCGGCCTGCGGGCGCTGGAGGCCACCGGCGGCAGTGAACAGGTACACCGGCTGGTGGTGCCGTCGCTGCCGGTGGCCAGCGTGCTCACGATCGGCCTGGGTAAACCGCGCTCCGACTGGCCCGCAGACACGATCCGCCGCACCGCCGGTGTGGCGGCGCGGTCGCTGGGTACGGCCGAGGCGGTGATCACCACGCTGGCCGAATTGCCCGGTGAGGGCGTCTGCTCTGCCGCCGTCGAGGGGCTGATCCTGGGCAGCTACCGGTTCTCCGCGTTCCGCAGCGATAAGACAGCGCCGAAAGACAAAGGGCTGCTCAAGATCACCGTGCTGGCCTCAGAAAATAAGGGGGCGAAAGACGCCAAGAAACAGAGCGCGCACGGCGCGGCCGTCGCGACCGCGGTCGCCAACGCCCGTGACCTGGTCAACACACCGCCCAGCCACCTCTTCCCCGCCGAATTCGCTAAGCGCGCAAAGGCTTTAGGCGAGTCCGTCGGCCTTGAGGTTGAGGTGCTTGACGACAAGGCGCTGCAGAAGGGCGGCTACGGCGGAGTGGTCGGCGTCGGCCAAGGCTCGTCGCGCCCGCCGAGGCTGGTGCGGTTGATCCACCGGGGTTCGCGGCTGGCCAAAACCAAGAAGGGCAAGCAGGCCAAGAAGGTGGCGCTAGTTGGTAAGGGCGTCACTTTCGACACCGGCGGCATCTCGATCAAGCCGGCGGCGTCCATGCATCACATGACCTCGGATATGGGCGGGGCCGCCGCGGTTATCGCGACCGTTACGCTGGCCGCGCAGCTGGAACTGCCGATCGATGTAATCGCCACGGTGCCGATGGCCGAAAACATGCCGTCGGCCACCGCCCAGCGCCCCGGCGACGTGTTGACGCAGTACGGCGGAACCACGGTCGAGGTGCTCAACACCGACGCCGAGGGCCGGCTGATCCTGGCCGACGCCATCGTCCGGGCGTGCGAGGACAACCCGGACTATCTGATCGAAACCTCAACGCTCACCGGTGCCCAGACCGTGGCGCTGGGCTCCCGCATACCCGGAGTGATGGGCAGCGACGAGTTCCGCGACCGGGTCGCCGCGATCTCGCAGCGAGTCGGCGAGTACGGCTGGCCCATGCCGCTGCCCGACGAGCTCAAAGACGACTTGAAGTCCGCCGTGGCCGACCTGGCCAATATCAGCGGGCAACGCTTCGCGGGCATGCTGGTGGCCGGCGTCTTCCTGCGCGAGTTCGTCGCGGACGGGGTAGGTTGGGCGCACATCGACGTGGCCGGCCCGGCCTACAACACCGGCAGCCCGTGGGGCTACACGCCCAAGGGCGCCACCGGCGTTCCGACCCGGACAATGTTCGCGGTGCTGGCCGACATCGTCGAAAACGGCTAGCCGCTTCGCGTCACGCCGGCGTGATGCGGCCGCCGGCCGAAGCGTTTAGCCGTGCAATGCAGTGGATAACCTTCCACGGGTCGGTATTCGACGGGAGGCAAACTGTGACTGCGCGACGGTTGATCATGGCGGTGGGCGCCGTGCTTTTGCTGGCCGGTGTAATCGGGCTGCTGGTGCCGGTGTCGGTATCAGACGGCAATGGCAATTCCATTTCATGCGGCAACGCGATTGCCCCAGATTCTTCCGCGGCGAAGAACGCCAACGACAAGAACGGGGCGAACATCCCGATCCTCAACCAGATCCTCCCGCACACCGACTTTGTGGCTCAATGCAATTCATCAGTGCACGGTCGGCAAATGTGGGCCATCCCGCTGGCGGTTATCGGGATCCTCGGGATCGGCGGTGCACTGCTGGTACGACGGGGTGCAGGAGCAGCGACTGCCCCGTGAGGGCGGGCTAGATCACCCGCATCCGGGCGGTGCTGCGTAGCGCTTGCGGCAGCAGCCGGGAAACGCCGTAGAGCGCATAGGCTTCCGGTGCCACCGGCCGGATCGGTTTTTTCTTCTTGACCGACGACAAGATTGCGTTGGCGACCTTGTCGGGCCCGTAGTGGCGCAGCGCAAACATCTTGCCCAGCTGACCCCGCCGGCCGTCAACGTGCTCCTCTTGCTTTCCTGCGGGCGCGTCAAAGTGGGTGGTGTTGATGATGTTCGTGTCGATGACCCCGGGGCAGATCGTAGTCAACCCAACATCGGCGGCGTCGAGTTCGGCCCGTAGGCAGTCGGAGAACATGTAGGTCGCGGCCTTGGATGTGCAGTAGGCGTTCAGCGACTGCAGCGGTGCGTAGGCGGCCATCGACGACACGTTGACGATGTGCCCGCCGGTGCCGCGCTCGACCAGCCGCCGCCCGAATGACCGGCAGCCGTTCACCACGCCGCCGAGATTGACGTCCAGCACCCGGTCGAACTGCTCGGCCGGGGTGTCCAGGAAGTTCCCCGCCTGACCGATACCGGCGTTGTTGACCACAATGTCGGGAACGCCGTGTTCGGCACTGACCCGCGCGGCAAATGCCTCGACCGCCTCGGCGTCTGATACGTCGAGCACGTAGGAGTAAGCGACACCACCCCACGAGGCGATCTGCGCCGCGGTGTCTTTGACAGCGGCCTCGTCGATGTCGCTGACGACCACCTCGGCGCCCTCTCGCGCGAAGGCAAAAGCGGTCTCGCGGCCGATCCCGCTGCCTGCGCCGGTGACCGACACCAGTGTGTCGCCGAAGCACTCGCGCGGACGCCCGATTTGTGCGCGCAGCAAGGCACGGCTTGGCTGTTTGCCGTCGGCCAGGTCGGCGAAGTCATGCACGGCGGCCGCCATCACCTGTGGATGCGACATCGGTGAAAAGTGACCGGCTTTGATGTCGCGCCGCCACAGCCGTGGCACCCAGCGCGCGGTCTCGTCGTACCCGTAGGGCCGGACGTACTTGTCGTTGGTGTTGACGATCAGCTGCACCGGCACGTCAACGACGTGGATCGCCTCGCGGCGTCGGGAGAACGAGCGAAAGTAGTTGGCGGGATAGGTTTTCACCGAACGGGCGGCGTCGCGGGCCAGGTTGTCGGAGTGATGGATCAACTCGTCGGGGATGTTATCGACTGCGTTGCGCCGCAGCGCAGGCATCGACAGCGCCAGCCGAAGGACCAACGGCGCCAGCACCGGAATCGAGAACAAGGCCATGTAGCTGAACCGCAATGCCTGGCTGATCGCGCGGGCAAACGTTCGCGGCCGCCAGGGCCGCCGCAGACCACTGAAGATGTAGTTGACCAGTTGCTCATGACTCGGACCCGACACCGAGGTGAACGACGCGACCCGATCACCGGCGCCCGGCCGCTTCATGTACTCCCACACGCCGACCGAACCCCAGTCGTGGGCCAGCACATGCACCCGCCTGCCGGGGCTCAGCTCGCCGGTGACCGCGGCGAAGTCATCGGCGAACCGGGCCATGGTGTACGCCGAAACGGGCTTGGGCACCGACGACAAGCCGACACCGCGGTTGTCGTAGCGGATGATCCGGAACCGCTCGGCCAGCAGCGGGACGACGCCGTCCCACAGCACGTGCGAGTCGGGAAAGCCGTGCACCAGCACGACGGGCGGCCCCTCGGGATTGCCTTCTTCGTAGACCGCGATGCGGACGCCGTCCGCGCTGTCGACGAACCGCTGGGGTACTTGTTGAACTGCCGGCATCGGACCTCCGCCCACCCGCGATTTAGCGATGACTTCACTTTGACTAGATCGCCACACCGTAGCAAGCGGGTTGGCGCTGACCTGGCACCGAGCGCGGTCCGCCCTGGATGTGTGCCCGTCCAGGCGCAATGACAGGATAGTTTTGACATCAACTCGGCTTCCATGCCCGCTGCACCGCGGTGTGGTAAGCCAGATGTCGACCTGCGCCGACCCACGAGCAATCGAGGAGTCAAAAGAGATGGCCTTCTCCGTCCAGATGCCGGCACTCGGTGAGAGCGTCACCGAGGGGACGGTCACCCGCTGGCTCAAGCAGGAAGGCGATACGGTCGAACTCGACGAACCTCTCGTCGAGGTGTCGACTGACAAGGTCGACACCGAAATCCCATCGCCCGCCGCCGGTGTGCTGACCAAGATCATCGCGCAAGAGGACGACACCGTCGAGGTTGGCGGTGACTTGGCGGTCATAGGCGACGCCGCAGAGACCCCAGCGGCGGGTCAACCGGCACCTCCGGCCCAGCCCGCAGCCGCGGCCCCGAGCGAGAGCCAACCGGAACCGGAGGCCCAAGCAGAACCCGAGGCCCAGCCGGAACCCACGCCCGAGGCGGAACCCGCAGCGCCGGCCCAACCGGCTCCCGCAGGGGGGTCCGGCAGCGGCGACGCAACGCCGGTGCTGATGCCCGAGCTCGGCGAGTCGGTGACCGAAGGCACAGTGACTCGCTGGCTCAAGAAGGTCGGCGATTCGGTCCAGGTCGACGAACCGCTGGTCGAAGTGTCCACCGACAAGGTGGATACCGAGATCCCGTCGCCGGTGGCCGGCGTGTTGGTCAGCATCACAGCCGACGAGGACACCACGGTCCCCGTTGGCGGTGAGTTGGCACAGATCGGCGTCGGGACCGACGCCCGCGCTCCGTCTGCTCCCGCACCAGCGCCCAAGCCTGAACCCAAGCCCGAGCCAAAACCTGAAGCTCAACCGGATTCTCAGCCGGTTCCTCAGCCGGTTCGTCAGCCGGTTTCGGGGCCCGAACCTGCCGCCAAACCGGCCCCCGCACCAGAACCCAAGCCGGCGCCCGCGCCGAAAGCCGAACCCGTACCGGCCCGGCCGGCGGCGGAGGCCGGAGCCGACGGTGCCCCGTACGTGACCCCGCTGGTGCGAAAACTGGCCAGCGAGAACAACATCGACCTCGCCAAGGTGACGGGCACCGGCGTGGGCGGTCGCATCCGCAAGCAGGACGTGCTGGCCGCAGCTGAAGCAAAGAAGGCGCCTGCCCCGGCCGCACCCACTCCCGCCGCCGCGCCGGCCGCACCTGCTGCGGCCGCGCCCACTGCGGCACCCGCGCTGGCGCATCTGCGGGGCACCACGCAAAAGGCCAGCCGGATCCGCCAGCTCACCGCCAACAAGACCCGCGAATCCCTGCAGGCCACCGCCCAACTCACCCAGACCCACGAGGTCGACATGACCAAGATCGTCGGGTTGCGGGCCAGAGCCAGGGCCGCGTTCGCCGAGCGCGAGGGGGTGAACCTGACGTTCCTGCCGTTCATCGCAAAGGCCGTGATCGACGCGCTGAAGACTCATCCCAATATCAACGCCAGCTACAACGAGGACACCAAGGAGATCACCTACTACGACGCCGAGCACCTTGGCTTCGCCGTCGACACCGACCAGGGCTTGCTCTCCCCCGTGATCCACAATGCCGGCGACTTGTCGCTGGCCGGGCTGGCCAGGGCGATCGCCGATATCGCCGCCCGCGCCCGGTCGAGTGATCTGAAACCCGATGAGTTGTCCGGTGGCACCTTCACCATCACCAACATCGGCAGCCAGGGCGCGTTGTTCGACACCCCGATCCTGGTTCCACCGCAGGCGGCGATGTTGGGCACCGGCGCCATTGTCAAACGGCCGCGGGTGGTCGTCGACGAAAGCGGCAACGAGTCGATTGGGGTTCGCTCGATTTGCTATCTCCCGCTGACCTATGACCACCGGCTGATCGACGGGGCCGATGCCGGACGTTTCCTCACCACAATCAAACACCGGCTCGAAGAGGGAGCGTTCGAGGCAGAT
>DASXMA010000092.1:0-13846 GCA_036495965.1 Mycobacterium sp.
GCCTTCTCGCGCTACGCGATCGTGCCGCGCATGCTCGTCGGCGCGACCGAGCGCGACCTGTCGGTGTCGCTGTTCGACATGCAATTGCCGACGCCGTTGTTCATGTGTCCCATCGGGGTCATCGGGCTGTGCTCGCAGGACTTCCACGGCGACATTGCAGTGGCGAAGGCCTCGGCGCAGACCGGCGTGCCGATGGTGGCGTCCACGTTGACGCAGGACCGCCTTGAAGACGTCGTGCCGCACGCCGGTGAAACACCTTGGCTGTTTCAGCTCTACACGCCCAACGACAAAGACCTCGCCGCCAGCTTCCTGGCCCGCGCCGAACGCGCGGGATACCGGGCCGTCGTCGTCACATTGGACACCTGGGTCACGGGATGGCGGCCGCGGGACCTCAACGCCGGCAATTTCCCACAGCTGCGGGGCTACGCGCTGGAGAACTACTTCACCGACGACATCTTCTGCAAGCGGCTTTCGAAGCCGCCGAAGGAGGACACGAGGGCTGCGGCAATCGAATGGTTCAAGGTGTTTGCTAACTCCTTGCGTTGGGACGATCTGAGCTGGTTGCGCTCGCTGACCACGCTGCCAATCCTGCTCAAGGGCATCCAGCACCCCGACGACGTGCGAAAAGCGCGTGACTACGGCATCGACGGGATCTACTGCTCCAACCACGGCGGTCGCCAAGCCAACGGTGGGTTAGCCGCCCTGGACGCCCTACCGGCGGTCGTGGAGGCAGCCGACGGGATGCCGGTGTTGTTTGACTCGGGCGTACGCAGCGGCTCCGACGTCGCGAAAGCGCTCGCACTGGGCGCAACCGCTGTCGGCGTCGGCCGGCCCTATGCGTATGCGCTGGCCGTCGGGGGCACCGACGGCGTGGTGTCCCAATTGCGTTCTCTGCTCGCCGAACTCGACCTATTGATGGCCATCGACGGCTTCCCCGCCATCGCCGACCTGCGCGCGGCCGGCGCCCAACATCTAATGACGCTATGCCACAGGTGAATACGGCGCGAGGCCCGATTGACACGTCGGGTCTGGGCGTCACGCTGATGCATGAGCACGTTTTCATCATGACCACCGAGGTCATGCAGAACTACCCGGAACAGTGGGGAGACGGGGCGGCGCGCGAGGCCGACGCCGTCGGTCGGCTGAATAAACTCAAGGCGACCGGCGTGGACACCATCGTGGATCTGACCGTGATCGGACTGGGCCGCTACATTCCGCGCATCGCCCGGGTCGCGGCGGCGACCGCGCTGCACATCGTGGTCGCCACCGGCGTGTACACGTTTCACGACGTGCCGTTCTGCTTCCATTACCTCGGTCCGGGAGCGCCGCTCGGCGGCCCAGAGATCATGACCGACATGTTCGTCCGCGACATCGAGGAGGGCATCGCCGACACCGGGGTGCGCGCGGCGATCCTCAAATGCGCGACCGACGAGCCCGGCGTCACCCCGGGCGTCGAGCGGGTGCTGCGTGCGGTCGCGCAGGCGCACCGCCACACCGGTGCGCCGATCTCGACGCACACCCACGCGGCGACGCGGCGCGGTCTAGAACAGCAACGCATCTTCGCCGACGAGGGCGTGGACCTGTCCCGGGTGATCATCGGCCACTGCGGCGACAGCACCGACATCGACTACCTCGAGGAGCTAATCGCCAACGGCTCCTACATCGGGATGGACCGGTTCGGCATGGACCCGGTCCTGCCGTTCGAGGACCGCGTCAACACGGTGGCACGTATGTGCGAACGCGGGCACGCCGACAAGATGGTGCTGTCGCACGACGCGAAATGCTATTTCGACGCGTTGCCCGAAGAGTTGTTGCCGGCGGTCGCTCCCAATTGGCACTACCTGCACATCCACACCGATGTGTTGCCGGCGCTGCGGGCGCGCGGGGTCACCGACGAGCAGATCACCACGATGCTGGTGGACAACCCGCGCAGGATCTTCGACCACCAGGGCGGATATTGACATGAGTTTCGATGCCGTCCTCATCGGTGCACGGGTGTCAACGGTTTATCGCGTCCTTGGCAACGGCGAAAGCAACTAGAAGTTGCTTCCGTAGGCGAGAAGCGCTCGGGCGAGCGAGTTGAGGGCCGACGTAGGCCTGGCCTGCTCGTCGGTGGCCGGTTGCAGCTACTGCGGAATGAGCCAGCCCCAGCCACTTGACTTTGGGGAAGAGCATCGCCGGCACGTAGAGGGGGCGGAAGAAGATCGCGGGTGATGTCGCCCAGGTGTCGGGGAATGGACATCCCGATGCTCGCTCCCTTCACGGGTCGATTAGGCCGGATCGACTCGACAACTGTAAGCCATACGGCATGAGTTGCGGCCGAGGTGCGTTCAAATCGAGTTCCGTATGAGTTCGTTCGTTTCGAGATGGCGGATCGCATCACAGCCGCGGGCGAGCATTCCCGACAACGTGGCGCCCGCAGGCCGGCACGCCGCGACCCGGCACGTGGAGCCTCCCTTGATCCGAAAACTGTTCGCCTACACACGATCCGAATGGTCACCACTGGCCACCACTTTCGTCGACGCGCTTCAACGCCTGCGCTGGCAAACCAAACCTGACGGAGCGACCGTCATTCCATAGCAGCGGTGCGCCGATCGGAACGCACAGCTAATACCCGAACACTGCGATGAACACCGCTACGTATGCAATGTCAACAATGCCGACGACGACGCGGCCCGGTCATCGTGTGGACGACATCGGTCACCATGGCCTCAATGGCTCGGGGTTTGTCGGAGGCGATCTTCCCGTCCAGGATGAGAGTGGCCAGGCCGTGGACGAGGGCCCAAACGCCGAGCAGGAAGGCCTCGGCCTCTTCTTCGGGTGCCGTTCCCCGGATCTGTTCGGCGAGGACGGCGCTCGTCGCGTTCGCTGCGTCTTTGACATCGGGTCGAGTCCGGTTGCAGGGATGGCCGAACATCAGGCGGAAGACCGCGGGGTGATCGAGGGCGAAGTCCACGTAGGCCAGCGCCATCGCGACCACCTGGCCATCAGTGTCCTGGGCCGCGGCGGTGATCAGATCCTCGCGGAGCAGCTCGTAGCCGTGCACAGCCAGGGCCGCGAGCAAGGCGTCCTTGTCGGCGTAATGCCGATACGGCGCGTTCGCGGAGACGCCGGCGCGGCGGGCGACCTCCCGAAGCGACAACGTCGTCTCGTCGCCGTCCTCCAACAGTTCGAGAGCAGCGACCAGGCAGGCATTGCGCAAGTCCCCGTGGTGATAGGGCGACTGACCCGATGTTGACACTGCACACACCCCCGGGTATACATCTAATGTGGGTAGTGTACACATCCGGCGTCGGAGCCGGTGACCGACGACCTGCTCCCTGCGGCTGGCGATGTGCATCACGCCAATCAAGGCTTCGACAACCAGATTTAGTCATGTTCGACAACTGGAAGGTATGCCCGTGGAGATAACTGTCGCCCTCCCGACAACAGGCAGCGGGGCCTCTCCCGAGACGATTCGCACTGTCGCGGTAGAGGCCGAGTCCAGGGGATGGCGCACCGTCTGGACGGTCGAGCGTCTGCTGTTCCCCGATCCGACCGTGCCGGGAGCGACGCACGCCAGCGACCACTACCGGGTGGCGTTCGACCCGCTGGACAGCATCGCCTGGGCAGCGGCACACACGAGTACGTTGCGATTCGGGACGAGCATTCTCAACGCGTTGTTCCATCCCCCCGTGGTCCTGGCGCGACGTCTTGCCACCGTCGACCGCCTCAGCGAAGGCAGGCTTGTGGTGGGTCTCGGGCAGGGTTGGATGCCCGAGGAGTTCGAGGCTGCCAGCGTCCAAATAAGTCGCCGGGGAAACGGCTTTGAGGATTATCTCGCCGCGCTCACGTCTGTGTGGGGGCCTGACCCGGTCTCCTACGAAGGACGGTTCTACCGGATACCACGCAGCTACTTGGCTCCCAAACCGTTGCAGGCCGGAGGGCCGCCGGTTCTGATCGGGGCAGTGGCGCCGCTAACGGCGGCCCGTGCAGGCCGACTTGGTTTCGGACTCAACCTGGTGCTGGTCTCCTGGGACCATTTCGAAGAATTGCTCGACGCCTGGCGGAAGGCTCGCGCTGCGGCCGGCCACGAGACTGCAGCGCCCGTGGTCGTGCGTACTAACACGATCGTCGGATCCGAAACCAACGAGATCGGCGAGGTCGCCGGCCAGGGGACGAAGGCGGGCGCGGACCTGCGGCGTCTCGCCGACTACAACGTCGATGAGGTGTTCTTCGAAACTGGTCGCGGCCCGATGCCAATCGCCGAGCAACTCGATCTGGTTGATGAGTGGCGCAGCGAATTAAGCGCCTGACTTCAGCGAAGTTGCAGGCGGCCCCGACATGCCTCTCCGGGACGCTAGTTGTTACCGCCGCCGATCCATAGGGTCTCGTCACTGCTACGCGCGACATGTACAGCTGACGAGCCACCGTGATCGTCATCGCGGGACCGTTCCGGGTTTGCATTTGGTCAATATATCTGTGGTAAAACAACCAATCGGGGCGGGAGAGCGCCGGTTGATCGTGCTCACTGTTGCCCATGCCGCGGCGGGTCGTTGCGGCGCGAAACACCAGGTCGCAATCCGAGCCTGCTGCGAACCGACTTTCAGCTATCTAGCAGTGAGCGTCTGAGTAAATCGCGTTTTGGCAAACGATGACCGAAGCTCCGCCGGAGTAAGGGATGTCATCATCCTCGGCAAAAAGGCTGGAATCCAGCGACGAAGGTACAGGACAGTTAACTAGTAAGACTAGCTAATGTGGCAAATCCGTGGCCATCGGGCATGAAAACGGCCCCCGGAGAATCCTCCGGGGGCCGTTTTACCTGGTAGCGGGGACAGGATTCGAACCTGCGACCTCTGGGTTATGAGCCCAGCGAGCTACCGAGCTGCTCCACCCCGCGTCGGTAAATACCAGGTTACCGAACGCCTGGCGGGGCCTCCAAATCGCGGATACAGTCTCCACCCGCGAACCCCACGACATAGGCCGTGACGTGCTGTAACTCCCGAAACGGCGCAAGCCCGCGCTACTGCTACGCGCGTACGGGTTCAGTGCGACGGCCGGTTGAGCCCGTATCGCCGGACGATGTCGTCCATCCATTCCGGGTCGCCGTAGGTCAGCCCGTACTTGTCGGCGAGTTCGCCGAACTCGGGCAGCTCATGAAGTGACTTGCCGACCGAGCCGTTCGCGTGCTCAGCGAGCAGTTCGCTGAGTTCTCGGAAGTAGTTCTCAAACCCGCCCGGTGTGATGATCTCGACGATGCGACCGGGCTCGCTTCCGGCGTTCCACATCGCATGCATTTGCCCGCGAGGCTTGGTGATGTAGCCACCCGGCCCGAGAACCACTTCGCTGTCGTCGGACCGGAACCCGATCTCACCAGCCAACACGAACGAATGTTCATCCTCGCGGGTGTGCCGGTGCGCCGCGGTGAGCAACCCGACCTCGAATGGATGCTCGACGATGGACAACTCACCGCCGTTGGTCTTGCTGGACAGCTTGAAGACCGCCCCAAAACCGGGAAGGGCGGCGTAGTCCCCTTCGCCAGGCTGCACGACGGTGACCCCGATTCGACTTGCCTCGGCCATATGAGATGCCTCCTGTCTCGGCAGCCGTGAGACCCGTTGAGACGAGGGCTATTCGGGCCACGCGTTGTTGAGGATGATATCGACGAAGTTGTCCCGGACGAATGTCGGGTCGAAGTGCGCCAGCACGTCAGCATTGACCGTGCCGAAGGTGCTGTGCGGGCGGTGCTGCATGCCGCCGTTGAAGGCTGCCAGGATGCGCTGCTTGAACTCCAGGCGTGGGTGAGCGGCGGTGACGGCGGCAAGAGCTTCGGCCGAAAGGTCGTCGTGACCGATGCCCAACACATCGGTTTCCACGCCGGCGGTGACCAAGGCAATTTCGGGCTCGAGGAATTCGGGCACGCCGGGAGTGGTGTGTAAGGCGATGGCCAGCCACACCTTGTCGGCGTCGGCTTTATCGACGCCATGTTGCATGAGGAACTCTCGCGCCGCGTTGGCGCTGTCCACCTCGAAACGCAGGGTGGATGTGCTGTAGCGCTGGGTAAGGCCCATGTCGTGAAACATCGCCCCGGCATAGAGCAGCTCCAAGTCGGGTTGCAGTCCACGGCGACGACCCTGCAGCGCACCGAAGAGGAACACCCGGCGGGAGTGGTTGAAGAGCAAGTCGTCTTCGGCGTCGCGGATGAACTCGGTGATGTCGCGGACCAGCGCGGTGTCGGGTATAGCGATGTCGGCAATGGTGTCCATTGACTGGGTGGCCATGATCTCGTCTCCTCGGTTAGGCGCTCTGGATAGTCAGTGTGCGGTCGTATGGGCTATTCGACCGTGGCTGTTCGAGCCGCCAATCCCACAAAAAGCGACATGGTTGCCTTGTGACGAACGCGGCTGACACGACACGATGGGCAGGTGGCCGACGGCAAAGCAACCCCCCGCGTCGTGGTGATGGTCGTTTTCGACGGCGTAAAGCTGCTGGACGCGGCGGGACCCGCTGAAGTCTTCGCCGAAGCCAACCGGTTCGGCGCAAACTATTCGCTCGAGTTCGCATCGGTCGACGGGAGCGATGTGACGACGTCGATAGGAGCGCGGTTTCCGGTCACCGGCAGCATTTCGTCCATCGACTCCGCCGACATCGTCGTGGTCGCCGGCGGCGACGATTTGGTCGGGCGGCCGATTGATCCTGCGCTCGTGGAGGCTCTGAAAACCGTGCCGAATCGAACTCGGCGGCTTGCGTCGGTGTGTACGGGTTCATTCATCTTGGCGCAGGCAGGGCTGCTCAGTGGCCGTCGGGCGACCACGCATTGGCGACACACCAGGCTCTTGGCTCGCGCCTACCCCGATGTTGGCGTCGAACCGGATGCGATCTTTGTCCGCGACGGCGATCTGTTCACTTCGGCGGGCGTGTCGTCGGGCATCGACCTCGCTTTGGCGTTGGTCGAGATGGACTACGGCTCCAAACTGGTCCGCGAAGTCGCGCGATCGTTAGTGGTGTATCTCAAACGCGCGGGAGGCCAATCGCAATTCTCTGTGCTGCTCGAGGCCGATCCGCCGCCGGAGTCCGCGTTGCGGGCGGCCACCGACGCGATCACTACGGACCCAAGTGCCGACCACAGCGTGAAGAGCCTCGCGTCTCGGGCGTCGCTGAGCACCCGCCAACTGACCAGACTGTTTCAGTCCGAACTGGGCATGACTCCGGCACGCTACGTCGAATTGGTCCGGATCGAATTCGCCCGTGCGGCACTGGAATCCGGCCGAACCGTCACTGAGGCCGCGCGCTTGGCGGGCTTCGGCAGTACGGAAACGCTCCGACGAGTATTCCTCAGCCATCTCAGCATCACCCCAAAATCGTACCGGGATAGATTCCGCACGGCGTGTGCCTGAAAACAAAGGTGCTGCAGGGAACTAGACCAATCTGGCCGGATTCAACAGGTCCGACAGACCCACGCGATGCAACATCTCAGCCCTGAGCCGGTCGACCACGTTGACGGGGGTGTCGGCAACGGCGGAAACCGAACCCACTCGATGCACCAGTGACCACGATGACGTCGTCACCCATTTGAGAAAGCTCCCGTCTCGCCGGCCGCGGTGCTGCATGCCGGCGACGGCGATGCGGCGTCCTACTTGGTGCTGTTGTATTTGTTGATGGCGTCGTCAAGCCGCTGCAGCGCCGCGCCGTAGGCGGCGAAATCACCCTTCTTTTGCGCGTCGCGAGCAGCGCCGATCGCCGTCTGGATCTCCTGCAGGGCGGCGGCCTTGGCCGGCGACAATGTCACCGACCCGTCCGGAGAGGGCGGCACCGCCGCTGCCGGCGGCGGCGCCGGCGTTGCCGGTGCCCCGGCCGGCGTGGGCAGGTTCGCGGGCGGGTTCGGGGGCACACCGGCGTCGGTGGGTTCTATCCCTGTCGCGGCCGCACCCGCACCGGGCCCAAATAGTCCGGTGAGCGCATCACCCACCGTGGGGCCGTATCCGATCTTGTCGTTGTACATCATCGCCACCCGGATCAGGCGCGGATAGGACGAGGCGGCGTCGCTGGCTCCCGGGGAGGCATACACGGGTTCGACGTAGAGCAGCCCGCCCTGGCCGACCGGGAGGGTGAGCAAATTGCCCCAGCGGATCCGGTTTTGGTTATCGCGCCCGATCACGCCAAGGTCCTGGGATACCGCCGGGTCGGTGGTGATCGCGTTGTTGGCCAGCTTGGGACCGTTGACCTGGCCCGGGATGGTCAGCACAGTGATCCTGCCGTACGTCGCGGGATCCGAGCTGGCGCTGATATAGGCCGCCAGGTAGTCGCGCTTGAACCGGTTCATCGCGCTGATCAACTGGTACGCGGACGAATTGTCGTTCTTGGCAATGTTTTTCGCAACGATGTAATACGGCGGCTGATAACTACTGGCCGTCGGATTGGGATCCAGTGGCACATCCCAGAAATCCGATGTGGAGAAAAACGTCACGGGATCGTTCACGTGATATTTGGCCAGCAGCATCCGCTGCACCTTGAACAGGTCTTCGGGATAACGCAGGTGTTCGGCGAGCTCGGGTGTGATGTCACTCTTGGGCTTGACCGTGCCGGGGAACACCCGCATCCATGCTTTCAGCACCGGGTCCTGTTCGTCTTGCTGGTACAGCGCGACAGTGCCGTCATAGGCATCTACCGTGGCCTTCACTGAATTTCGGATGTAGGAGACCTGCTTGTCGGGCCCCAGCCGGTTGAACGCCACCTCGGTGGAGTCGGCCGTCGCCGACGACAACGAGGTGAGTTGGGAGTACGGGTAATTGTCCAATGTGGTGTAGCCGTCGAGGATCCACACCAGTCGCTTGTTGACGATCGCGGGGTACACGGCGCTGTCCGTCGTCAGCCATGGCGCCACCGCCTCCACTCGCTGCGCCGGATCGCGGTTGAACAGGATTTTGCTGTTGGAGCCGATCACGTTGGAGAACAAGAAGTTTCGCTCGGCGAATTTGGCAGCGAACACGCTGCGGGACATCCAGCCGCCGATTGGAACTCCCCCGAGCCCGGTGTAGGTGTAGTTCTTGGTTTCGGTGCTGGTCTCGTAGTCGTATTCGCGGTCGTTGCCGGTGCGTCCGACGATCGCGTAGTCGGCGGAAGTGTTGGAGATGACGGGACCGTAGTAGATGCGCGGCTGGTCCAAGGGCGCCGGGCCGTCGGACACTACGCTGCCGTTGGCGCCGACGACGTTGACCAGAAATTCCGGATAGCCACCGTTCTGATTGGGGTCGTTGGCGATCCCGCGAACGGTGTTAGCCGGCGACGCGATGAATCCGTTGCCGTGGGTGTAGACGGTATGCCGGTTGATCCAGTCGCGTTGGTTGTCGATCAACCGGTCCGGGTTGAGTTCTCGGGCCGCGACGACAAAGTCACGCAACGCGCCGTTGCGGTCGAGGTAGCGGTCGATGGACAGCTGGTCCGGGAAGTAGAAGAAGTTCTTGCCCTGCTGGAACTGGGTGAATGCCGGGCTGACGATGGTGGGGTCGAGCAGCCGGATGTTGGAGGTGGTCGCGCGATCGGACGCGACCTGCAAGGCGGTGGCCTGCGCGTCACCGGTGTAATTGCGATAGGACACCACATCGGACGTCAGCCCATATGCTTGCCGCGTCGCGGTGATGCTTCGACTGATGTATTCGCTTTCCTTTTGCGCGGCATTGGGTCTCACACTGATCTGCTCGACGATCAACGGCCAGCCGGCACCTACGATCAACGATGACAGCAGCAACAAAACCAGGCCGATCGCTGGAATCCGCAAGTCCCGCAAGACAACAGCGGAGAACACCGCAGCGGCGCAAATCAATGCGATCGCCATCAGAATCAGCTTCGCCGGCAGCACCGCGTTGATATCGGTGTACCCGGCACCGGTGAACGGCTTACCGCCACGCGTGTGCGACAGCAGCTCATACCGGTCCAGCCAGTACGCAACAGCTTTGAGCAGGACCAGCGCACCGACCAAGCTGACCAGCTGGATGCGCGCCGAGCGGCTTAGGGCGCCGGTACGCCCGGACAGTCGAATGCCGCCAAAGATGTAGTGCGCCAACAGGTTCGCCACAAACGCCAGGAACACCGCCACGAAGATGTAGCTGAGCAGCAGCCGATAGAACGGCAGCTCGAACGCGTAGAACCCAAGGTCCTTGCCGAACTGCGGATCCTTGACGCCGAAATCGCCGCCGTGCAAAAACAGCTGGACTCGCACCCAGTAGCTCTGCGCAATGATGCCGGCCAAAAGGCCGATCGCCGCCGGGATTCCGATACCCACCAGTCGCAGCCGTGACATGACGACAGTGCGGTACCGCGCTACCGGATCGTTTTCGGTATTCGGGACGAAAACCGGGCGGGTACGGTAGGCCACCCCAAGCCCGGCGAACACGATGCCACCGACCAGTAGACCGGCGACCAGGAACACCACGATGCGGGTGACCAGCACGGTGGTGAACACCGAGCGGTAGCCGAGCTCACCGAACCACAGCCAGTCGACATAGGCGTCGATCAGTCGCGGACCTGCGAGCAGCAAAACGATCACACCCAGTGCGATCAAGATCAGAATCCGGCTACGCCGAGTGAGCTTCGGCATTCTCGCGGTGGGCCGCATCCCCACTGGCTACGCTCCCTGATCGATGTGGCTGGCGTCGATTTAGCCGGCGCCCGTTGCTGCTGGTTGCCGCAGATTTTCCTGGACGGTCACAACTCTACGCACTCCCAGCACGCGGGATCGCGGGCCAGTTCGGTGCCGTCTAGCAGGTTGGCGGCTGACCTCCCGCCTGAACCGCGTGCAACGCGTCCACCGCTTCGGTGAGGGTGTCGACCTTTATCAGGCGCAAGCCGGACGGATTGTCCGAATTCGCCTCGTAGCAGTTCTTCGCGGGCACCAGGAACACGGTGGCACCGGCCTCGTGAGCGGCAACCATCTTGTGGGTGATGCCGCCGATTTGGCCGACCTTGCCGTCGGCGGAGATGGTTCCGGTCCCGGCGACGAATGTCGACCCGGCCAACTCACCGGTGGTGAGTTTGTCGACGACCGCCAGACTGAACATCAGGCCCGCGGAGGGACCGCCCACATTGGCGAGGTTGAAATCCACCATAAATGGCGCCCACGGGGCATCAAGCACCGCGACACCCAGGAAGCCGTAGTCGCGATCTTTGTTTGTGCCCAGCGTGATCTGCGCGACGCCCGCCGGCTCGTTCTTACGGCGGAAGTCGATCGTCACCACCTGGCCGGGCTTGGTGTTTTTCAGCAACCCGGTGAACTGCTCGACATTGGCTACCGGGGTGCCGTTGACCGCGTCGACGGCATCACCGGACTTCAGCTTGCCTGCCGACGGACCGGGATCGCTGACCGTCGCGACGGTGACTGCGGGCGCGTACTTCAGGTATCCCAGGGCGGCATACGCAGCGCTGTCCTCGGACTGTTTGAAATCAGCGTTGTTGGCCTTGTCCACGTCTTCGCGCGACTTGCCCGGCGGGTAGATGAGATCGCGCGGAACCAGTTGTTCCTGCCCCGAGAGCCACAGCGTCAGGGCTTCACCCAGGGTCAAATCGTCACGCTGGGACACCGTCGTCATGTTGAGGTGACCTGTTGTCGGGTGGGTCAGCGTGCCTTCGATCGCGACCACTTGCTTGCCGTCGACCTCACCAAGCGTGTCGAAGGTGGGGCCGGGGCCCAGCGACACAAACGGCACCGTCACCACCGCGAGCAACACGCCGAAGACCACGATCGGCACCAGCGCGACCATCAAGGTCAGAATCCGCCTGTTCACGCCGCTACACTAGCCGGACCCCGCCGCGGCTCGTTCAGCTACAAGCATGACCAGAGACCGCGCTTTCTGTTCCACCGGTGAGTACCGTTGAGGTTATGGCTGACCCGCCTTTCGGCTTCTCCTCTGGGGACGACCCCGAACGTGAGAAACGCGGCAAGAACGATCCCGAGTCGGGCTCGGGCGCGTCCGACCCGCTGGGCGCGTTCGGTATGAGCGGTGATTTCAACATGGGTGACCTGGGGCAGATCTTCACCCAACTGGGTCAGATGTTCAGTAGCGCCGGCACCATGACGCAGGGCGGCGAACCGGCGGGACCGGTCAACTACGAGTTGGCCCGACGCGTGGCAACAAGCTCGATTGGGTTTGTTGCGCCCATCCCGGCCACGACGAATTCGGCGATCGCCGATGCGGTACACCTCGCCGACACCTGGTTGGACGGGGTCACCGCGTTGCCCGCGGGCACCACCAGGGCAGTGGGCTGGACACCCAACGACTGGGTGGACAACACGCTGGAGACCTGGAAGCGGCTGTGCGATCCGATGGCCCAGCAGATCTCGACGGTGTGGGCGTCCTCGCTACCCGAAGAGGCCAAGAGCATGGCCGGCCCATTGTTGGCGATGATGTCGCAGATGGGCGGCATGGCGTTCGGCTCGCAGCTGGGCCAGGCACTGGGCCGGTTGTCCCGCGAGGTGCTGACCTCGACCGATATCGGTCTACCGCTGGGGCCCAAGGGTGTCGCCGCGATACTGCCCGATGCCGTTGAATCGTTCGCCTCCGGACTCGAACAACCGCGCAGCGAGATACTGACATACCTGGCCGCGCGGGAGGCCGCACACCATCGGCTGTTCAGTCACGTGCCGTGGCTATCCAGCCAATTGCTGGGTGCCGTCGAGGCCTACGCCATGGGCATGAAGATCGACATGACCGGGATCGAGGAGCTGGCACGCGACTTCAATCCGGCGTCACTGTCCGATCCGGCGGCCATAGAAAACCTGCTCGGTCAGGGGGTATTCGAGCCCAAGGCGACGCCGGCGCAGACTCAGGCGCTGGAACGGCTGGAGACGCTGCTCGCACTGATCGAGGGCTGGGTGCAGGTAGTGGTGACCGCGGCCCTGGGCGACCGGATTCCGGGCGCGGCCGCCCTCGCCGAGACGCTGCGCCGGCGCCGGGCCACCGGCGGGCCGGCCGAGCAGACGTTCGCGACGCTGGTGGGCCTGGAGCTGCGGCCACGCAAGCTGCGCGAAGCCGCCGCGTTGTGGGAGCGGCTGACGCAGGCCGCCGGTGTGGACGCCCGCGACGGCGTCTGGCAACACCCGGACCTGTTGCCCAGCGGGGATGATCTCGACGAGCCGGCCGGCTTCATCGACCGGGTCATTGGCGGCGACACCAGCGGCATCGATGAAGCGATCGCCAAACTCGAGCAGGACGGCCCTGATACCCAAGCCGGGGGCGGCCCCGGCTCCGACGGCGGTTCTGTGGATAACTGAGCGGGGCGTTTGCCCTCGGCGTGGCACAGTCTCAACTCATGCCGCGGGCCGCGCCCTCCCTGTATGCGTTGAACCCGGCGATGCCGGTGCTGCTGCGACCCGACGGTGCAGTACAGGTGGGCTGGGACCCGCGCCGGGCCGTGCTGGTCCGACCCCCAATTGGCCTGGCCGCGGCGGAGTTGGCCGCACTGCTGCGGTCCATGCGGTCACCGACACCGATAACCGAATTGCAGCGGCAGGCCGGCGACCGCGGGCTAACGGACGCTGATGGCCTGACGAACCTCGTCGCGCAGTTGGTCGGCGCGGGTGTCGCGACCCGCGGATGCCGGCAGTCAGGCGGCCGGGCCGCCTCGATTCGCGTGCACGGCCGCGGCCCGCTCTCGGACCTGCTCCTGGAGGCGCTGCGCTGCTCGGGGGCCCGGATTGCCCACAGCAGCCTGCCGCACGCAACCGTGTCGGCCGCCGCGGTGGATCTGGTGGTGTTGGCGGACTACTTGGTCGCCGATCCGCGCATGGTGCGCGATCTGCATAGCCGGGGCGTCCCGCACCTTGCGGTTCGGGTGCGCGACGGCACCGGTCTGGTGGGGCCGCTGGTCATCC
>DASXMA010000093.1:0-9176 GCA_036495965.1 Mycobacterium sp.
AGTGCAGTCAGCGGAACTCATTCTTAGGCGAATTGACGTCAAGGTCGACCACACGCTGGTAACGCTTGCGATTTACGTAATCCAGGCGGGCGCCATACTCACTATTGCCGCCGAGCTTGTCGGGTCGCAAAGGTTCGAATCCACAGAACACAGCCATCCGAGCTCTGGAGAAGATTTCCTCTATATGACGTGGAACAACATGACTACCATCGGTAGTCCGTATGTTGCGACCTCCAATTTGGCCAGACTGGTTGTGGCAGGCTCCAACGTGACAGCGATACTGCTGTTCACCGTGCTGCTCGGATTCGCTGTAGGCAAACTTGGAGAAAACCGAGACCCAACTACGGCTCACTGAAGCGCTCATCGGCTCGCCTCCTGCCCCAATCCGGTATCAGTTGCGGGCGGCACGGCTAGCGCCCACGGCGTTAGTCCATGGATATTTGGAACGCTTGGGCAGTGCGCGTGACTTCCAACACGGTGTGGATGACGAACGAGCCGAAGCCTTGCGCTGAGGGACTCGACCCGACGATCCCGCGCGGGCATCCCCAGCAAACGACTGGGCCGCTCGCCATTGCCTGGTGCTCGGCAGTTGCCGTGCCGGCATCTTGAGATCGGCTCAGCCAGCCGGACGCTGCCCCGCCGCCAAAGCACCAGTGCGCGCGGCACGAATACGGCGAATCAAATATGGAGAGTTACCAGTAGAACCGCTCCGTATCGGTTATCATGCTGTGCTGCAACGTATTACAGATGGGATTATTAGATGATAATCAGAGCGCCCTGTACTACCTACTCGGGCAACCGTATTCGGCTCGGAGTCGCTGGAGTCCGAATACGCCTCGATGATATGCAGGTCAATCACCGGCGGCGCAACTACAGAAACGGTTCGAGGATTTCGTTAGTCACAGCACGCAAGTTCGATTGGATTGCGGGGTCGTAAGCCGCGCCATGAGCCCTGGCTTCACGCAAGCCGTCAAAGTAACGCCCCGTCACGGCCCCACCAGTTGGTTCAACAGCGAGGTTCATGACCGCTCTGACACCAGTCGCTATGGACGACATCGGCGGAACCCATGCTTGGCGGACCATGTGCGTATTCATCAACGACGCCGGGTGCAAGCAGTTGACGGTTATGGCATTGTCGGCAAGTTCGGCCGCCAAGTCGAAGGTGAACGCGACCAATGCGAACTTGCTGCGATAGTAGGCCCGCGTACCCGTGTAGTGGTGATCCATACGCAGATCTGCAAAGCTTATCGGCGCCTGTCCGGCGGATGCCACATTGACGATCCGCGCAGGTTCACCGTTTTTCAGACTGGCAACGAGTCGTCGAGCCAGGAGCGCAGGGGCGAGGTAATTGACGGCGAACCGCAGCTCGTGGCCGTCTGCGCTCAGGATGCGCTTGCGATACGGGGGTCGGCCGGGGCCTAGTCCTGCGTTGTTAATCAGCAGATGAATCGCTGCATGGTCTGAGCTGACCCTCTTGGCGAGGGCACGGGTTTGCTCCAACGAGCTGAGATCGGCCAGATAGGTGTCGACGCTGCCGCCCGCTGCCTGTATCTGACCGGCGATTTCCTGGGCACGCTCGGAATCGCGACCGTGCACCAGCACGTGCAAGCCCCGCTCGGCGAGCGCACGTGCGGCCGCCCGGCCAAGGCCGGAGGTAGCTCCCGTGATCAGGGCGACTCGGCTGTTCTCCATCACTTTCCCCGTCGTTCCACGATAGGCGCAATCATCGCGCCGACCGCCTCGGCCACCGGCGGCGGGCGAAATCCATAGCCCATCACTGCTTTTAGCTCTCAGCGCATACCCTGCCTGACCGACCGGGCAGCGTCCACCGTCAACCCACGCCTGGCCGACACATCATGGACGAATGTGGAGTAGCCCCTACTCCCCCGGCGGGGAACACGACGGAATTAAATATGGCGGGCTACCGGTCGAACCCGTCGTGAGCTGATTCGCCCCGATCCAGATCGCTGGATCAGCAGGTGACGTGAAGGACCGCGCAGACCTCCCGTCGCTTGAGGCCCGCGATGAGCCGGCAGGCTTGTTCCGTCGGGACAGCGACAAGGTCAATGTTTCGATGCGTAGCCTCCGCCACCACCTCGGGCATGATCGGCAACGAGCCGTGGGCCCCGGTGCCGATGATCAACCGGGGTCCGCTCCACGGGAGCTCCTCGTCGGCCGAGAGCGGAGTGTGTCCGAACTCGTCGCGATAGGGCTTCGAGGGCTTCTTGCTCCGTTTGCGCACGGTACCTCGGTCGATGACGACGTCGTGTTCGTACGCTTGTCCCTCGACCTCGATCGACCCGAACCCACGGAGTCGCACATCCATCACAACTCCCTTCTGCGCGGGAATCCAACGCTTCGGAAACTACGCCCATTGCCAGTGCGCAGGAAGCCGGTACGCGCAACATATGCAGAATCGGCGGGCTCCCTCCGCCGCCTACTTGTGATGCTGGTATCGAGACTCTGAAAGGTCCGCCTCTCATTGACAATGGCAGTACGGCCCCCGGGGTTCAAGGGCAGCATTCCTGAGCAACCACGGGTTTGCGAAAACGTCTGCTGCGCAGCCGGGTTGAACGCGATCTGTTCGTCGCCGGCGAGTTGATAGTGCGCACATCACCGAAACCGGTTGCAGCGACGGAATTGGCACATGCCTTGGGCAGTTCTTAACCAATCGACGCACCGAGGCCCGCGGGCGAGTCCGTGAAGTGAAGCTGAGACCCGAACAAGGGTGTTCCTTGCATGCTCGCTGACCACGGTTTCGACCGGCACGACAGGCCGGTAATCATCGCAGCTTCTGCGCGAATTCGATAATGTTGCCGTCCGGGTCGGCGATGTGGAGCGTCCTTTCATGCCATGGCCGGTCCATCGGTCCGCTGAGGATCTCGACATCGAGCCCTCTCAACCGCTCCGCTTCCCCATCTACATCTTCGATTAGGAAGCCGATCTCGCCGCAGGGCGGGTTGCCGCCTTCGCGACCGATGAGCTCCGGCAGCTTCGACCGTTCGAAAAGCGAGAACTTAGTGTTATCCATCTCGAACTCGACGTAGCCGTCGCCCTCGATCCGCACCTTGAGCCCGATCACGTCGCGGTAGAACGTCACCGACCGCCTGAGCGACTCGACATATTGGATGACGTAGTCCACGCGACTCATAAAATACACCGTATCGGCTCGCGCTGTGACGGTTCTGACCTGGAGGTCAGCGGAGAATCGCGGCTTTGGCCACCAGCGTGCTAAGGATGACAAGATAACCCGCGGGAACGCTGGTGACCGTGGCTCGGCGTTGATCGGCAGTCCCGAGCAGGTGATCGACAAGGTGGGTCGTTACCACGAGCAACTTGGCCACGAAGTGATTCACCTCAGTGCCGAACGACGGTGTGACGGCCAGCCAACGGCGTCGTAGCCTGGAACTGTTCCAATCCGACGTCGCCCCCGTTCTCCGTGAGCGCATTCCAAGTCGGCCACTTAGCTCACAGTTGGCCCCCAAGGAGGTTGTTACATGAGTGTTTTCGCCACTGAGCATCGAGTCCGAAGCGGCGCGGCCGGTTAACTCATCCATCTGACAAGAAGGGAGTGCGTGGACGATGACCACCACTGCAGATACCGCGGCAGAAACGTTCGAGCAAGCGTGGAACCGGTGGCACACAGAACGCGAAGGCTACTACGGCGACCCGCTCGGCTGGGTGAGCCTCAACGGCTTGTATTGGCTCACTGACGAATTCGAGAATGTCGCCGACCTTCCGGGGCGTTGGCGAGCGGATGAAGATGCCGTGTACGTCCAGGGCATCGACGGAACCGACAGGCTCGAACCAGCCGAAGGTGCACCTGGATTGCTCGTTGACATCGGGGATCGCCGTATCGAGGTTATTCGTCGGACCGGCTCGGCCGCCCTGCGGGTGCACGATCCCAAGTCTCCGCACCTGCAGGCGTACAAAGGCATCCCCACCTATGCACCGAGCGAACAATGGCGTGTCACCGGCACGTTCATCTCATACGAGCAGCCGAAGACAATGACGACGGGTGCCGTCGTCGAAGGACTTGAGCACCACCTCAACGCCGTTGGCGTTATCGACTTCGAACTGGCCGGCGCCGCTCTACGGCTCGTCGCATTCGGTGGTGCGGACGGTGGGCTGCAGGTGCTGTTCACCGATGCCACCAGTGGTGTGACGACATATCCTGCTGCCAGGTCTCTCTCAATCGCCAAACCGGGCGGCGACGGGACGGTGACGCTTGACTTCAACCGGGCGTCGAACTTGCCGTGCTCGTTCACTGACTACGCGACATGCCCGGTGGCACCCGCTGAGAACAGGCTGCCCGTTGCCGTTGAAGCCGGTGAGAAGAACCCCCGATGAGTCGGATTCCGCCCAGCGTGTGATGCCACGTATCCGTAGCCGCAGCGACACCCGCCCCGTCGGAGAGGCAGTGTGACCGACCAGGCGCCGGTCAGCGGTGGTGGTTGGTTGCCGCAGGAGGAGCTTTCTGCCGGGCGCATGCGGGCCGACGGCGGCTCGTTGCGGATGCGACGGACCACTTTCGCGGGTGCCCCAGCATGGCTGGTTGCTCGGTTTCCTGCCGGGGGCCACGGCGGCCGTGGTCGTCTGGTCGCGTGCTGGCCGCTCGAC
Source organism: Mycobacterium sp. (assembly GCA_036495965.1). Lineage (GTDB taxonomy): Bacteria > Actinomycetota > Actinomycetes > Mycobacteriales > Mycobacteriaceae > Mycobacterium. Next base: position 4,621 of record DASXMA010000093.1, read on the forward strand.
CTGCTCGAAATGTCAGGTCCGACGATGCACCAGATGCTCATCGTGAAGGCCGCCCATTGCGGATTGCTCGGTTTCGCCGTGGCGCGTTGAACCGTATTGAGACAGCTGCCAGATGAAAAGACCGGGTGCCAGGTGCGCATCGCCCGGCCAGCGGTCAACAACGCGATACATGAGTGGCATGCCGGACCGGCATGTCGGGCGATCGCGAAGAATTCCTGAATCGAGCCCCACGACTGTCGATAGATTTACTGTCGACAGATTTAGTGCGAACCTGCCCTCAACCAGCGAAACGGTATGCCAATCGACGCCGATCACGCCCCATTCCTGCTTCTTTCGATCCGTGCCGAGGACGAAGCGGCTGATGACGAGTATCTGGCGATGATGCGGTTCGCCGGCCTTGATGCCACCGGACTACATCGTATCCGTCTGACGCACAGCTCTTTAGGATCGATCGATTTCGCCAGATGGTCCGGCATCATCCTAGGCGGTGGACCATACAACGTCAGCGACGCCGGGGACTCGAAGTCGGCGATACAGCAACGTGTCGAATCCGAGCTTTTGCCGCTGATCGGTCGTATCGTCGACCGCGACTTCCCCTTTCTCGGATGTTGTTATGGCGTGGGCACGCTCGGTTCGGTTGTCGGCGCTCGCATCGACGGCACCCACAGTGAGCCGGTCGCCGCCGTCACGATCACACTCACAGTCGCCGGTCGCCACGATCCGCTGTTTGCAGAGCTTCCCGACGTCTTTGATGCGTACGGCGGGCACAAGGAGGGAGCCACTTCGCTCCCCACCGATGTCGTCTGCCTGGCATCCTCAGCCAGCTGCCCAGTACAGGCGTTCCGTGTAGGCAACAACGTGTATGCGACGCAGTTTCACCCGGAACTCGATGCAGACGGCATGTGTACGCGAATAGACGTCTACAAGAACCACGGCTACTTCGCGCCCGAGGCGGCGGAATCCCTGAAATCAGACGCACGACAACGGAATGTCAAATATCCCCCAACCATCTTGCGGAGATTCACCGAGCGGTACGCACGGCGAACGTGACAACCACAGAGCATTGGGTCTTCTTCCTCAGCGGGTATCCAATCCGCGAGCGGCGTCATCGGTCGATGGTTTGAGGGGACATGCCGCGCCCTTAGAAAGGCGGCGGTCCCTAACATTGGGATTAGATGTATCTGCTGCGCCATCTGGCCGCCGGTGAAGATGGCCCAACACTCAAGGGCGGCGGCGTTCAGACCTTCCCGCCTGTCTGCACACCTTCGGTTGAGAAGGTCGGCAAACAGGTCAGAACCGCGGCGCTGCGCGGTCGATGAATTCGACCTAACTTGATATCACCGATATCCAGTAATCCCCGTAATGGGGCTTCTCCCAGCACTTTTCGCGTACGCGATGGTTGTCCGGTCTCGATCTGCGGCTCGTGCACCGGTTACTCCGGATCGCCACGGACGATCCGTCGCACCCAGCTATCCAGCGCAACATGTCGGCGCACGGCGGCTGTGTCGCAATTGCCGCGCAAGCAGCTTGACTATCTGGCGCTGCGTGGTCTCCGCGTCAAGAACACAAGCGTAGTGGCGGCATCGTCAAGGTTTCTCTCGGACGCGACGTCGTACTCGGCCACCTCCGCACTCACGATCGCGGCGCCCTGCTCGTCGCTGGGGCCACTGCCGCGGAACGCCTCGAGGGCTGCCTGGGACTCCCAACGTTCAAAGACGTTGATCCGGCCTGGCTCGATGAGGTCGGCCGACAGCGAGAAGTCGAGACAGCCGGGCGTCCGGTGGGCTTGGCGCACCACCTCGACGAATCCGGACAGGTAGTCGTCACGCTCAGTTGGATCGACGACTACGTGTCCTGCCACAATGACCACGAGATCCTCCTCGTTCGGTGCTGTAGTAAGCAGGATGATATGAACCTGCGAGAGGCCCGAGAAGCATCACTCAACGCGCTTACCCCGGACGCCGATGCGTCGAGTGTATACGGAGAACCGTACGAAACTGCCGACGGCGCAACGGTGATTGCGGTCACCAAGGTGCTTGGACTGAAAGCCAAACCGGTCGGCGATTTCGTTCATGAGGTTGCGCCCTTCGATCACTGGCCGATTGCTGGGAGGCATTGCTGAGGGGGGCAAAGGTCATCCACCTTCGAATCCGTTGGGAAGCATCTCGCGCTCAAAGGATTCGCGTCCAGAGGTGTCGAAGCGTGTGCAGAGTTCCTGCACCTCGTCCTTGAGCAATACAATCTGCGACAGTCCTACCAATTCTCCGCCGATCCGGATCGGCGAGACCGTCACCAGGATGGTCGTCTTTCCATAAGGTCGTGCGACGTAGCGGACTGGCTCGTCGCGTCCGTCCAGGAACAATTGAAGCATTGCGTTCCATCGAGGGTTGGTGACTGCCCGGTGGTGGCGTTCGCGGACATCTCGACCGAGATACTCGGGCTTGCGATCGAGATGCTCTGCTGCCCACTGGTTGTAGAAGAGCACCGAGCCGTTTCGGTCGACGATTGTCACTCCCACTCCGGCTTGTTCAAGAATGTGATCAGCCCATTCCGCTAGCGCCCAACCCGGAAATGCATGGCTTCCAGCGGTCTCGGTTTCATCGGCATGAGTGGTCACAGAGCTGAGCCTCCAGGAGTCGATTGGGCCACTATGGCCTCCGTGTTATGTCTGAACGTCCTCCATATGGTCACTGCTTTCGCGGCAATCCACAATGCAGATCTCTAGTAGTCAGCCTTCGGTATAGCCTGAGCCTGTGTGTCTAGAACTAGCGGCGGGCAGGGGTTGACATGGCCTATGACCTGAACGATTTGCAGCTGTTCCTCCAGGTCGTAGACCATGGGAGCATCACCCAGGGTGCCAAGCAAAGCCACATGTCACTAGCCTCGGCAAGTGCCAGAGTTAGCGCAATGGAGAAGGCTCTTGGAGCGCCCCTGCTTACGCGCCACCGCCGCGGGGTGGTGCCGTCACAGACGGGCTGGGTTCTGGTGGCGCATGCCCGAGCCATCGTCGCCGAGTACGGACGGATGCGAGCTGAGCTAACTCGCTGTTCGGATGGACTGCGGGCGACGTTGGTGGTATTGGCCAACACTTCCGCCTGCGAGACGCTTCTGCCAGTGGTGATGGCGGAGTTCTTATCCTCCCATACCGACATTGATGTCGATCTGCAGCAACGAGCAAGTCATGAGGTCGTTGCCGCCGTGACCGATGGGCGCGCAGAAGTCGGGATCATTGCCGACACAGTGGATTCCGGAAGTCTCATGTGCGTTCAGTTACGGGAAGACCCCCTGGTAGCAATCACGGCTCGCGATCACGCCCTCGCAGCACGCAATAAGGTCTCCTTCAGCGCGTGCCTTGACTTTCCCTTCCTGGGGCTGGCCGGAGGAAGCCCGCTGCAAGAACACCTCAGTGGACAGACGGTGCCGTTAGGACTGCGCCCGCGGTATCGAGCCAGGTTGCCCAGCTTTGATGCGGTCGTAGCCGCCGTCGCTGCCGGCGTCGGAATTGCCGTCGTCCCGGCGTATACATCAGCACTTATGGCACGGCCTCACGATGTCGCCACGATTGAACTGACGAACAGCTGGGCGAACCGCAATCTGCTGTTGTGCCACCGCAGCTCGTCGTTGCTGTCAGCTGCTGCAAAGGCCCTAATCGCCTACCTGGCACCGGGTTCTGGCAGCGCTGTCGGAAGAAGGTTGTACCTGGAATCCGAGAGATAGCCTCGCGGCGATGAAAGCGGCAGCTGGACAAGCAATTCCCCAAGGTGGACCCCGAGGAACACTCACGCCGCATCTGATCCAACCACCGATTCGACACTCTGGATCTGCTACACAGCGAATGACCGGTGTCATCGCCGCCGGCTGCTCCCCTGCCGACGAATACGCCGAGACCGAATATGCGGCTTTACCGGTAAACCGCGTATCCCTCTGTTACGGAATGTATTTCGTTAAAGCCACAAGGTCCGGTCTCCATACATCTTGCGTTATTCGCATTGAATGTGGCGGGTTTCGGATTAGCCAGGCCGTCTCAGCGGATCTGGCGGTTTCAGCGCCCGATCGTTGGTGCCACCTCGGAGTGGCAGACGACGATGATTCTGGGCGCTCCCCCGCCGGGGGAGAACATCGCGACGGTCAATATCGACTCGAAATGGCCTCAGCGGGTGGCGCCCGGCTATCCCCAGCCGTTGTCCACAATGGGGATGAATTACAAGCGTGTGGTTCGCGGGAAGAAAACGCACGCTTCCTTAAGTAACGATCGTGGGCGGGGCCTCTCCCCGTGACCACGAACGGCAAGATCCGCCACGGAGCTTGAGAACCACATCGGCTCTCGTTACGGCCGGGGCGCGGGGACCAGGCGGCCGGTGACCGCCGCCGCCGCCAGGGCCTGCTGCAGCAATCGGCCGTCCGTGCTCAGATCCCGCACTCCGGTCCCGTCGATCGGCGGGAATACCGAGCGCGCGAACGACAGCAGCGGCCGCAGCGGCCCGGCCGGGCTGCGGCCGGTCACGAACAGCGCCTGGCTGGACACGATCACCAGGATGGCCAGCACCCCGTCGAGG
>DASXMA010000094.1:0-3750 GCA_036495965.1 Mycobacterium sp.
TTTGCGATGGACCGATCAGAACTTCGGCGGTGTCAACGGACCCCGCGGTTGGGCGACGTGCAATTACGTGGTGGCCTCCAACATGCAGGACGCCGTTCTGGTCGATCTGGCCGCCAAGGTACGACCCGGTGTACCGGTGCTTTTTCTGGACACCGGCTATCACTTCGTCGAAACCATCGGCACCCGGGACGCGGTCGAATCCGTCTACGACGTCCGGGTTCTCAACGTCACACCGGAGCACAGCGTGGCCGAGCAGGACAAGCTGCTGGGCAAAGACCTGTTCGCCCGTGACCCCGGTGAGTGCTGCAGGCTGCGCAAGGTCGCCCCGCTGGGTAACGCGCTGCGTGGTTACTCCGCCTGGGTGACCGGACTACGCCGGGTAGAGGCGCCGACCCGTGCCAACGCACCAATGATCAGCTTCGACGAGGCGTTCAAGCTGGTGAAGATCAACCCACTGGCAACGTGGAGTGATCAGGACATGCAGGATTACATCGACGAGCACGACGTGTTGGTCAACCCTCTTGTCTACGAAGGCTATCCGTCGATCGGCTGCGCTCCGTGCACCGCCAAGCCGGCTGAGGGCGCCGACCCGCGCAGCGGGCGCTGGCAGGGGCTGGCCAAGACCGAATGTGGGTTGCACGCCTCGTGACGACTCTCGTGCTGTCCGCACACGGAAGTAAGGATCCACGGTCGGCGGCCAATGCGCGGGCCGTCGCGGGCTGCCTGGCGCGCATGCGGGCCGGCCTCGACGTTCGGCTGGCCTTCTGCGAGCTGAACGCCCCCAGCCTGGTCGACGTGCTCGACGGGCTGTCCGGCGTCCGGGAGGCGGTGGTCACCCCGTTGCTGTTGGCGAACGCTTTTCACGCCCGCATCGACATCCCGGGCCAGATCGCGACCTGTGCGACCGGCGAGCGAGGAATCAACGTACGGCAAGCACCCGTGCTCGGCGAGGACGATCGACTGGTGTCGGTGCTGCGGCAGCGGGTGGCGGAGTTGGGGGTTTCCCGGTTCGACGACCGGCTTGGTGTGGCCGTGGTGGCGATCGGCTCATCGGACCAAGCGGCCAACGCACGCACCGCCGAGGTAGCGCGGAAGCTGGCGATGGGCACCCGCTGGGCCGGCACGACGACCGCGTTCGTGACCCGACCAGATGCTTCGCCGGCTGACGCGGTCCGCCGGTTGCGGCGCCAGGGTGCGCACCGGGTGGTCATTGCACCGTGGTTCCTGGCGCCGGGTCTACTGCCCGATCGGCTAGGGACATACGCACGGGACGCCGGCATCGCGATGGCACAACCGCTGGGTGCACACAGGCTGGTGGCCGCGACCCTATTAGATCGCTACGAGCAGGCACTGAAGGCTCGAGCCGACCTGATTGCGGCCTGATTCCCGTTCAGTACACTTCGGGTGTTGAACACACCCTTGCCAATTGGAGCTGCGCTGGCTGCGCTGGTGCTATCCCTGGCTGGGTGTAGCGGCAACCACGTGGCTGCGCCGAACGCAGCAGGTCCGTGCGAGATCGTGGCTAATGGCACGTCCGGGCCCACGACGCCGTCGGCGCCTGCGGTTTCGGCGCCGTCATCGAGGAACATTGCGACGAACCCCGCGATCGCGACGGGGTACCGCAACAACATGACCGTCGTGCAGACCACTCACTACGCGGTGGCAACGGCCAATCCATTGGCGACCCAGGCGGCCTGCCGGATATTGCATGACGGGGGTACCGCCGCCGACGCCTTGGTGGTTGCCCAGGCGGTGTTGGGTTTGGTCGAACCGCAGTCTTCGGGGCTCGGCGGCGGCGGATTCGTGCTCTACTACGACGCTCATACCGGCTCGGTGCAGGCCTACGACGGCCGCGAAGTCGCCCCTGCGGCTGCAGGCGAGAACTACCTGCGCTGGATCAGCGACGTCGATCATGCCGCGCCCAAACCCGACGCGCGAGCCTCGGGACGGTCGATCGGAGTCCCGGGCATCCCGCGGATGCTCGAGCTCGTGCACAACGACCACGGACACACGCCGTGGCGCGACCTGTTCAACTCCGCAATGGCTTTGGCCGATGGCGGTTTTGACATCAGCCCCAGGCTGGCCGCTGCCATCTCCGACTCGGCCGCACAGCTGCGCGTCGACCCACAAGCGCGCGGATATTTTCTCAATCCCGATGGCGGCCCGAGGGCCGCAGGAACGCGGCTGACGAACCCCGCATACTCAAAAACCTTGTTCGCCATCGCCTCCTCGGGCATCAACGCCTTCTACACCGGCGACATCGCTCACGACATCGTGGCGGAAGCGAGCGATACGTCGGATGGCCGGACGCCCAGCTTGATGACAAACGAGGATCTGGCGGGGTATGCGGCCAAGAGACGCGAGCCGCTGTGCATGACGTATCGCGGGCGGCAGATCTGCGGCATGCCCACACCTTCGTCGGGTGGCGTCGCGGTGGCCGCCACGCTGGGAATCCTCGAGCATCTCCCGATGGGTGACTACCCACCCAGCCGTGTCGACCTCAACGGCGGCCGCCCGAGTGTGATGGGTGTTCACGTGGTCTCTGAAGCCGAGCGGCTGGCCTACGCCGACCGCGACAAATATGTCGCTGACGCCGATTTCGTCGGGCTGCCCGGCGGCTCCCTCAACACGCTGATTGACCCTGGCTATCTGGCCGGACGCGCCGCTCTGATCTCGCTGCAGCACTGCATGGGGACCGCCAAGCCGGGCGACTTCGGCATGCCCACCGATGTTGCACCACCTGGGCGGGAGCACGGCACCAGCCACGTCAGCATCATTGATTCCTACGGCAATGCGGCCTCGTTCACCACGACCATCGAGTCGCAGTTCGGCGCCTTCCACATGGTCGACGGATTCGTCCTCAACAACGAGCTGACCGATTTCGCCGCCGAGCCCCGCACGCCCGATGGGTCACTGGTGGCCAACCGCGTGCAGCCTGGGAAACGGCCACGGAGCTCGATGGCGCCGACGTTGGTGTTCGATTCGTCGCCGGCTGGGCGGGGCGCGCTTTTTGCGGTCACGGGCTCGCCCGGCGGTTCCACGATCATTCAGTACGTCGTGAAAACACTTGTGGCGATGCTGGATTGGGGGCTGAACCCGCAGCAGGCCGTGTCCTTGGTCGATTTCGGCGCCGAGAACTCACCACAAACCAATGTCGGCGGCGAGGATCCCGAAATCAACACATCCGACAATGGCGATCACGACCCGCTGGTGCAAGGCCTGCGCGCGCTGGGACATCAGGTCAACCTGGCCGACCAATCCAGCGGGCTGTCGGCGATCACCCGCAGCTCATCGAAGTGGACCGGCGGCGCCGACCCGCGCCGCGATGGTTTGGTCATGGGCGACAACGCATAACGACCGCCACCAACCCGCTACGCCGTCGTCAGCGTGGTCTGATCTTCGTCCGCGTCGCCGCTGCCGCCACCGGCCCCCTTCTCGCCACCGGCTATCGGCGGCACCCGGGTGGCGCGCACGTACACGGTGTCGCCTTCGCGCAAGGCCAGCGCCTCGGCGTCGCCCCGGGTGATCTGGGCGGTGAACGGGCCGCCGGTGGCCGCGCTGGTCAACTCCACGCGCACCTCGAAACCCAGCGCCACCACCCGGTCGACAACGGCGCGCACTACCCCGATGGACTCCGCGGTGCCGTCACCGCCGGCAACCGCCATATCGGGTTTGCGTCCCACCCGGATGTCATGCGGGCGGACCAAGGCGCCGTTCAGTGTGGAAACCGCACCCAGGAAGGACATCACG
>DASXMA010000095.1:0-7097 GCA_036495965.1 Mycobacterium sp.
GACACTCCGCGCCGCCGCCGCCGCGATGTCACGCTGACCGCACCGGTCGACATGCGTCCGTTCGCGGTGGTGTCGGGTGACCACAACCCGATTCACACCGACCGGGCGGCCGCGCTGCTGGCCGGCCTGGAATCGCCCATCGTGCACGGCATGTGGTTGTCGGCCGCCGCGCAGCACGTGGTCACGGCCACCGATGGACAAGCCCGCCCACCGGCCCGGCTGATCGGCTGGACCGCGCGATTCCTGGGCATGGTGCGTCCGGGTGACGAAGTCGACTTCCGTGTCGACCGCGTCGGAATCGACCAGGGCGCAGAGGTTTTGGAAGTGGCCGCGCGCATCGGATCGGATCTGGTGATGTCGGCCACCGCCCGGCTGGCCGCGCCCAAGACCGTCTACGCGTTCCCCGGCCAGGGCATCCAGCACAAGGGCATGGGCATGGAGGTGCGTGCCCGATCCAAGGCGGCCCGCAAGGTGTGGGACACCGCCGACAGGTTCACCCGCGACACGCTGGGCTTCTCGGTGCTGCACGTGGTGCGCGACAACCCGACCAGCATCGTCGCCAGCGGCGTGCACTACCACCACCCCGAAGGTGTGCTGTACCTGACGCAGTTCACCCAGGTCGCGATGGCGACGGTGGCCGCGGCGCAGGTTGCCGAGATGCGCGAGCAAGGCGCCTTCGTCGAAGGTGCCATCGCATGCGGCCACTCGGTCGGCGAGTACACCGCGCTGGCCTGCGTGACTGGCATCTACGAGCTGGAAGCCATGCTGGAGATGGTGTTTCACCGCGGCTCGAAGATGCACGACATCGTGCCGCGCGACGAGCTGGGCCGCTCCAACTACCGGCTGGCGGCAATCCGGCCCTCGCAGATCGACCTGCCCGACGACGAGGTTCCCGCATTCATCGCCGATATTGCGGCGAAAACTGGTGAGTTTCTAGAGATCGTGAACTTCAACCTGCGTGGCTCGCAGTATGCGATCGCCGGCACCGTGCGGGGTTTGGAAGCGCTGGAAGCCGAGGTCGAGCGTCGCCGCGAGCTGAGCGGTGGCCGGCGCTCGTTCATTCTGGTGCCCGGCATCGACGTGCCTTTCCACTCGCGGGTGCTGCGGGTCGGGGTGGCCGAATTCCGGCGTTCGCTGGAGCGGGTCATGCCGCGCGACGCGGATCCCGACCTCATCATCGGGCGATACATCCCGAACCTGGTGCCGCGGCCGTTCACTCTGGACCGCGACTTCATCCAGGAGATCCGGGATTTGGTGCCCGCCGAACCGCTCGACGAGATCCTCGCCGACTACGACACCTGGCGTCGCGAGCGTCCGGGCGAAATGGCCCGTACAGTCTTCATCGAGCTGCTGGCCTGGCAGTTCGCCAGCCCGGTGCGCTGGATCGAAACCCAGGACCTGCTGTTCATCGAAGAGGCCGCGGGCGGCCTGGGAGTGGAACGGTTCGTTGAGATCGGCGTGAAGACGTCGCCGACCGTCACGGGGCTGGCCACCAACACCCTCAAGCTGCCCGAATATGCCCACAGCACAGTGGAAGTGCTCAATGCCGAGCGCGATGCGGCAGTGCTGTTCGCCACCGATACCGACCCCGAGCCGGAGTCTGAAGACGAGCAGCCGGCAACGGTCGCCGAGTCCACCGCGCCGGAAGGTGCCGAAAGTGTGGAGGCCGCACCGGCGGCCTCTCCTTCTGTGCCGGCGGCTCCGTCGGGTGCGGTTCGGCCCGACGACATCGTGTTCGACGCCGCCGACGCGACCTTGGCGCTGATCGCGTTGTCGGCCAAGATGCGCATCGACCAGATTGAGGAACTCGACTCCATCGAGTCCATCACCGACGGCGCGTCGTCGCGACGCAACCAGCTGCTGGTGGACCTGGGCTCGGAGTTGAACCTGGGCGCCATCGACGGTGCCGCCGAGGCCGACCTGGCCGGGCTGCGGTCACAGGTCACCAAGCTGGCGCGCACGTATAAGCCTTATGGCCCAGTGCTTTCCGACGCGATCAATGATCAGCTGCGGACGGTTCTCGGTCCCTCTGGCAAGCGGCCCGCCGCCATCGCCGAGCGGGTCAAGAAGACCTGGGAGCTCGGCGACGGTTGGGCCAAGCACGTCACGGTCGAAGTCGCGCTGGGAACCCGCGAGGGCACCAGTGTTCGTGGCGGCGCGATGGGCCATCTACACGAGGGCGCGTTGGCCGACGCCGGCTCGGTCGACAAAGCCATCGACGCCGCGGTCACTTCGGTCGCCGCACGCCGCGGCATTTCGGTAGCGCTGCCGTCGGCCGGCGGCGGTGGCGGTGCGACGATCGACGCGGCCGCGCTGAGCGAATTCACCGACCAGATCACCGGTCGCGACGGTGTGCTCGCCTCGGCGGCCCGTCTGGTGCTGGGCCAGCTGGGTCTGGACGACCCGGTGAGCGCCCTGCCGACGGCCACCGATGCCGAACTCATCGACTTGGTCACCGCCGAACTGGGCCCGGACTGGCCGCGTTTGGTGGCACCAGTCTTCGACCCCAAGAGGGCGGTCGTGTTCGACGATCGCTGGGCCAGCGCCCGCGAAGACCTGGTCAAGCTGTGGCTGGCCGACGATGGCGACATCGACGCCGACTGGGTGCGGCTCTCCGAGCGGTTCGAGGGCGCCGGACACGTGGTGGCCACTCAGGCCACCTGGTGGCAGGGCAAGTCGCTGGCCGCGGGCCGTCAAATCCACGCGTCGCTGTACGGCCGGATCGCCGCCGGCGCCGAGAACCCGGATCCAGGCCGTTATAGCAGCGAAATCGCCGTGGTGACAGGCGCTTCGAAGGGTTCTATCGCCTCGTCGGTTGTCGCGCGACTGCTCGACGGCGGCGCCACGGTCATCGCAACGACATCGAAGCTCGACGACGAGCGGCTGGCGTTCTACCGCTCGCTGTACCGTGACCACGCCCGGTTCGGCGCGGCCTTGTGGGTGGTCGCGGCCAACATGGCGTCCTATTCCGATATCGACGCCCTGGCCGAATGGGTCGGCACCGAACAATCCGAAAGCCTTGGGCCGCAGTCGATTCACATCAAGGACGCGCAGACACCGACGCTGCTGTTCCCGTTCGCGGCGCCGCGCGTGGTCGGGGACCTGTCGGAGGCCGGTTCGCGCTCCGAGATGGAGATGAAGGTGCTGCTGTGGGCCGTGCAGCGGCTGATCGGCGGACTGTCGAAGATCGGCGCCGAGCGCGACATCGCGTCGCGGCTGCACGTGGTGCTTCCCGGCTCGCCCAACCGCGGAATGTTCGGAGGTGACGGCGCATACGGCGAAGCCAAGTCGGCGCTAGACGCCCTGGTAAGTCGCTGGCACGCCGAGTCGTCGTGGGCGGCGCGAGTCAGCCTGGCGCACGCGCTGATTGGCTGGACTCGTGGCACCGGGTTGATGGGCCACAACGACGCCATTGTCGACGCCGTCGAGGAGGCCGGTGTCACCACCTACTCCACCGACGAGATGGCCGCCATGCTGCTCGCCCTGTGCGATGTGGAATCCAAGGCGGCCGCGGCGAGTGCCCCGATCAAAGCGGACTTGACCGGCGGGCTCGGCGAGGCCGACCTGGACATGGCCGAGCTGGCCGCCAAAGCACGCGAGGTGGTCACGTCGAGTGACGGGGCCGAATCGCCCGAGACTGAGGGCACCATTGCCGCGCTGCCGTCGCCGCCGCGCGGATTCAGTCCGGCGCCACCTCCGCAGTGGGACGACCTCGACGTCGACCCGGCCGATCTGGTGGTGATCGTCGGCGGTGCCGAGCTCGGACCGTACGGTTCGTCGCGCACCCGGTTCGAGATGGAGGTCGACAACGAACTGTCGGCGGCCGGTGTACTCGAGCTGGCGTGGACCACCGGGTTGATCCGCTGGGAGGACGACCCCCAACCGGGTTGGTACGACACGCAATCCGGCGAGCTCATCGACGAGGCGGAATTGGTCGAGCGCTACCACGACACCGTGGTGGAGCGCTGCGGTATCCGCGAGTTCGTCGACGACGGCGCGATCGATCCCGACCACGCGTCCCCGCTGTTGGTGTCGGTGTTCTTGGAAAAGGACTTCGCCTTCGTGGTGTCGTCGGAGGCCGATGCCCGCGCCTTCGTCGAGTTCGACCCGGAGCACACGGTGATCCGGCCGGTGCCTGACTCGAGCGACTGGCAGGTCATCCGCAAGGCCGGTACCGAGATTCGGGTGCCGCGAAAGACCAAGCTGTCGCGGGTCGTTGGCGGACAGATCCCGACCGGGTTCGACCCGACCGTGTGGGGCATCAGCGCGGACATGGCGAGTTCCATTGACCGGCTTGCGGTGTGGAACATCGTGGCGACCGTCGACGCATTCCTGACCGCCGGTTTCAGCCCGGCCGAAGCGATGCGCTATGTGCACCCCAGTTTGGTGGCCAACACCATGGGCACCGGTATGGGCGGTGGCACGTCGATGCAGAAGATGTACCACGGCAACCTGTTGGGCCGTAACAAGCCGAACGACATCTTCCAAGAGGTATTGCCGAATATCGTCGCCGCACACGTGGTTCAGTCCTACATCGGCAGCTACGGCGCCATGATCCACCCGGTTGGCGCGTGCGCGACGGCCGCCGTGTCGGTCGAGGAGGGCGTCGACAAGATCCGCCTGGGCAAGGCCGAGCTGGTGGTTGCCGGCGGCATAGACGACCTGACGCTGGAGGGCATCATCGGCTTCGGTGATATGGCGGCCACCGCCGACACCGGCATGATGCGTGGCCGCGGCATCAACGACTCCAAGTTCTCCCGGCCCAACGACCGCCGGCGGCTCGGCTTCGTCGAGGCGCAGGGCGGCGGCACCATCCTGCTAGCGCGCGGTGACCTGGCGCTCAAGATGGGCCTTCCGGTGTTAGCCGTGGTCGCCTTCGCGCAGTCCTTCGGTGACGGCGTGCACACCTCGATCCCGGCTCCGGGTCTGGGCGCGCTGGGCGCGGGCCGCGGCGGCAAGGATTCACCGCTGGCTCGCGCGCTGGCCAAGCTGGGTGTGGGCGCCGACGACGTCGCGGTGATCTCCAAGCACGACACCTCGACGCTGGCCAACGATCCCAACGAGACCGAGCTGCATGAGCGGCTCGCGGACTCGTTGGGCCGCTCCCAGGGCGCCCCACTGTTCATCGTGTCGCAGAAGAGCCTTACCGGGCACGCCAAGGGCGGCGCGGCAGTCTTCCAGATGATGGGCTTGTGCCAGATGCTGCGCGACGGGGTGATCCCACCCAACCGCAGCCTGGATTGCGTCGACGACGAACTGGCCGGCTCCGCACACTTCGTCTGGCTGCGCGACACGCTGCGGCTCGGCGGGAAGTTCCCGCTCAAGGCGGGGATGCTGACCAGTCTCGGATTCGGTCATGTGTCCGGGCTGGTCGCGCTGGTTCACCCGCAGGCGTTCGTCGCCTCGCTGGACCCGGATCAGCGCGAGGCCTACCAGCGGCGCGCGGAGGCGCGCCTGCTCGCCGGTCAGCGCCGACTGGCCTCGGCTATCGCCGGGGGCGCGCCGATGTACGAGCGGCCGGCGGACCGTCGCTTCGACCACGACGCTCCGGAGAAGCGGCAGGAGGCGGCGATGCTGCTGAATCCGGCCGCCCGGCTGGGCGACGACGAGGCCTACCGGGTCTCTGCGGAATGACTCCACCGATGCGTTAACCTGGCCAGCCATGGGCATTGTCGGAGTGGGGATCGACCTCGTCTCCATTCCTGATTTCGCCGAGCAGGTCGACCAACCGGGGACGGCGTTCTCCGAAACGTTCACTCCAGGTGAGCGCCGCGACGCCTCGGACAAGAGCTCGTCGGCGGCGCGTCATCTGGCGGCCCGCTGGGCCGCGAAGGAGGCGGTGATCAAGGCCTGGTCCGGATCGCGGTTCGCCCAGCGGCCCGTGTTGCGCGAGGACATCCACCGCGATATCGAAGTAGTCACCGACATGTGGGGACGACCGCGGGTGCGACTGACCGGGGCCATCGCCACGCATCTGGCCGATGTGACGATCCATGTGTCGCTGACTCACGAAGGGGATACCGCGGCCGCGGTGGCCATCCTCGAAACTTCTTGACGCACGACTAGCCTCGACACCATGAGCGATCTGATTGAGCGCGTCCGCGACGTGTTGCCGTCGGTGCGCCACGATCTCGAGGACTTGGTGCGGATCGAATCGGTATGGGCTGACACCGGCCGCCGCGACGAGGTACACCGCAGTGCGCTGGCGGTGGCGGATCTGTTGTCGCAGGCAGGTTTTGGTGATGTGCGGATCGTCAGTGAGGGCGGTGCGCCCGCTGTCATAGCGCAGCATCCGGCGCCTCCGGGTGCGCCCACCGTGCTGTTGTATGCACACCACGATGTACAGCCCGAAGGCGACCGCGGCCAATGGGCGTCGCCGCCTTTTGAGCCCACCGAACGCGACGGGCGGCTCTACGGTCGCGGCAGCGCCGATGACAAGGCTGGTATCGCAACGCATTTGGCGGCGTTTCGGGCACATGGGGGCCAGCCGCCGGTAGGCGTGACGGTCTTCGTCGAAGGCGAAGAAGAATCCGGATCGCCCTCACTGGGCCGATTGCTGGCCGCCCATCGCGACACGCTGGCCGCCGACGTGATCGTCATCGCCGACTCGGACAACTGGAGTGTCGATACCCCGGCGTTGACGGTATCGCTGCGCGGCTTGGTCGACTGCGTGGTCGAGGTCGCCACACTCGACCACGGGCTGCACTCCGGTTTGTGGGGCGGTGTGGTTCCTGATGCGCTGAGCGTGCTGGTGCGGCTGCTGGCCAGCCTGCACGACGACGACGGCAACGTGGCGGTGGCCGGCTTGCACGAAAGTACCGCCGAGCCTGTCGATTACCCGGCCGAGCGGGTGCGCGCGGACTCCGGTCTGCTGGGCGGGGTGTCCGAGATCGGCTCGGGCTCGGTGCCGCAACGGCTGTGGGCCAAGCCGGCGATCACCGTGATCGGCATCGACACCACATCGGTTGCGGCCGCATCGAACACGCTGATTCCGCGGGCTCGGGCCAAGATCAGCATGCGCGTCGCGCCCGGCGGCGACGCGGCGGCGCATCTGGACGCGCTGACCGCTCATCTGCAGCGGCATGCGCCGTGGGGCG
>DASXMA010000096.1:0-33202 GCA_036495965.1 Mycobacterium sp.
GGGTCGTCGAGGGTGAGGTCGTCGGTCAGCACCGAAATTGCGAGCTGGTCGACATAGCTCCATACCGTGATGTTCATTCCGCTGCCCACGACCACCGGCCCGACAGAATAGATCTCGCTGACGGTCGCTCCCTCGATGTTGCCGCGGGTGCGTGGCCCCGGCACGTTAGAGATGGTCAAGTTCATGACGCTGGCCGACTCGAGACGGCGTGCCTGCGCGCGGAAAAACCGCGGCGCGAGCGCCGGCGGCAAGTAGGACATCCAGGCCGGCAGCACCGTCGGGCCGAGCAGCAGATGGTTCTCTTTGGCGATCTTAGTGGCCAACGCGGTCAGCTTCACCCGCTCCAGCGGATCCTCAATATGCACCGGCAGCGACGGCGTCAGGTAAGTAAACTCGTTGCCTACCAATCGTTCCGGCGATGTGTTGTAGCTGACGGGCACTCCCGCGATGAGCGGTGAATCGGCTCGCCCGTCGTATCGCAGGAGCAGCTGGCGCAAAGCGCCCGCTGCGGTCGCCAAAATGATGTCGTTGAGTGTGACACCGAGGTGCTTGCTTGTCTGCTTAACATCCGATAGGGCCAAAGGCGCCGTAGCGAACCGCCGACCCGGTGAACCGAGGTGGTTGATGAAACAGTTTGGCGGCGAAAAGCTGCGGGCCAAATCGGGGTGGCGACCCCGTTCCTTGGAGCGGCGGCGAACCCGTGACACTCCGGTGGCGGTTTCGCCGATTAGCCGGGGCAGTTTTTGGATCAGCCCCATGTGATCGCGCCCGGCCGCTTTCAGCAGGCTTACCTGCGTCCATGATTGGTCCCGCGCACGCGCCGATGCCAGCGGGACGGGCGGCGCCTCGCTTTGCATCGCCTTGGCCATCTGGTTGGCGGACGCCACGCCGTCGGCTAACACGTGGTGGACCTTGTGGATGATCGCGATGCGATTGTCGGCCAGCCCGTCGACAACGTACATCTCCCACATCGGGCGGCTACGGTTCAGCGGAGTGCCGGCGACGGCGCCGATAAGCTCGTCTAGTTCGCGGCGTCCTCCGGGTGCGGGCACCGTTGCGCGCCCAGGTGGTAGTCGAGGTCGATGTCGCGGTTCTGCACCCACATTGGGTGGTGCAGTTTGAGCGGGATATCAACGAGCTGGTAGCGCAGTGGCGCCAACGCGAGCAGGCGTGGGTACGCCACACGCCGAAACATATCGAAGTTGTAGCCATCAACTCCGGACACATCCAGAACGCCAATCTTCAACGTATGCATATGGATTTCCGGGGTCTCGCTGTACAGCATCAAGGCGTCCACACCGTTGAGTCGTCTCACGTCGCACCCCGTTCATCAGCAACTTTGCTCGTGCACCCAATTGCACACCCTTGGCCGGGCAAGCGCGCCGGTTCCCCCATATCGACCCACGATTGCGGCAATGCGATTCCAATTCGGTCTGAGGGGGAACACTGAGCGCGTGGCAGAGGCGGGGGTCGGAGCATTTGAGAAGCTGGTTGCGCTGCTGGACTATCCGATGTTCGTCGTTACCACGCAGTCCGGTGGTGTCGCGGCCGGTTGCCTGGTGGGCTTCGCCAGTCAGGCCAGCATCCATCCGCCGCGATTCCTGGTCGGTCTGTCCAAGCAGAACCACACGTTCCGAGTGTCCGTCGACGCCACCCACCTGGCGGTGCATGTGTTCGATCGCGAGCACCTCGACGTGGTGGAACTGTTCGGCACCCAAACAGGCGACACCGTCGACAAATTCGACCGGTGCTCCTGGCACCACGGCCCAGCGCGGATGCCCATCCTCGACGACGCGGCCGCCTGGTTCGTCGGCGATATCCTCGATCGATTCTCCCTCGGCGACCACGTGGGGCACCTGCTGCAACCGGTGGGCGGCAGCCCGCCGCACGAGCTGGAGCAGTGGGTGTCCTTCCGCGACGTGCACCACCTGCGCCCAGGCCACGAGGCCTGAGCGTGAGCGATTCGCCGCGGGTCGGCGCCGTCCGCGATATCACCGAACTCGCGTCGTTCTATGCCCAACCCCCGGCGGGGGTGCGCGCCAACATGATCTTCAGCACCGACGGCGCCGCCGCGTTCGGCGGTCGCGCCGGTCCGCTGTCGTGTCCGACCGATCAACAACTGCTGAAAGCCCTGCGAGGCTTCGCCGACGTGGTCTTGGTCGGCGCCGGCACCGCGCGTGCCGAGA
Organism: Mycobacterium sp.; assembly: GCA_036495965.1. Classification (GTDB taxonomy): domain Bacteria; phylum Actinomycetota; class Actinomycetes; order Mycobacteriales; family Mycobacteriaceae; genus Mycobacterium. The sequence continues at coordinate 2,187 of DASXMA010000096.1, forward strand.
ACTATGGACCGGTGCAGCTCACCGATGCTCAACGAGCCAGACGGCGACGCGAAGGGCGGACCACACCCCCGCCGATCGCAGTGATCAGCCGGACCGGCGAACTGCCCACCAGGCTGTTCGGTGACCCTGCCCAGCCACCGCTCCTGGTGACCTGCGCGCAATCCGCGGCGCGGCACGAGGCCACCGGCGAGCAACGCTGCGGCGTATTGGTGGCCGGCGAGGACTCCGTAAACGTCGCGCGTGCCGTCGCACTGCTGCGCGCGCACGGCATGCACCGCATCCTGTGCGAGGGCGGACCGACCTTGCTCGATGAATTGGTGGGCGTCGATGCGGTCGCCGAGATCTGCGTGACGCTGGCCCCCAAGCTCGCAGCGAGCCAGCCGGTGGGCCACCGGCTGCGACCGTCACCGTTGCCCGTGCCGGTCGCGTTACGGCTCGAGCACGCGCTGGTTTACGACGACTACCTGTTCCTGAAGTATCGGCGCTGACTGCCCGTTGGCTTCCGCGGCCGCCGATGACTTATCTCCGCGGATAACCGCGGCGCACTGTGCGGTCGAGAACGCCCAGAGTCGCTCGCAACGCGCCCTCGGACAGAACCGGGAAAATTCCGGCATCGCGCCACTTCCGGTCGATGTTCGACCAGTCGTAAAACGAGGTGACCACGGTGGCCGCCGCGTCGTCGGCCGGTTGGAGCCGGTAGCCGTAGACGTGTCCGATGGGTGGCTGGATCTGGCCCAGAACCGTCCACGAGATCAGCTGATCCTGCTCGAACTCCGTGATGCTGACGGTGACGTCGTATTTGCCCAGTTGTGGGAAGTCGTTTAGCGACTCGCGGTCCATGTGGACCACGAAACTGTCACCAACGGCCCGTACTGGATCGCCATCAGCGTCCTGAAGCATCCCCGATGAGTCGATCGCGACATGGCCCTGCGGGTCGCAAAGCAGCGCGAAGATATCGGCAGCCGGTGCCGGGATGGTGCGATGAGTCTCGATGTGCTGTGTCATGATTCCTCGCAGCCGCCGAAGATGAGATAGTCAAATACTCTACGACGCTCGAATCGCCAGATTTCAGTGGTGTTTATGGCTATTCTCCGCAATCTTGCGTGCGTTATGCCGGGCCTCGCGATCGACCTAGGTGTGCGGTTCGCTGCGCCCGCTCGGCCGCACTTTTGTGATCGCGCTGATAGACCGACGTCGACGACGCGTAGTTAACAGCTAATCGGCCGCCGCGTCAAAAACCGCAGCTCGTCCTCGGTTGTAGCGGTCTCGTCCTCGGTTGTAGCGGTGTTGAAGGACACGACCAAGCCGCGATGCTGCGAAGAACGCGTAGCAAATGGGTATACGCTCTAAGCGTCCGTCATACGTGCCGCAAGCGTGGATTTGCTCGGCGGCGATTGCCGCTTGAGAAGTTACATTAACTGAGGATTAACGTAGCAAGAACGGAGCAAGCCTCGGCGGCTCACGGACTGTGACCGCCACGATTGCCGACGCCGGTTCGTTTGCCGCCACCGCGGCCACTTCGAACCCGACGTGCGGGAGGATGTGCAGTGATGGATTTCGCGGCGTTACCGCCGGAAATCAACTCCGGCCGGATGTATGCCGGTGCTGGGTCGGGACCCATGCTGGCCGCCGCGGCGGCCTGGGACACACTCGCCGCCGAACTGCATTCAGCGGCCAGTTCGTATCAGTCGGTGATGTCGGGACTGATTGCCGGCCCATGGCTGGGCCCTTCATCGGTGTCGATGGCGGGCGCCGCTGCCGCTAGCACGGCCTGGATGAATTCGACCGCCGCGCAGGCAGAACAGACGGCCGCCCAGGCGAAGATGGCGGCCGCCGCCTATGAGACCGCGTTTGCTGATACCGTGCCCCCGCCGGTAATCACGGCCAACCGCAGCCTGCTCGCAACGCTGGTGGCCACGAACATATTCGGGCAAAACACCCCGGCCATCGCGGCTACCGAGGCCGACTACGCCGAAATGTGGGCCCAGGATGCCGGGGCGATGTACGGCTACGCGTTGTCGTCGGCATCCGCGACCACGCTGTCACCGTTCACCCACCCACCGCAGACCACCAACCAGAGAGGGGTGGCGGACCAAGCCGCCGCAATCGGTCATAGCACCGGCACCGCCGCCGGAAACGTGCAGAGCACCGTTTCGGGTGCCCAGCAAACGTTCTCTGCGGTACCCAACGCGCTGACCAGCCTCGCGACCCCGGCTGCAGCCGCGGCGGACCCCCCGGACCCGCTGACCACGTTGAGCGACCTGATTACAGTTTTTCTCGACGCACCAGGCAGCCTGGCGGGACTTGGTGTGGACACACCATTTTCGATCTTTAGTTACCCCCCCGACATAGCCGGTTATTACATTGGGTTGCATACGGATGGCCTCGTTAGCGGCTGGGCCGGGATCCAGGCCTGGCCGGGCACGGGCGCGGCGCCGCCATCGCCGTTTCCGGTGATCACCAACCTGGCCGGAGGAACGACGGCTTCAGCGGGTCTGGGCGGGGCGAACAAAATCGGCGCACTATCGGTGCCGGCGGGCTGGACCGCGGAGGCGGCCCCGGCAATCCGGCCGGCCGCGCTACCGTTGCCGGCTACCAGCGTCGGCGCTGCAGCCGATGCGGCGTTGACTGTTGGCACGGGAAGCCCGCTCGGCGACATGGCCGTGGGGGCAACGGCCAGCCGAGCCCTGAGCACCGTCCTTGGCACAGGGCGCCGTGAGCGTGCCAAAGCAACCACTACTGGTGAAACAGAGTCGCTCGAGAGAGGCGGCGTCGTGAAGGGGATCGCGGCCGAGCTACGTGAGCTTGCCGAGCTTCGCGAGTCGGGAGTGCTGACCGACGAGGAATTCCTCGAACTGAAACGACGCCTTCTGGGTCGCTGAACACCTTTGACTGACTAGCGCCGGGGCTTGTCGAATAGTTGCTGGACGCGCTCGACAGGCGGCGGGCCGCCGACCTTCCTATGATGAGAATGTCCGGGGTGAAGCTCTCATCGAATCGCCTGCGCGACATCGCCTTCAATCCATGTCGTAGAAATTCTCGCGGGCACTCAGAGGAGGACCATCGGCCAGGTGAGCAATGCAAACGACGAGAACGATTACCGTAATCTAGCGGTGAATCGACTGCGGCCCAGCGAACTCCACTGGGCGCTGAACCACGACTCCGTACATGGGATCGCGTACGCGTTCAAGCACCCCGTCGCCGTCGCCGAAGAAAGTGACGACCCGAACGACGATAGAAAGACATACCTCGTCCGGGTCAGGCGCGATGACTTAGCCAATGCGCTGGGAAAGATAAACGACTGGATCATCCAAAATCCCGGCCCGGCCGGGATGCACGCTTATGGCTTCGTCAGGGCTCTGTCACGGGAGGGCCTAAGCGAACGCAAAGCCGGCGGCGACGAACGCCGCTAATCCGGCGCCACCCAATGCTCTTGTCCCCCGGTTGCCGAATTAGCTGGCACTCTCTGTATTCATCGTGTCCCGCCGTCGGCGTCGACCCCAGCGTGATCAACTGCATCAAGGCGGGCGAGGACGTCGCCACCGCCAAAGCGAAAGCGGAAGCCGGAGACGCGACACTGTCCGGCTCAGTGCCACTGGGACACCGTTCGTGTGGGACGGCACCAATGGCGCCTGAACTATCAGGATCCGACCTGGCTCACGAAGCTCATCGGCTGATCCGACGGTAATGCACGTTCGCCGTTGAATAACCTCACTCGAGCAAGGGTCGCACAGGAACGAACTCCGTCGGGTTATGCGACACGGTGGCCGATAGACGCTCGAGGCAGGCGGACGGATCGACGTGTTCAAGGTCGATTTCGGCGAAGGTTTCGCGGCCGACCCGCACTGTGATCAAGCATGGCCGGATGGATTGACCGCTGTGCACGTCGAGCGTGTCGACCACACCATTGAAAACCACCGCGTCGATGTGGCGCTCGCCGTCGAACTCCCAGATAGCCGCTAGGGATAAGATTGTGATTTGCGCAATAGCACTGGCGTACAACGCTTTTACTTGCGACGCCGGCCGTGCCTTCCCCACAACCACCTCTCGGCTCTTGACGTAGCGGTAAGACTTGGCCGTAGGGACGATATCGGCCGTCGGCAGTTCGTACTCGACGACCGATTCGCGCGCGTCCGGAGAATACGCAACCTTGGCCTTTGGCGTGATGCAGCGCGGCAATGGCAGTGCCGTCAGCACCGATTCGACATTCGCGGCAATCCCGGCCGGATCGCCGGCGCGATAACTTGCCGTCAGGTCAGACTGCGACAAGTCCGCTAGGTTTTGTAGTCCATCGTGGAGCAAATCGGTGAGGGCAGCCACCCGGGATCCGATTTTCGCGTTCTGCAGGTCCACCTGGGCCGCAACGCCGTCGAGGTTGTAGATTTCGGCGTCTAGCACAACGCCTTTGGGCCATCTGCTTTGCTGCCATTCACGCCGGCGGGCTATCTCGGCTCTGGCTTCGGCCGCCTTCACCGTTTGGTGGAGCGCCCTGGTTGTTTCGAGTTCTTTCAGGCGCAACCGTTCACGCTGCGGGTGCCGCAGGTGCGCCAACTGATACTCGTAGCGAGCCTGCGCCAGCTGCCGCCCGGCATCAGCCACTCGGTAATAGGGTGGCCCGTAGACGAAGTCCGCGAGCCGGGGTGGAGGTTCCGCGACCTCGAGGTATCGAATCCTCATCGCGCAAATTTCGGAGTCCCGGCGCGCTTGAGCAACGGTGTAGTACGTCTGCAGCATTTCGCAGGCCGATTCCCAGTTGCTGACGGCCGACACCCTCTGCTTCGAAGTGCGCCACAGATTCCACAGCGCGTGGTACGCCTCCAGCTCTGCTGTCCGTCGTCGGCCGTAGTCGGATGGCCCCATGTTCTCCCCTGGCGGGCGAAGTTGGTCCCAGCAGAAACTTAACGCGCCAACAGTACGGACGACACCCCGGTCGACTTCCAATCAACGAGCAACTCGGTGTAATCGAGACGAAGTGACCGCGCGTCGGTGCAAGATTTTGACCAGGTTCCCGTCGATGATCGCTATTGGGCCACCCGTGAGCCTTTTCTCAATACAGCGACGCGCCGCCGCGGGCGGCTCGAGAAAAGGACCGGCATGAGGAGCACCTCGAGGACCAAGGTCGCGGCGGCCGCGCGAGTCGTCGGGATCGTGGCCCTTGTGTGCGGGGCAGGCGCTGCGTCGTGGGTCGCGTCGGCTGCTGCGGTCCACGCCGAAACAGGCATCTCCGTCCCGGACGCCAACTACGAGCTAGGGATGTACGGCGACCCTGCCGCCGCCGCGTCCTATTGGCGCCAGCAACACTCATCCGATTGCGGGGAGATGGCGGTCGCCGATGTGGTCGGCCAGATCACCAGACATGAGCCCACCGAGCAGCAGATCACGGCCTTGGCTGCGGCAACCCCGAGCACAGCGGGAGCCGGCCCGATCTGGAAGCTCTCTGGCAACACCGATATCAAGAACCTGCCTGTGCTGTTCTGGCACTACTGGATTAGGGCTGAAAATATCCAGACCACTACCACTGCGCTGGAGCAGGATCTGGCCGAAAGGCGCAGGATCGTCGTGATAATCAATGCCGAAACCATCTGGAACCGACCTGGCAAGCGAGACTTCGCGAACCACTTTGTGGTCGTTACCGGAATCGACACGAAAGCCGGTGTGGTGCACCTCAACGACAGCGGTATCAAAACCGGCCGCGACGAGCAGGTTCCAATCGCGACCTTCGAACAGGCGTGGGCTCCCAACCACAATTCGGCCGTCGTGACAAAGGGACAGTAGGGGACTTACGCCGACCACATCAGCCTCTAGGCTGAACAGCGTGTCGGTTGCTCAACGCGAACGCGCCGCCCTCGTCGAAACCATGCGCAGTGTCGGACCCGAGGCACCCACCCTGTGCGAAGGCTGGAACACCCGCGACCTGGCGGCCCATCTGGTGATCCGCGAGTACCGCCTCGACGCCGCACCCGGCATTCTCATTCCGTTCTTCGCGGGCCGCACCGACAAGGTGCAGAAAGATGTCGCCCAACACACCGACTGGGACGAGCTGGTGGACAAGGTCGCGTCAGGCCCGCCGGTCTACTCACCACTCAAACTGCTCGATCCGCTGGCCAATGTCGGGGAGATGTTCATACACCACGAGGATGTGCGGCGCGCGCAGCCGGGCTGGGAGCCGCGGGTACTCGAACCGGCGCTGGCCTCGATGCTGCGTCGGACCCTGCCGCTGATGGGCCGGCTGACGCTGGCGAAGGTCCCCGGCCGGGTCGCATTGCGCACCCCGGAGGGCAAGACGGTGCTGACCGCCGGGCGGGGGCCGGCCGTCACAGTGAGCGGTGCACCCGAGGAGCTGCTGCTGTTCTCGGTTGGCCGGCAGGCCCGAGTCGAATTCGACGGCGATGCGTCGGCGGTGCAAGCAGTTCGCGACGCACCCAAGGGGTTGTAGCCCACCATGCCCAGAGAACCCGGACTTGCCCGACGCTTTTACGATCGGTTCGAGCCGGTGCATGCGGTGACGTACTTCGCGCCGGAGGCGCGGGCCGCGTTGGATGGGCTGGGTTATCGAGGCTTCTGGATGGGCTATTTCGCTGCCCGGTCGGCGCCGTTGGGCATCGTGCCGACAGAGGTGGTGACCGCGATCTTTTACAACTTCGCCCCCGAGCGGGTCGCCAAGGCCCTTCCGACGGCATGGCAGATCGCCGGTCCGGACGCCGCATTGCGCGCCCGGCAGGAATCAGCGGTTGCCGCGCTACGTCGCTACGGCATCACCGCAGATGAAAGTGTCCGCACCGCAACGAAATTAGCCGGAAAAGCGGCGCGCCAGGCACCCTTTGACGGGCGACCGCTGTTTGCCGCGAACCTGGCGCTGCCGTCCCCGGACGACCCGCTGGCGGCGCTGTGGCATGCGACGACGCTGTTGCGCGAGCAGCGCGGCGACGCTCATGTGGCAGTACTGGCCGCCGCCGGTATCTCAGGCCGGGAGTCCAACGTGTTACACGCCGCGGCGGGCGGAGTCCCGCGCGACTACATGGCCCGCGCCCGTGATTACGACGAGGCAGCCTGGCGTCATCACGAGGAACGGCTGGCCGAGCGGGGCCTGCTCAACAACGACGGGTCGCTGACGGCAGCCGGCCGGCAGCTGAAGGATGACATCGAATCGAGCACCGACACGCTTGCGCTGTCAGCGCTGGACGCGCTCAGCGACGATGAGGTGGAAGCCCTGTTTCAGGCGCTCACTCCGATCGCCCGCGCCGTGATCGCCGGCGGCGATGTCCCGGCTGTCACTCCGATGAGCCTGCGACGCGATTTTTAGGTCTCAGTATCGCCGCCAGGCGTGCTGATGAGCGCGGGCGGTCGCAACGAACTCAAACCCTTTCGCCAGCTCTAACGCGAACGCACCTACCCCGGTACCCGGTGGCGAAGTCGTTAGCTCAGGGTCAATTGACGAGCGAGGCATCTGAAACGCTCAGCCGCAACGCATACAGCACCGTCGATCGAGCACGCGAACCCCGACGCGAGACACCGCCACCACGACGCTGGTCTAACAGAGGCCGTACTTGAACGACAGTTGCTTGCCATTCGTGTCCCTTGTGTAGGGGGCAATGGGATGAGCCAAGTTCCGCTGTGAGCACTCGTGACCAGGCTAGCCAGTCCAGGCGTCGTCTCCGCGGCACGCTGTCCGACTGGCTGGCCCTGACGAAGCCGCAAACTATCCACGTGGTGGTGGTGGTGATTCCCGCGATGCTGCTCGCCGAGCGCGGGACGGTAGCGCCTGTGCTGATGCTCAACACCCTCGCCGGAGCGATAGTCATGGCAGCCGGCGCCAACACACTCAATTGCGTTGTGGACGTCGACATCGACAAGCTGATGAAGCGCACCGCGGACCGACCGCTGGCGCGCGACGCGATCTCGACTCGTCACGCACTTGTGTTCGGGCTGGCGCTGAGTGTCGCGGCGTTCCTCTGGTTGTGGGTGACCACGCCCCCGCTTGCCGGGCTGCTGGCAGCGGCGACGACGGCGTTCTATGTCTTGGTCTACACGCTTCTGCTCAAGCGTCGCACCACACATAACGTGGTCTGGGGCGGCGCTGCGAATGGTATGCCGGTGGTGATTGGCTGGTCGGCGGTGACCGGCACCATCGGGTGGCAAGCCCTGGTGATGTTCGCGATTATTCTTTTCTGGACGCCGCCGCACAGCTGGGCCTTGGCGATGGGCCATAAGGAGGACTACCGGGCCGCGGGAGTGCCGATGCTGCCGGCCGTGGCGACCGAACGTCGCGTCGTCATGCAGCTCCTCATCTACACGTGGCTAACCGCGTTCGCGACACTCTTTCTGACCCTTGCCACCAGCTGGCTGTACGGTGCGATCGCACTGCTGGCCGCAGCGTGGCTGCTCGTGATGGTCTACCAGCTATACGGCCGAGAGCGCCGCGGCAAGCCTGTCGAACCGCTTCGGCTCTTCCAGCGCTCCAATACCTATCTGGCCACGGTGTTTTGTGCACTCGCGGTGGATTCGGCGTTGGCGCTGCCAAGACTGGTAGGGCGATGACCCGCTGACTGCCCGTGCGCGATAAAGGCGTCGCCGCGATACGGGATGCAGGTCACCAGGACAGGAGGCGCAGCTTTGGAAGATTTAAGACGCAATAGCCGCGTGGTCTCGAGTGACGACGAGCAGCTAGTTCTGGTGGACAGCGATGACCGCGAAATCGGCTTTCTTGGTAAAGCAGATGCACATCTCGGTCGCGGAAGACTGCACCGCGCGTTCTCGCTGTTCGTGTTCAACCCCGCAGGCGAATTGCTGCTACAGCAACGCGCGAACAGCAAACGCCTCTGGCCGGGCTACTGGTCCAATACCTGCTGCTCGCATCCACGTCGTGGCGAGACGATGCAGTGCGCCATCCACCGCCGTCTACGAGAGGAACTCGGCCTGAAGGCACAGCTGGAATTTTTGTTCAAGTTCCAGTACCAATCGCAATACGACGAGCGCGGAGCCGAACACGAACTGTGCTGGGTTTACGCTGGCCGCAGCGACGAATCGCCGCGCGCGAATGTCCACGAGGTTGCGGCCTGGCGTTATGTCGCGCCGCAGGTACTGCAAGCCCAGATCGCTTGTGCGCCTGGACAGTTCACACCGTGGTTCAAGATCGAATGGGCGCGCATCGCACACTCCCATTCCGGGGTGCTCGAACCGACTCGCACCGGTGGCACGACGATCGGTTGCTTCCCGTCCGCATGAGGTCGCCACCCCGGGAGACGCTGCGGTCCAAGTGCCTCACCTGAGGACGGAAGTTATAACGCACGTTCTCTGGCGACTTTGGCCACATCGATGCGTTTGATGAGCCGCGCTGCGGGCAGCTGAGATACCGCGGCGGCGGCCATCACCGCAACGGTGGCGAGGATCAGCACCGTAGGGCCGACGGACAGGTGGAGGTTGAACAGGTCGTTGTTGTACGAGCGCAGGAACAGCCATCCGGCTCCGACTCCTGCGCTGAGGCCAATCGGCACGGCGAGCAGGATCGCACCTAGATTCTCCATGGCCACGGCCGCGGTGAGTCGACGGAGCGGTGCACCGGCTGCGCGGAGGGTGGCTAGCTCACTTGTCCGTTCGGCCAGGTTGATGGCCATCGTGACATAAATGACGGTGAAGGAAAGCAGTGCACCCAGCATCAGCATGGCGCCGGCAAAAACCCAAAATATGACGAGGTAGCTGTTGAGCTGCTTTTCGAGTGCGTACGTGTCGCCGTAAGCCACCACGCCGGTGAGGTTGCTGGCAGCCGCACGCACACGATCGCGATCGGCGCCGCTGTCGAATCGAAGCATGTAACCGCTAGTGCCGGCGCTCGTAATGGATTGCGTAGTGGCGTTTGTTGCATACAACGCAGCCCCCAACGGTTCGTCGACTAACCCCGCCAGCCGGGTCGCACGGGCGGATCCCCACGGCGCGATGACGGTGATGACGTCGCCGATGCTCAAGCCGAGCTTGTCCGCAAGCGTGGTGCTGGCCAAGACACCGGCAGTCGGCAGCCTCTGGGCCGCGCCATCCGGACTGCGAAATCCGTGCATAACCGTGTCCGGCTCCAGGCCGGTGAGCGACGTCGGGTACGTGCGGCCGTTCACGGAGATGCTCACCCGTGCGCTGGTTGCTGGCTCGACGAGTGCGATGCCGTGAATCGACTGTAGCTGTGCAGCAACGCCATTCGCCCTCGGCGCGATCAGGACGGTGGCATCCTGACGTTCGACCGAGCCGAACTGGATGCCGAGCATCGCCCGCACGCTGGTCAGCATGCTAGCCGAGGCAAGGATCAACACGAGCGCCAGCACACCGCCGAGCATGGTCGCGAAAGTTCGGCGGCGGCTGCGGGTCAGGGAACGCAACGCCATCCGCGCCGCAACAGGTATCAACGTCCACCGGGCCGATGCCCGGTCCAGCGCACCTATCCGAACCGGATGGACATCCTCGCCGCGCATCGCCTCGGCGGGCGCGGTTCGTGCGGCGCCGATCGCGGGCGCCAACCCCGCGATCACACCGGTGACCAGCCCGAGAGCCAAACCGATTATGGCGGTGAGGATCCGGTGCTCGATTACGGTATCCGGGAGGCCGAGAATGGCCGCGTAGGCCCTTGTGTAGGCCGACGTTGCCGCCGCCCCGACCAGCACTCCGGCCAGCGACGCGACGGCGGCGATCACTACGCCGTACCACACATAGTGGCGGACGACTGCGGCCCGGCGGGCGCCCAGCGCCAAAAGGGTGCCGATGATCGGCCGTTCAGTGCGAATGAGCCGGGTGATCAGCACGTATTCCGTGATCGCTGCGGCGGAAAGGAACAAGGCGGGAAATCCGATCGCCATGGCGGTGAAGCCGTTGAAGTTTTCCCGCAGTGCGGCATAGGACGGCTGATCACCGCGGTCCTGGATGTCTACGGCCCCGGCCGACCGGAGCAGACGGGTGACTCGGTCGCGGTCGGATTGCGTTGCAGACCCTGTCATCGACACCAGCGTCTGATTGGGTGTCGTGCGCGCCGATAACTTCCGGGCCAGCGATTCGGGCGCGAATACTACGGCGAACGCGTGGGGGTCGCCGAGGATGTCTTGGCGGTTCCGGGCCGGCCAGAGATATTCCGGCGACCGCGCGACGCCCGAGACGGTCACTTCCCGCCATCCCGTGTCGTCGAACACGTGCAAACGTCCCCCGGCGGCCAGGCCGAAGGTGTCGGCGGTGTGACGTTCGACGACGACCTGGTCGTCGCGTTCTGGATCGGCTTGGCGACCCGCGATGAGGTCGAACTCGTTGATTCCGTGGCCATTTGCCGGCGTCATTCCGACGACCCGTCCGACGAGTTTGGTGGCACCGATCGTCATCGGTCGATCGGCTTCCGTCCGGGTCGCGACGCGGTCGATACCAGCGGCGTTTCGGACTGCCGCGGCGATCGTTTCCGGGTCGCCTCCCGTCGCCGTCAGATCTGCGAAATGTGTTCTGACGTAGGTGCGGTCGTAAGAGGCCTGTACGTTGCGAAAGGAGTCGTAACTTGTGGCGAACAGCAGCACACCCAACATCACCATGACGCCGATCGCGGCGACCTGCGCCAACCGCCGACGCAGTTCGCGAAAAGCCTTCTTGTGCAAGACGGTGCTCACTGAAAGTGCCTCACCACTGCATCGTCGCGGCGTCGGCCGGCGCAGCGTTGGGTTCCGCGGACGCGATGGCGCCGTCGCGCATCCGGATGACGTGGTCGGCGATTCCAGCGGCGGCCTCGTTGTGAGTCACCATGATCACGCCCCGTCCGGCACGGCTGGTCTGCTGGAGCAGCTCCAGCACTTGACGCCCAGTCGCTATGTCCAACGCGCCGACGGGTTCGTCGGCGAGCAATAGGTCGGGGTCGGTGGCCAGCGCTCGGGCGATCGAGACCCGCTGCTGTTCTCCGCCCGAGAGCTGCGAAGGAAAATGAGCGGCGCGATCCGACAAGCCCACAGCGGCAAGCAGATCCGGAACACTGCCACGTTCCCCCCGGCCGGTCAGCTCGATCACCAGCTGCACGTTCTCATAGGCGGTGAGAGTGGGTATCAGATTGAAGAACTGGAACACAAATCCGACATGCATACGGCGAAAGCCGTCCAGGTCGCGCGGTCGACGCCCCGAAATATCTTGTCCGGCAACCATGATCGTCCCGCAATCGGCCGATTCGATGCCACCAATGACGTTGAGCAGCGTCGTCTTTCCCGATCCGCTGGGACCCAGTATCGCCACAAACTCGCCCACATCGATGTCCAGAGCGACCTCGCGCAGCGCATGCACTGCGGCCGCGGCCTCACCATAGGTCTTACCGACCCCGCTTAGCCGGACTCCCCCCCGCAAGTGCGTCGTCATCGCGACCCCTTGCGTTGAACGTGCAAGTCGCCAATCAATGTGCCTTCTGTGGTCGACCCGGACGACCGGGTACACCGACATCGAACTCGGTTTCCTGCTCGGGCCGGCGTGCGATGACGAACTGCGAGACGCCGCGAAGTTTCTGGTCGACGTCGGTCAGTCCAGCTGCTGCGAGGAAGGCGGGCACGGTGGCGCGGTCGAACACGCGCACCCCGCAGATTGCCGCCCCGAGTTCGAGTCCCTTCCGCATCAGGAACGACTCGCGACCGTATGTCGTCATTACTGCGATTCGCCCACCCGGCGCGAGCACCCGCACCATCTCGTGCAGCACGGCCATCGGCTCGGGCACGAGATGTAGCGCGGCAAAGCAGCACACCACGTCGAACGCGCAGTTGCTGAAGGGCAGGCTGCGCGCGTCGGCGCGCAGGTAAGCCGCACGCGCGCTGCTGTTGTCGCGGACGGCGCGATCCATCATCGCCACCGAATTGTCCAACCCGATCGCGAACCCATCCCCACTAAGACGGTCCGCGAAAAAGCCCGTGAAGCTACCCGGACCGCACGCTACGTCGAGCACACGCTGTTGGCCGCCGAGGTGCAGTGCCTCCGCCGACTTTTCCCGCTCAGTGGAGATGGAGACCCCGTGCAGGCGCATGATCGCAACCATGATCGGCCGCCAGACGCGCTCATACACCGCCGCCACAATTGGGCTGTGCATGGCGCGCTGCGCAAGGCTGGTATGGACGGGACCACTCGGGTCGAGCAGATCGGCGTAGCCATCGCAAAAGCGCACGGAGCGCAGTGCATCCTCGCGGAGCAACCCCGGTGCGAGCGCTGGCGACCACATTGCATCCGGGTCCGATTCCGCCCCGGGCTGTTGGGCGGTCATGTTCTAGTCACGCGCCGGGCCGTTGGTCGGTTCACGAATCAGGGAAAGTTTTTCCTGAACCCTCCGACGGGAAACGGTGTGCCTGGATCGGCGGCGAAAACATGTCTCGTGGTGAACCGGCGGCGGGCGCGAACCGTGATCCAGGTATGGACGCTTCCCGCGCAACTCACGGTGGCCAGCGCGCCACCGTGACCGTCGATCGCGACGGCATCATCCACCAGTGGGGCGATGGAGTAACCGAGGTCGTCGGTCTCACAGCGGACTATGCACTCGGCCGAAGTCTCAACGTCGTCGTCCCACCGGTCCTCCGGCCGGTGCATTGGTGGGGCTTCGATCGGGCCATGAGGCGGGGCCGAATGAGCTCGAGGCCGTTGAAGGTCCCGGCCTTATGCAACGACGGACGCATAGTGGTCGCCCACGCCACCATTGAGTTGGTCACCGACCAGGCTGGAAGTACGGAGGGCGCCGTGGTCAGGTTCGTCGGTGTCGGTGCCCCATGGCAAGGCAAGGCCTGGCAGGCCGCCCTCGCACCGATCAACGTCGCACGTCGGATCTGGCAGAAGAGATCACCCAACCGCTGAGCCGTTTCGGGTCTGGCGGGCTCACGCCGACGGATTTGGTAAGGCGTTGTAGCTCAGCGGTACTCCCGGATCGATTGATGATGCGTTCGGTCGTCCCACGAACGGCCATTCGGCACCGGCGACCGCGTCGACGGACTGCGGGTCTAGTTCGAACAGTTCACGCAGCGCCTCTGCATAGCCGTCGCCGCCGGGGGCGCTGGCCAGTTGCTTGACACGCACCGTCGGCGCGTGCAGCAGCTTGTCGACGACCCGCCGCACACTGCGTGCCACCTCGTCACGCTGGGAGCTGTCCAGGCCAGGCGCCCGGCGCTCGAGGCAGAGCAACTCCGCCTCCACGACATCGGCGGCCCGCTGGCGCAACGCGGCCACGGTTGGGGTGACCGCGGCTACGCGTTGGCCCGTGAGGTAGCTCGCAACCTCGGTGGCCACGATATGGCGGGCGGCTTCGGTGTCGGCGAGCGCGGCGCGCGCCCCGGGGTCGCGTTGCACATGGTCCATGTCGATGACGAATGCACCGGCCAGCCTCGCCACAGCCGGGTCGACGTCGCGGGGCATCCCGAGGTCACAGATCACCAACGGCAACTGCTCCGACCGGCCGGCTAGCCCGAGGCGTACATCGCCTGACGTCAGTATCGGCCGAACCGCGCCAGTGCACGACACCACAACGTCGGCCACCCGCAGCACCGCGCAGATGTGCTCGAGCCCATGCGCGGCGGCCCCTACGCCTTGCTCACGCACGTCGTGTGCCAAGCGGTGCGCGCGCGGCAACGACCTGCTCACCACGTGAACGTGTTTGACGCCCGCCCGCATCAAATGCTTTGCCGAGAGCGCACCCATCGACCCGGCACCCACGATCGCAGCGCTACGTCCGACCAACCCGTCCAATCGGGCGTCGGCCATGCCCAGCGCGACCGAGACCACCGAGGCTCCCGTCGAATCGATCGCCGTCTCCGCATGCACCCGTTTGCCGACCGATAGCGCCCGCTGGGCCAGCTCATGCAACATGCGCCCTACGGTGTGGTTGGCCTCGGCGGCCCGGTATGCGCGGCGCAGCTGGCCCAGCACCTGCTGCTCGCCCACCACCGCCGAATCCAAACCACTGGCCACAGCGAACAGATGCTCGACGGCCGCTTCGGCGTAGTGCACATAGGCGTACCTGGTCAGCTCACCCAACGACAGCCCGGAGTGCTCCGAGAGCACCTCCCCGATCACCGTGAGCCCGCCATGGAATGCATCCACGACCGCATACACTTCGACGCGGTTACAGGTGGACAAGACCATGACCTCGGTCACCAGCGAGGACTCCAAGACCCGGTCGACGATCTTGGCCTGATCGGACTTGCCGATGCTCAACTGCTCAAGCACCGATACCGGTGCGCTGCGGTGCGAAACGCCGAACAGCAGCACGTTCACGGCTCGATCACCAACTTAATTCTCTTCAAGGACGCACTCGTCCCGGGCGACGCAGCAAAGTCGGTCGTTACGACGTTTCGGCAACCGCCTATCCAGGACACGATGCAGCGCCGAATTCAGTTCGAACCCCCGATTGCACAACCCGCTGATCGCAGCCTGCCGGCAGCTGAAGGATGACATCGAATCGAGCACCGACGCGCTTGCGCTGTCAGCACTGGACGCGCTCAGCGACGATGAGGTGGAGGCCCTGTTTCAGGCGCTCACTTTGATCGCCCGCGCCGTGATCGCCGGCGGCGATGTCCCCGCTGTCACTCCGATGAGTTTGCACCGTGACGAATTACACGACGGCAGAGCGTATTTGGTCTAGAGCTAGCTCGCAGACGCCTACTGCCCTACTGCCCCGCAAGTAAGTGAGCGTACGGATCGCCATCGGTCCCAATACTTTCCGGCATCGGGTAGTAGGTCTTGATCAGTAGTTCTCCGCTGTCGTCGAATGTGACCAGACCCAGGGGCGGTCGCCTGCGCTGCCCTGCGCGGACAGCGTGTTATTTCAAGAGAACCATTCACAACGTTCGCGTCGCCAGGGTTTCGCTGGATGATCCACCATCGTGACGTTTTGACCGCGAGCGGATGCGGCGAACCGCTTACTCGCTTTGCGCCCTCCGCGAGCGCCCCGACGATCCCACGAGGTACCTTTCGACGGTGCAGGTCGACGTGATGACTGTTCCGCAGCCTCTAGGACAGACCGGTGACGTTGCCCGGCGTGCGCAAGCCTCGGGGTTCAGCGGTCTCCTTTTTACCGAAACGGGCCGTACCGCATACCTCAACGCCGCCGTTGCGGCTCAGGCCGCACCCGGTCTCGAACTCTCGACCGGCGTCGCGGTGGCGTTTCCGCGCAGTCCGTTCGTCACGGCGGCAACCGCGTGGGAACTCCAAGAAGCGACCAACGGGAAGTTCCGGCTCGGTCTCGGCACCCAAGTCCGCACCCATGTGGTGCGGCGGTACGGTATGGCCTTCGATCGCCCTGGCCCACGCCTGCGCGATTACGTGCTCGCCGTGAAGGCGTGTTTCGCCGCGTTTCGAACGGGGACGCTCGACCACCACGGCGAGTTCTACGACCTCGACTTCATCACTCCGCAATGGAGCGCGGGACCCATCGACGCGCCCGATCCCAAAGTCGACATCGCCGCGGTGAATCCGTGGATGCTGCGCATGGCGGGCGAAGTGGCCGACGGGGTTCACATCCATCCGCTCGGTGAGCCTGGTTATCTCGCACGGCATGCCGTGCCGAATGTCGCCAAGGGAGCGGCCAATTCGAAGCGCGCAACATCCGATATCGCGGTCATCGTGCCGGTCATGACGGTTGTTGGCGACAGCGAAGAAGAACGCCGCAAAGAGCGTGAACTCGTGCGAACCAGCCTCAGCTTCTACGCAAGTACACCCAACTACGCATTCATCATGGACGAGGCCGGGTTCGAAGGTACGACCGCCCGTCTGCGTGAGAAGCAGAAGGCCGGTGACTTCAAAGGTATGGCGGCCCAAATCAACGACGACCATATTGCAACCTTCGCCACCGAGTCGACGTGGGACGGTCTGGCGGACGCGCTCGTCGACAAGTACGAAGGAATCGCAACTCGCATCGTTTTGTATAACGCCCTCGCCGATCCCGGGCGCCTAGAGCGATATGGCGAGGTTGCGCGACGCGTATCGGCCCGGTCCTGACGGGCCGATGGCATTTAAACCTGCGACCGCTGACCTCCAGTTGAGCTGTTCACGGTAGATCGAGACCGATTCGCCAGCAAGGGTTTCATTATGCGTGCAGTCGACTGGGTACACGCACGAGCGACGCCGAGATGACAACCGTGTCGCGCACATTCAATCGATGCCCTGTGCCCATCACTAGCTGAATCCAATCCGGATGGCCCGGCGTGGCCGTGCCGCCAAAGACATGCCGCGGTGCAGTCAGGCATGCCGTTGACGCTCGGTTCGGATGACTCATCGGACCAGTCATCGGGGTGCGCTTGAGGAGTGAACCACTTGAGGAGTGAACCACAGGATCGGAATCTAATCCGACGACTTGTCGGCGTCCTCGAAGTCGTCGGAGTCATCGGACTCCCTGGACTTGCTGGACTTTTCGGAGCCCTCGGAGTCATCGGACTCCCTGGACTTGCCGGACTTTTCGGAGTCGTCGGACTCCCTGGACTTGTCGGCGTCCTCGGAGTCGTCGGAGTCATCGGACTCCCTGGACTTGCCGGACTTTTCGGAGCCCTCGGAGTCATCGGACTCCCTGGACTTGCCGGACTTTTCGGAGTCCTCGGACTTGCCGGAGCCCTCGGACTCCTCGGACTTGCCGGACTTTTCCGACTCCTCGGACTTTTCGGACTCCTCGGACTTTTCGGACTCCTTGGACTTGCCGGACTTTTCGGAGCCCTCGGACTCGTCCGACTTGCCGGACTTGTCGGACTCGTCGGACTTGCCGGAGCCCTCGGACTTGTCGAGTTTGTCGGCGTACTTCGTCAAGAGCCCAGCTAGCTCACGGGCCTCCTCAGGTGCTAACGAATCGTCGAACAACCGCTCGTCGCTCCCAGAGATGCGCTCAAGGTAAACAGCGTTGTCCTCGGTACCGACGTCCCACCGGCCCCCCTCGTGACGAACCATGCGATGCCGCCTTTCGACTCGTGACCTGATTCCAAACCGAGCGCCGCGCTACTGCGTTGTCTACCCACTTCTGCTGTAGCGCAACGCCCACGATTTCTTGGGTGTCCGTGACGGTACGCAGACGTCCCGGTATCACCCGTTAGCTGGCCTTTCTTGGTCACCTACGGCCAAGTGCGATCCGCTTTTGAGCTTGTGGTCAAGTGATCGCGGGTGTCCGCGTAACGGAAGCCGACCTGGACTTTGCTGGTTGACCTCCAACAGAGCCATTTGGCTCAACCACCTCAGATGGCAGTTCCAGAGGGCCAAAAATGGCCTCTGACCTCTGGTCCCCGTGGCGGGCGCGCAAGCCGGCAAGTCGGCGATAACGCCCGACGGTGACTAGGCCGTGACTATGGCGCGTAGGTCAGCGAGGACGGCGTCGATGATGAGCGCGATTTCGGTTTCTGTGTCGGCATCGATCCAGCGTCGGTAGGCGGTTCTGTAGACGGTGAGCCCTGTCTGCGCGGCGAGGAGCGCTGTGGCCTCCTCGGTGCCCCGACGTTGGAGCCCGTTGGCGAACGCCGCGGTGAGGTTGTTGAGCTTGATCAGTTCACGTTCGGTGAGCTCGGGGGAGGCCGCAATCACCATTTGGCGCTGACGTTGCGCTGCGCGTGGGGCGATTTCCTGCCAGTCGAGGCCGGCGATGGCGGCGGTGATCGCGTCAAGGGGCGCGAGCTCGGCCGCCGCGCCGGCCGTCGCGTCAGCAAGCTGCCGCTCGTGCTGCTCGGTGTCAGCGAACAGCACGTCGCGCTTGTCGGCGAAGTGTCGGAAGAACGTCCGCGTCGTCACCCCGACGCGATCAGCGATCTCAGCGACTGTCGTGCGTTCGAAACCCTGCTCGCTGAACAGCTCGAGGGCCGCCCCTTGAAGCCGTTCGCGACTGCCCGGTTGCCAGCGTCCCATAGGGGCTCACGATATCGAAACCCTCGAGTCATGTCACGACATGACATCGTTGTGCTACCCTGATGTCACCTAATGACATCAACATGTGTGGAGGTTTTCCATGGCTACAGTGAAGCGCATTCAGTTCCACCAGTACGGTGGCCCCGACGTCATGCGGCTCGAGGACTTCGAGCCGGCCCGACCTGGCAAGGGCCAGCTTCTGGTCCGTGTGCGGGCAGCGGCAGCTAATCCCATGGACTGGAAGATCCGCAACGGGGAGATGAAGCTCATGACGGGCCGGAACTTCCCGCGCGGTCTGGGCCACGACTTCGCGGGCATCGTCGAGGCAGTCGGTCCGGGTGTCACCCGGTTGCGCATCGGTGATGCCGTGCTCGGCGCTGCGAGCATCAAGGCGGCGGGAGCGTTTGCTGAGGTGGTCGTCGCCGACGAGAAGGCCGTCGTAACGAAGCCCGCCGATCTCTCATATGAGCAAGCAGCCGCGCTCCCGATTGTCGGGCTAGCCGCCCTACAGGCCCTCACAGACAAAGGAAAGCTGCAACCCGGTCAAGCCGTCTTCATCCACGGCTGCCTCGGCGGGGTCGGCCGAGCCGCCGCCCAGCTTGCGACCTTGCGCGGCGCCTCGGTAGCAGGCAGCTGCCGCTCCACCGCCACCCACGATGCGAACGACCTCGGAATCGCCCCGATCGTCGAGTTCGACTTCGAGCCCACGCCACTTCGCGGACGTTTCGACATCGTCTTCGACACCGCGGGCACACTCCCCCTCAAAACAGCGCGGACACTGCTTCGGCCCGGCGGCCACATCATCGACATCAACCCCACTCCCGCGAAACTCGCCAGAGGCGCACTACCGGGCCCGTACCAGGTCTTGATGGCCAAAGCCAATCCCGCAGACCTCGAAGAGCTCGCCCGAGCCGCCGGGCGGGGGAAACTGCAACTGCCGATCGGTCGCAGCGTGCCACTCACGGAAGCGATCGAAGCCCTCACCGCACTCGAAACGAACCACACACCCAAGGGCGGCAAGCTCATCATCACGACCGAGTGACCGCCCAATCAACGCAGAAAAATCCGTCAACCCGCCACATGCACTGCAACTTGCGCGAACACGGCCCCTTCACCCCGACCTGTTACGACCGCGATACATGAAAATGCCAGTTACACAACATCATTGAAACAACGCACAGTGACAGCACTGGGCGAACGGCAAGGACGCGCGCGCTAGAGCGCGAGGTAAAACGGGCGCACCGGCCGCTCCGGTGCTCGAACTCGTACCCGACTCAGCCGCGGCCCTGGGGATGGTTGACGACCTCCACCGCCGGCTCAAGGAGACCGCTCAGCATTCAGCGGTCCAGCACCGCCAGTTGGGGCAATAGGTCGAATGTGCGACGCGCACCATGGATCCGACGTCTCCGAACGAAACGTTTCTCGAGTCCAAGGTGGCGTGGATTTGCTGGGCAATCTGGTCATACGTCCAACCCGAAACGAGATCGTCGCAGATGAGGCGCCCCATCCCAGTGAGGGCGGCGTCGTGGTCCGGCGGCCAAGTGAAACCGACGGCGCGCAGCTGAGCGAGGTATGCGTCATCAGTGGTATCGGCAGTCGCAATCGCAGCGCTAGTAACCACGGCAGCGCCAACCATCACGGGGATGGTAAGTCTGGCCAGCCAGTGAGGTGAGGGCATTTGATGCGCTTGCTTTCTTCTTGGCGTTCACTCTTTACCGCTCAGCAGTGGGGGGCCCAGCACCGCTGGTTGGGGCAATAGGTCGAATGTGCGATGCTGACCATGGATGTGACTTGTCCGAACGTAACTCCTCTCGAGTCCAAGTCGGAGTGGACGTGCTGGGCAATCTGGTCATACGTCCAACCCCACCCGAGGTCGTCGCAAATGAGGTGCGCCATCCCAATGATGGCCTCATCGTGGTCAGGCGGCCAAGTGAAGCCGACAGCTCGCAGTTGAGCGAGGTATGCGTCATTAGTGGCATCGGCAGTCGCAATCGCAGCGCTACTAACCACGGCAGCGCCAACCATCATGGGGATGGTAAGTCTGGCCAGCCAGCGAGGTGAGGGCATTTGATGCGCTTCCTTTCTTCTTGGCGTTGACAATGCCGTCAGTGTGCGGGTCCAAAGCCGCACAAATATGAAGAACAGTGAAAGCTGGGAAAAAGCTTTGTTTGAGCGCGAAGTTATCTTATCGGACCCAAAAGCGCTTACCAGAGGACGATCACCAGACGCCAACCGAAAGTGAGGACATGGGCGGAGGCGTCGGATGACTAAAACGTCGCGGCACCGTCAGTCGACCGGGAAGCGGAACCACCACGCGCCAGCCCCCGTCTGAATAGTTGATCGGGCCACCCCTGCCGCTCTCCCAGCGAGGCGGGATCTCGGCGACGTCGGTGTAGAGGGAAGAAAATCGAGCGCGTCGGCGTCTCTAATGTCGATCGGGCCGGCCCCAAATCCTCCCCCCAACCTGTGCGGCCGGCCCGATCCGCAATCAAGTGGATCAGCGAGCCAGCGCCCGCATAGCTGTGGACACGATGGCGTCGGCATCGACTGGGGTCAATCCTCCATGCCCGGTCGCCCTCCGGTACATCGCCGGCCCGAAGATGAGATCCAGCGCCACCTCGGGGTCGACGTTCGGATCCAATTCACCGCGGGCCACTCCGCGGTCCCAGATCTTCCTCACGGCTGCGCGGCGGACGTTCACCTGGTGTGTTCGAATCCGCTCGCGTTCAGTTGGGTAGAACTGCGACTCGCCGACGAGTTGGGCGTAGATCGCGCCAAGCGGGCTGGTGTAGAACCCCATCATGCCGCGCAACGTCAGGCGGAAGTCTTCGGCCGCTGATCCGGTGTCGGGCACGGGCGCGTCGGCCATCATTTGGTGTAGGAACGCGTCGATGGCCACCGCGGTTCTATTCGGCCACCATTTGTAGATGGTCGCCTTGCTGACCCCGCTGCGTGCGGAGATCCGGTCGACCGACGCCCTGCGCAGGTCGTCCTCCTGTATTAGTTCCATTGCTGCGGCTAGGACGGCGTCGCGGCGTTCCTCGCTGCGCGGTCGACCGCGAGCTCGACTTGGGGTCATTCCTCCATTTTCCTTATTCGGCATCCGACCAGTCGCGCTGGACCACCAATGGGCTGATGTGCTAAGTGTGACCCGGTCCCGGCGGGAACACATAGTGACCCAGCTGCGGCTCTTGCCGTCCCGGACCCGTTCGTCCTGCCGCACAAGCCCATCGATGACGGCGTTGTTCCACGCCCACGAAGCAGCAGAGAGCTCAACCATGCGCAGCCGCATCTTTTCGTGTCTCGTAGATTCAGAGTGGTCGCCGTGAATCCATTCGAATGACCCGCTAAAGCGTTCATCCAGAACGCATTCCACATAATTGTCCGCCCCACCCTGTTACGCCCCCGTTAGATCCGACGCGCCGTCATCGGTGCCTGCTGGCGATGAACACCCCCCGTGGGGTCCACCGCCAGCAGGCCGGAGCTGGGAGTTGTTCGACGCGTGAGGGTTTCGCGCCGACATGCTCGACGAGGACGGTGCGCAAATTCATATCGTCATGTTGCACGTCCCGTTTGGCCCGCGGCAACTGATATGGGTGTACTCACAGCGAGACGTCTAGTAATTACCTTTGTACCAAAGCCTGTGGATCGGAAGTTGCCTTTCTCAAAAACATGAACCCCCTATGTAATCGCCCAACTGCCTTGCGCGCTAACAAGGGACGCGAAATGGTGGCAATCATGATCACGAAAATTCTGGTCAGCGTCGCTATCGCTCTCGGTTCCTGTGTTGGAGGAGCAGCAGCAGCCGGCGCCGAGGCTAACGACGCGAATCCGTTCGGCGCCCTCGGCTGTAGCTGCCGAGAGACAGCTCCACCCGGCAGCTCAACCTCACGGGAAGAGATCGAGCGCGGAATCTGGGCGGGTATCGATGCCAGCCCAGGCAACCGCGGCCATATTTAGCGTGCGGGCACACCAATGTGCTACTCCGACGTGACCGGGTTCCCGCCTTGGCAGCGTTACTCTAGGTACTGACCGGGTGGAAGTCAGTGAGTGAGCGCAACGGGACGGCGGGGTCCACGCCGTACTGCTCGGGGGCCTCTCCACATCTAAATCGTTGATCGGGCCGCGTCCGCTTCTCGCGGGCGGCCCGATTCGCCGCGATTCAATCGTGCTCTGTGTCGGCTTCCTCGCGGGCGGTTTGCGCCTGGCGGCGATCCTCGCCGGCGGCCTGCCGGTGCTTGTCAGCGGCCCCACGGTGAGCGTCGCCGAGATCGTCGGACATTGATTCGGCGGCCGCCTCATGTTCCTCAGCGAACCGCTCGTGCACAAGGGCTATTTCATCTTCGCGCCGGGCTGCTGAACGCTGGACTTCTGCGGTCTCGTCATGCGCTTCGTCGGCCTGGTCGTGGGCGGACCGTGACATACAAGCACGATAGATCTGAACGGGGTGGCACGACGACCAGATCGAGGAGAATGAGCAGCTATGCGCGGCGTGCGGTGAAGTTCAATCGTTGATGTGCGGAGATAATCTCCGCCGACCGGCTGACGACGCGTGAGTGAAAACCCGAGTCGAGGAGACCTAGAAAAGGTTTCGGGCTTCTTGGTCCGGTTATCTGACGGGTACCCGGCGGCGTTGCGGCTAAGGAGCCAAGAGCACTGCGTTCACTAGTATTGCGGGCAGTACGCGGCCACTGCCGCATCGGTCATCCTGTCCACGATCTCCTTCTTGTCGGGGTACTTGGCCTCAAATGCGCCTTGATGCCATCCGGCTTGATCCCCCGGCTGCCATGTCGCAGATCTGGTGCCCGTTGCTGATTACTTCTGTTTCCCACTGGCTTTCGGATATCCCCACGGGCGATAGGCCGTGGCTTCTCAGGTTGCTGATGTAGTCGGAGTCGTTGTCCGCGTGCGCAACCGGAGCAAACGCACTCGCGGCACCGGTCAACACAGCAACACCGATCGCCCTGCATCGCATTGCTGATCTCCCTTCGACGGGGAGACGACCGCACCGGAGCGGCAAGGTGAGATGCTGGTCCCCGGTCCGGACATTAGTACCCTCACCACAGTCTGCGGATAGTTCGACGTCAATTTGGGACGCCAGCGACCCATTCCGGAGTATCCGTTTCGCTGAATGGCTATTCAGGTAGTGTCACTTCGCTTTCGGGATAATGGATCGCTAAGGCACTGATCCCTCATGTGGGTGCACGCAACGTCGCCCAAGCCGCGGAGTTGGTCCACGCGTTGCACGGGCAACTACACGGAATGACCCAGCAATTGGTACGGCTCGAACGTCAAGATGTCACCGGCATCAACAGCCGTGCATCGGCCATGCGGTGCGAAGCGGCTGAGCTCCGGCGAGACATAATCGAGGCACAGATCCTCTCGATCGGCTACAGAGCCGTTTCCTGAAGAGACACGGCGAACACAGTTGAGTTAGGTGAAGTGCTTCCGGGCCAGTACCCGATCAAGATCGGCCGGGCAGGCTTCAGCAAACTTAATCGGATCTCATCCACCTCGATATCTCATCCAAACGGATGACGCAATGCCCACGTCATGGTGCTTGTCTTTCAAGTGTTGGAAACCGCGGCTCCCGGTAAGGCAGTCGACAAGCATCGGATACGCAGAAACGAGTTGACCAATGTCACAGGAAAAACAGAACATCGAGCTCATCAAGAAGGGCTACGAAGCCTTCAACGCTGGTGACGGTGACACAGTGATGAGCCTATTCGACGACAACATCGAGTGGATCCAGCCGGGCGACAGCGTCATCAGCGGCACCTACCGCGGCAAGCAGGAACTAGCAGAGCTGCTCGCCAAGATGGGTGAGAAGCAAACATCCGTCACCACCGATCACTTCCTCGCCGACGGCGATCTTGTGGTGGTGCTCGGTCAGTCGACCGTTGCGGGCGAAACCACCGACCAGGCACAGGCCATCACTGTCCGCAACGGCAAGGCCGTCCACGTGCAAGGTTATGCAGACACGGCGACGCAGGAGCGCATCTTCGGCAAGAAGCAAGTCGCCACAGCTTAGTCGCTCAGCCTAGGACTCCTGTCCGACGAGACAGTCGGCCCGTCACCCTGCTTGGGTCGCGGGCCGACTGCTATTTTCGGGCTCGACCACGCCGGGCATCCGCGCTTTCCGTGGGGCCAGGCTTCGAAGGCGTCGGAGTACACACGTTGCGGCACTCGGTCGCGGTCGATCGGCTCGAATCTGGCGTCCAAGGTCAAAGGCGGTTTTCGTAGCCGCGAGCAGCCCGCGTGACCTCGATGTGAACTGATCGTAGGTGGCCCAGTCCTGGGCGGTCGTCAGAAAGCCGATGGCGTTGGTCCCCTGACCCCCGACCATGTTGACCAGCACCGTGACGTTCTCCGCGCCATGCTTGCGAGCAAGCTCGCACGCCCGCTTCAGTTGCTTCTGAACGTCGTTCCGGGCCACGCCGGGTTCGGTTGGACGATAGTGGTTGCGACGATTTTCATGGTGAGAACCTCCGTTAGAGGAGACAGAACCCTTACAGCCTCTGGCGCGGCGGGGTGGGCGCCTGGAGTAGGCGCTTACTGCATTTCTGCGGATGCGCGGTGAGGGGCCGAGACGCTTAGGAGGGACCGACTACTTTGCCCTGAAGAGACGGGAAATAGCAACAAGGTCATGGCCGGTCGACCTGCCTGGGCAATCACTAAGGGGAAACACCCAGAGGCACAAGCCGGCCCGTCGGGTCGCCAGTCAAGCAAGTCCCCCATTGGGGCAGCCTAGGAGAAACCCATTAATGGAGTAGTTGACTACTCGCGTCAAAGCGCAATAACCCATTCATGGTTGGTGTCGCAATTCGGCGGGACCTGCGTCAAACCGCTGGTTCCAGCCCTCTGTACATCAATGTCAGGAGTCATTGTTATGAGTTCAGGTGCGTTTTCCCTCTTCATCGACCAGCAAGCCGGCGGCGGCCCGACTGGGGCTCAGCAGCGCGTCGTACCCATCCCACCTCCCGCGGAATCCGGGGCGGTCAAGTTTCACCACCGTCGCTTTCTCGCTCGCATATGACACCTTCGGGCAGGCCATGGCGCCTGCGACAATCCCCGCCATCGTGCGGGTCCTGCATGGCAGCGGGGCAGTCGATACGATCGATGTCACAGTTGGGCGCAAGTGGTTCACCTTCTTGCAGACTGACGAGGAAGCAGTATCGGTCCAATTGCCTCCGCAAAGCAATTGACCCTCGGGTTTTCGCCCTCAAGTGAGCGCAATGGTGGAGTACGCGACGCCGTAGTCGTTCATAAGGGCTGCAGCAAGTTCCACCACCATGACCGGCGCGACGGACGGCCCCAGGTCATGCCCCGCGCGATTTTTTTCGCGCCGGCATGATGGCTGGGGTGTCCGTTGGGGTATACCCCGGCGGGGTACTGCCCTGCGAGTGCCGAAATCACCTCTGACCTACGTCGGGCGGACAGTGTCTGAACCTGCGACCGCTTGACCCCCAAGGTTCAAATTTCGGTATTTGTCGGCGTGCGTCGATGATTGGAATGTGCTGGTAGAAAACGCTTTTACCACATCAGCGAACAGTCGCGAACGCCCCCGAAATGGGCGGGTTGCTGTACGGGCGACCCTGGTTGCTCATCGGCGCCCACCGCGGATTAGGCGGCGTAGCTCAGCGTCGGCGGCGTCGAACGCGTCGCCCCAGCTGCTGGTTGGCCCTGACGGGCGTGCCCCGCCAAGTCGGCGAATGTACACGTCACCACATGGATGTCCAAATAGCAGACTTGCCTGTCGCGTTCCCCTTACCGCGAAAACGGCGTCGGCACGGCACTGCTGTGCTTACCCTCGTTTCAATGCAGGGGAAGAAAACTGCCATCGCTGGAGCGGCGATAGTTCTCGCAGGTTGCGGTGGGTCAAGCCAGACAGCGGTGACGACGCTGACGTCCACACTCGAAATCACTAAAACAGTCACGATGACCGCCCCACCGCCACCATCCGTCCCCAAAACGACCATGGAAACCGACGGCACGTATCGAGTCGGCACCGACATCGTGCCGGGCACCTATCACTCGGCCGGTCCTAGCCCTGAAGGAATATCCGATTGCTATTGGGCGAGGTTGAAAAGTCTCAATGAAACCCACATCATCGACAGCAACATCAGCGCTGGTCCCCAGGTAGTGATGATCCAGCCGAGTGACAGGGCGTTCCTGACGCATAACTGCCAACCCTGGCAGAAGGCTGACTGACCAACAGAGGCGAAGACCGCCAGCTCCCCCGCCACCGCGTGAGCAACCAAGTGGCAGAACTCTTCTGGTGGTCAGCGGCTGGTGAGACTCTGACCGGCGACGCTGGGGATGATGGCTAGCGACAGGATCGTCTTCTTCGTGGCTCTGTCTTAGTTGTGGTGGATCGGGTCTCGTTGTTGTGGTGAATGCGCCGTATTGATCCTGGCAGCGACGACGGCCAACACGTCCCTATATGAGACCTCAAAGGAACGATGTCCCGCACGGGTTTTTGCGGAACTTGGCTAACTGAGCAGGGCGGGCGGCCGCCGTCGACAGATGTGGCGGATGCGCTGCCGGATGAACGCCGCGAGCTGACCGAATAGGCGACAACCCGTTACGGGAACTTCAAAATTCCCGAAGCGCGGAAGCGGTTCGCTAGCTGCCGCGGCGGCCTGACTTGATGATCTCGAGGCGTTCCTTGAGCAGTTCCTCGAGTTCCTCGATCGAGCGGCGTTCCCGCAGCATGTCCCACGGCGTGCGCGGCACCTTGACCTTTTTGGGTTCGGCCAGGTCACCAGCCTCGATCAGGGCGCCCTCCATGCCGTTGCGGCACAGCCAGGTGCCGGGGATCTCAGCGTCGTCGGCGAACGGGACCTCGAACTCCTCGCCGTTCTCGGTCCGATACCGCGCGATCTGGCGTGGCGCTAGGTCGTGGTTGCGGTCAGTCTCGTAGCTCACGGATCCGAGGCGACTGCCCCGCATGACGCGATCAGCCATTATCAACACTCCTCTGACGTTCCACTTGATCGGCAGTAGCGCGCATCCGACCCGACAATTGAAGAAAATCGTGCTCGCCCACCCCGTTGGGCAGGGTGTAAGCAAGCTGCCGTAACTCGACAGCGTAGTTGCGCAAGTCCCGGCGGAGCTGCGCCTCAAAGGCGGGCACGAAGCCCGCAAGTGCTACGGGAGTGATTTTGGATGTGTGGTCGAGCATTGCTGCACCCTCGGATCTAGCACCCGGGTGCGATGAGGGCGCGTTAGTTGTTCCGACCAGTTTGTTTTCGACGGCAGCGCAGAACGCGGACCCAAGTCATCATCGCCACCTTGACCGGTGCACTCACCCTACACCTGCTACGCGCCTCCCTTCTCAGTCACCGTCCGAACCGGCGCCAGCCCGCCGCGACGACCACGCGCCGACGCTGAATGCGACTTGTCGAGCAGCGCGCTGAGGACCTTTGCCGCCGCACGTTGTTGGTTCGTTGCTTTTGGGTTGTCCAGAATCCGAGCCATAGCGAGCGCGGCCTGCGCCAAGCCGGGACGCGCCTGGGCGGCTCGTCTCGAGCAATACGCCTGGCCGCGGCCTGTCCCGACGCCGCAGCGAAAGATATGTTTGGCCCATGTCCGGCCCCAGGCAGCCAACCAGATGGCCAACGCACGAAACTGGATATGCGCGGTCACAGCGCCGTGAATCACGTTGGGCGAGGCCAATATGAGAGCGCGTCTGTTCGTTCTCGCGGCATTGGTGTTCACCATCGTGGCAGGAGGTGTGGCCTGGGTGCTCAATGCGCCCTCGGTCAACCACTGGCTGGCCGTGCACACAGGAATTGTGGACATGTCCGGCCCCTACTATGCCTTCTGGTCCGGGTTCGGTTCTGACATCGCTGAGTTCAGCCTCGTCGGCACCGCCCTGACGGGCGTTTACCAGCTCAACCGTAAGTTCAACTGCCATCAGCGCGGCTGCTGGCGCATAGGCACCCACCCTGCGGCCGGCGGCCAGTTCCTGCTCTGCTCCCGCCATCACCCTGACTACCATGGAAAGAAGCCGACCCCCGAGCTGATCGCA
Organism: Mycobacterium sp.; assembly: GCA_036495965.1. Classification (GTDB taxonomy): domain Bacteria; phylum Actinomycetota; class Actinomycetes; order Mycobacteriales; family Mycobacteriaceae; genus Mycobacterium. The sequence goes on from DASXMA010000096.1 coordinate 31,054, forward strand.
CGGCTGCACCGCCTGCATATCGAGCGCGAGGAAGCAATCCACGGAAAGCTCAACAACGACCACGCCACATCGTGAAACCGCTCGCCACCGTGAGTTCGCACGGGAAGACCGCCGGATTACCTGTCGCGCTACCTACCCCTCGCGGGCACCTCTTTTTGCAACACCTGCGTCCGTAGAAATGTCTCTGAACTGGTGTTCTTTGGTCGGGCTGACAGGATTTGAACCTGCGACCACTTGACCCCCAGACAAAGGAACGGTGTTCGCACGTGTGTCTGGGTGTCCGGTTTTCCCTGGTCACAGTGTTTCGCGAACATCGGCGAACACCACATACCCCCCGAAATTATATGGGTTGCTGTACTAGGATTGTCACGTCAGCGCCCGTCAATTCGGTGGCGGCCCTTTCCTTTTGGCACACTCACCACCGATGGACGTGTTCGCCTGCCAGCCCTGCAACGCGGCGCGAGAACTCACCACCGACGGCTGCGCGCAACCATCGGTGGTACGCCACACCCCCGGCTGCCCGACACTGCAAGCCCAGGTCCGCGGACGGCCCCGCTCGCCCAGGGTTCTGCCAGCGAGCCTCCAATGATCTTTCAGCACAAAGTGCGACACTGCGGCCATTAGGGGATCTAGAAAGGACGAACTAATGAAGAGGGCAATACTGGGCGCGTCGGCGGCAGCCATAGCACTGGCATCCCTCTGCATTCCACCAGCCCACGCCGACCCTATAGATCCCTGTGTCAGCATCACCGATTCCGCTGCCCACCAGGCTTGCATCGACGGATTCCCGCGCGATAACCCCATGCGCAGATACCAACTGGGCAATTGCGAGGCCAGTCCCCTTTACGGACAGGAGGGCCAACTTTGTCGGGACTTCTGGGTGCGTAAGTCTGCGCCCGCTTCCAGACATCCCAGCGCAGATACCGTTTGACCGTCGAGCCACTTTCGGGCGCTGGCACAAAACGGTGCTGTCACGCGAGCAACGGCGCCAGGCCGGAAGCGATGGCCGTGCGGGCAGCTCTGCGGTAGCCGCGCCATCCATGAGCCATCGGCGCAGCGGACCCGCGCGCCTACTGCGGGCATGATTCCACGGTAGGCCGGTTAGCTTTCACCCGTTCTCCTGATTCTGCGGATTGCCTGTCGGTGTGGGTGAATCGGTTACCCTGTGCGGGCATGTCGATCAAGACTTCAGGGCGGACCTGCTGGACGAACGCCGCGAGCTGGCGGGGGCTGACCCCAGAGGCGAGGGATGATTCCATGACAAACCCGGTGGAATGGCATGAGGCGTTCCACATATCGCTGGGACAGCACGTCCTGGGGGAGACACCAGAAGCCTATAAGGACGGCGCTGAGCCGCCCTATCCGGCAAATGGCAGTGAGCTAGACCAGCTTCGATGGTGGGCGGGCTTCGTGGAATTCCACGTTCCTTCGGTGATTTACGTAATTGTCGAAGACGGCTTATTTGGTTTTAAGTTCCGCCGCACAGGCACGACGGACGCAAACGAGGTTTCCGGTTCTGACTTACGTTTCACGTACAGCAACGCGCGTGCATATCTTGTGGGCCTCAGAGACATGGCGTACATGATGAACAGTGGCGTTTTCGATCAGCGTTGACCTCCCGGCGTTGACCGACGAAACGGCTTGGTATCGCGCCGAGTATTGGGGCTTCGCAGTAGGCCAGGAAGCGTCTCCCGTCCTTGATCCACACGAGGGGGGCCTGTACGTCTACGCCATCAGCGATTTGCAAGCGGCCCGCACCTACGCAGCAATACGAGAACACCAAGACGGAATCAAGCGATCCGTCTACCGCGTAAACCTAATTGGAGAACCGCTACCCGACCCCGCTATGCCGTCTTTCCTGAATTTGTCAGGTGCGCATCGGCAACACTTGAAGAGGTCGTCGAGGCCCGCGCAACGATGTCGCCCGACGAGTCCACCAAATACACATGCCAGACCTACAACCCTCGGTGGCCCGGTAGCGATATCTCAATGTACGACAGCGAGGGCTACCCAACCGCTTCCCCCGCCATGCGTGAAGCAGTAATCGACGCCTCCCTGCTACGCCATCTCGGAAGATACAAGCCGTCCCAAGTTATTGGGTGTTACGTAGAGGGACTAGTTAGCGGTCAACCGATGCCGCCAACGGAGT
>DASXMA010000097.1:0-6575 GCA_036495965.1 Mycobacterium sp.
GCCGCCTTCGTCCACGACGCACCCGCCGGAGGCGTCTCGGCGCGCGGGCTCGAGGTCGTCCGGCAGGCCGTCCTAGACCTGTGCGGGGTCACCATCGCCGCCGGCAACGAGCCGGCCAGCCGGATCGCCATGGACTACGCACGCTCGCAGGCGACTGATGGACCCGCTGCCCTCCTGGGAGGTGGTGTCCGGCTGGCCCCAACACTGGCGGCGCTGGTGAACGGCACCGCGGGCCACGCATTGGATTTCGATGACATCGGCCTTGGCGCAGGCCATGTGAGTGTGGCCATCGTGCCTGCCGTGCTCGCCGTCGCGGAGCTCACCGGTGCCGACGGCGCGGCCTTCGTCGACGCCCTCGTGGTCGGCTACGAGGTGGCCCACCGACTCACCACGATGTACCCCGACACGCGGCTGGGCCCGTACGCCGCCGGCTACCACAAACCATCGGTGTACTCGGTATTCGGCGCCGCCGCTGGAGCGGCCCGGCTGCTGGACCTAACCACTACCGAGACCACACACGCACTGGGCATCGCCGCGTCGCAATCAGGCGGTCTGCGCGCCAATTTCGGCACCATGACCAAACCGCTGCACGCGGGACTGGCCAACCGCACCGGCGTCGAGGCGGCGCTGCTGGCCCGCTCTGGCTTCACCGCCAGCACCGAGGCGCTCGAGCAGCGGTTCGGCTGGCACGACGTGATCTGTGCAGGCGCGGGCGACCTAGACGTCATCCTCGACGGGCTCGGCGACGGCTATGCCATCGACGAGGGGCTCGTATTCAAGTTATATCCATGTTGCGGCGCAAACCATTACGCGATTGACGGCACCATCGCACTAACCCGCGACGAGGGCCTACGCGAGGTCGACGTCGATCACGTGGAGGTATGGATCGAACACCGCAACCTCAACGAGGTGCTGGTCTACCCGTGGCCGCGCACCCCGCTGGAAGGCAAGTTCTCGCTGGCCTACAACGTCGCGGCGGCATTAGCGGACGGCGAAGTCACCGTCGACACCTTCACCGCACCCGCGCTGGCGCGGCTGGAGGTGGTCCGCGACAAGGTCCGGGTGCACGCCACCACCGAGCTGCCCCAGAACGGGGCGCGGATCGCAATCACCACCGCCGACGGTCGTACGTTCGAGCGCGAGCAGCTGGTGCTGCGCGGCAGCTTGGCCGATCCGATGTCGTTCGACGAGCTGGAGGGCAAGTTCCGAGCGAACGTCGCCGGCCGCATCCGCCCGGAAGCGATCGACGAAGTGGTGGCGGCGATCGGATGTCTGGAGAAGCAGCGCGGACTTGCCGCGGTCACCGAGGCGCTGCTGGGCTGAGTGTCGCGGCCGCGGCACTTCGTCATCACTCACTCGGCCTTTTCGTCGGTACACCGGTCAGTGGATACCGGTCGCCGAACCGCCGAGCGCCACATCCATAACCTGTCCAGAGATGACGCCGTCGTCGTCGGTCACCAGATACATCAACGCGCGACTGACGTGCTCGGCGTCGATGTACGGCCGACCATTGAGTCCGTAGTTGAGCACTTTCAAGCGGTTCTCGAAATCCTGCTTCGTGGGGCGCTCGATGTCGGGGCAAAACAGGTCGTACATCGCCTGATTAAAGAAGAGGTCGGTGCCGACCGCTGCCGGGCAGATCGCGTTGACGGTGATCCCATCGTTAGCCACTTCGAGCGAACATGCCTTCACGAGACCGATGACGCCCCATTTCGACGCGATGTAATGAGCCATATTCTGATGCGCCTTGCGGGCACCCATCGACGAGGTTGCAACGATCCGTCCGTAGCCGGCCCTTTTCATATGCGGCAAAACGGCCCGGATGACTTTGAAGATCCCACCGAGGTTGGTGTCAAGCACCGTTTCCCACTCGACGTCCGTCATTTTCTCGATCGTCGTCACGTTCACAATGCCCTGGTTCGCGACAAGAATGTCCAGACGACCGAATTCAGAGATCACGCGCTCGACGACGCCCTGCACCTGGTCGGTATCGCGCATGTCCGCCACCAAGCCCAACGCGCGCTGCGCCTGAGCCTCGATAAGGCGAACGGTCTCCTCCAGATCGGATCGCGACGCCAGCGGGTACGGTACGACGTCAAGGTCTGCGGCTAGGTCGCACACCACGACCGCCGCACCCTCCGCCGCCATCGCCAGGGCATGCGAGCGGCCCTGCCCCCGAGCGCCACCGGTAACCAGCGCAACCCGCTCATCCAACTTACCCACCACTTACTCCTCTCCGACAGAATGAACGCCGTGCCCGGACGGTGAACGGCGGCCATGTTGAGCCACTGCCACGATTTCTCCCCGCGTGACCGCTGCAAACGCACGAGCAGTCCCCGCGCGGCCTCGGTTAGGACCACACAGGGGCGTCGGCGGACCCGCTCGAGTCGCCGAATGCCGGCTTGGCCGACAGCCACGGAAAACCTGATACAGCCGAGGCTCCGCCATCGACCGGCACAACAACTCCGGTTACGAACTCTGCCTCGGCCGATGCCAGGAAGACGACTGCGTTGGCGACGTCATCGGGCCGACCCGGCCGTGTCAGGAGCAGGCGGTTGAGTCTGTCGTCCTTTTTCGCGTCGATACCAGCCCGGCCTTCACGCTCGTCCACGACCTGCACGAAAGCGACCTGTACCGCGTTGCACCGGACACCGTATTCGGCGTACTCGACGGCGATCGACCGCGTCAGCGACTCCAGCGCCCCCTTCACCGCGGTGTACCCGTCGATTCCCGGGACGCCGGAGACGGCCGCGCGCGAGGAAATGTTGACGATGGCGCCGTGCCCTGCTGCGGCCATCCGGCGCAAAACCGCACGCGTGATCCGAACGGTCCCGGTCAGATTGACGTTGAGAATGCATTCCCAGTTCTCGTCTTCCATCTCACTTAGTGCGCGGTCGACGCCATTGCGGACGAGGTCGCTGCTCGCAGCATTGTTCACCAGGATCGTCGGGACGCCGAGACTTTCCGCAGCCTTCAACACGCGCTCCCCGACGGACGGATCGGCGAGATCAGCAGCGACAAACGTTCCCTTGCCGCCAACTTCGTCCAAGCGCTGCAGGACTTCCGCGCCGGCGCGCGCATCACGCCCGGTGACGACGACCGACGCGCCCTCACTGGCGAACCGCAGCGCGGTGGCCCGCCCGATTCCATGGGTGGAGCCGGTGATGATCGCGACCTCACCCGCAAGCCGATCACTCACCGGTAGCTCCTTCGGCTCCGACGAGTTGGTCGTAGGTGTAGCCGCGGGGAAGCACGACGGACTTGATCTCCAGGAACTGCTCGTTGCCCTCACGGCTGCGTTCGGCGCCGAGACCGGACTTCTTGCGGCCGCCGAACGGGCCGCCGCCACCGGCTCCGGGCGCGTCGTTGATCTGGCATGTTCCCGTGTCTATCTGCAGGGCGACGGCGACAGCATGGGCGGGGTCCGCCGCGAACACCGTTCCACCGAGGCCGTACGCAGAGTCGTTGGCGATCGCGATGGCGTCGGCCTCGTCACGGTAGCGAATCACCGAGATGACCGGCCCGAAGATCTCTTCCCGTGCCACCTCCATCGAGTTGTCGACATCGACGAGGACGGTGGGCTCGAGATACCAACCGTGATCGAACCCGGCCGGACGACCGCCGCCGAACGCGACATGAGCACCTGCGGCCCTGGCTCGATCGATGAACCCTTCCACCTTCTCGCGCTGCCGCTGCGACACGACCGGTCCGAAATCGGTCTCCGGCTCGTGCGGGTCACCGACCTTGAGTGAACCAAGGTGCTCGACCAACGCCACGACGAAGGCGTCGTGCTGTCCATCAGCGACGAGGACGCGGTTCGGCGAGATGCACACCTGTCCGGAATTCCGCAACGCGTTCTGCACGATCGTGGGCACGTAGCTGTGGAAATCGTCATCCAGGATCACGGCGGCCGATTTGCCGCCGAGCTCGAGGGTCACCGACTTGAGCTGCTGGCCACACACCGCGGCGATGGCCGCGCCGGCCACCGAGCTACCGGTGAAGGTCACCTTCTGGACTCCGGGATGGGCCACCAGGTACTCACCGATGTCCACTCCGCCCGGCAGGACCGAGACAGTGCCGTCGGGCAGGCCGGCCGCATCGATCGCGTCAGCGAGCGCATAAATGCTCAGCGGCGACTCGGGCGCCGGCTTGAGCACCATCGGGCACCCCATCAGCAGCGCGGGAAAGAGCTTCTCGACCGCCATCATGACGGGAGCGTTCCAGGGCAAAATGCCCGCGGCAACGCCGATCGGGTCACGCAGCACCAGAACGTCACTGACCGATCCGGCCCGGACTTCGCGGAAGGGGACCATGGCGGCGTCGTCGATCATCCGCTCGATCACCGCGGGAACCGACAATGTCACAGTCTCCACGTACCGACGGGTACCGCCCATTTCGTCGATCTGCTGTTCGACCGCCACAGGCGCACGTGCCGCGAACTCCTTGCCGACGCGGCGCAGCACCTCTGCGCGCTCGTCCAAGCTCATCCGGGGCCATGGGCCGTGCCGGAATGCCTGCTGCGCCGCTTCCACCGCGCGGTCGACGTCGGCGAACTCAGCGTGCGGCGTGCGGCCAATTACTTTTTCGGTCACCGGCGAGATGACATCCAGCTTGCGCGTCCCCTCCGGTTCAACCCATCGGTTGGCGATGAACAACTTGTCTCGAACCCACACAACAAGGACCTCCGTTCCGAATTATGCGTCCGCCGTTGTGCTCTCGATCCACGTCGAGGGCCCGCTGAGCGGAATGACGCTATGCCTAAACAGCTGACCCGCGAAACTGTCAACACCGGAGTTTACTACCCCGCCTATCGGCTGCCTACGTCCGGTGCGCGAGCGACTGGCACGGGTCCGGTCCGACCGCGCGCGCGTCGACAATGGCACGTCCCACATGCAGTGAAAGGAACGGCTCACGTCGTTCGCACGGGACGGCGAGAGCTCTAGGGGCGACACGACACCGTCTACCGCGCGACCACCGGCACGCCCTACCAAGGTGTCGCCGGTCATGCCGAGCATCAAGCCCGTCCCAAAAACCTTGGCGCAGGCCCGGATCGCCGCTTGCGTGTGACGGCGGCCCGCACGACATCGTCCGCGGATCACGAAAGTTGTCAGCGCAGTCACGCTAAGGCGTTAGCTTCCAGGCCGGGTCGAGCGCAATGCTCGCTGGCGAGGGACTGGGCGCCTGCGCGGAAGTTCCCATGGTCACGCCGGGCGCGGCAGGACGATCTCAGCGATGTCGGACACGACGTGATTCTCGAGGTTCATGACGACGTCTACGAGGCGGTCGGACTCGTCGCCGGGAAGCGACTCGGCAGTCCGCTGGAAGGCCGCGATCCGGTCTTCGACACTGAGGGGCTTACCGCTGCGTCCCGGCACGTCGAGCTTGTCGACGAGCGTGGTGTGCGACTGTCCGTTCTTGAGAAACACCGTTACCTGCTGAGCTGCGAAGCCGCGCTCGTTCGGAAGTGTGTCGTTGATGGTGACCTCGACCCGTCGTCGGGCCGCCACGTACCTCGTGTCCCGACTGCCTTCGTCGGTGAAGGGCGCGATGTAGGGAACGGACGGGATGCCGTCGACCAAGATGCCGGCGACCGCGTGCTCCAGGCTGAACTTCGCCTGTTCGCCAGTGACCGGCTCGTGGAACGATGCGATTCGCTCGGCGAACGGCGGCACTAACAGCCTGACCGAGCCGACGTCCTCGGGTTGCAGCTGCTGCTCGGCCATGATCCGGATGACGCCTGCCATGGCCTGATGGACGACACCGCTAGCTCCGTACATTTTTGCTGAGACGTCTGAGGCCTCCAGGAAACAGTTCTGACCGAGCCGGTCGAGGATCGCATGGGGGTTGTAGGGACGATTGGCGGTCGGGCCAACATATTGCTCGCCCCACGAGTACGGCCCGTCGAGGTAAGCCGGATTGGCGGTGAAGCCACGGCCGGCCAGCAGTGCCGCCCAGACGCCCGTGCGGGCGGGAACGCCCGCTTCGTGAACGTGACTCATGTAACCGTCCCCGCGCAGGCTGCCACCGGCCAGCGGCAACGCCGTGCCGAGGCAGGTACGCATTCCGTCGGAGTCGAGGCCAAGCAGCTTGCCTGCGGTGATTCCGGCACCGGCGGGTCCGACGAGCGCGAAGCCCATGAAACCTCGGTCGCACGCACCGATGACAGCGGTGCCTAATCGCCCCTGCACCTCGACACCGGCGATCAGCGCGGCGAGGTATTCGGTTCCGGACGAGCGGCGCGCCTCGCCGACGGCGAGGCCGGCAGTGATCGGCGGGATGAGCCCTGTGCCGGGCAGCGAGCCGCACGCTTCCAGCTCATCCGCGTGCGCGAGGGCCCCGTTAACGTAAGCGGCCTCGGAGATCGACGTGCGAAACGCCCCGCCGAACACGCAGGCCTGTTCGGTCGCGCCCAGTTCTCGGATCATCTCTATAACGAGACCTCCGACAGGCTGGCGCGCACCAGACAACATGTGCCCGATGCATTCGAGTGTGAACAACTTCGCTGACGTGATCGCTGACTCGGACGCGTCGGCGTAAGAGAAGCCGACGGCATAGTCGCTGATCTTCTCGGTGAT
>DASXMA010000098.1:0-6975 GCA_036495965.1 Mycobacterium sp.
ATCGATGACGTCAGGCATGCCATTGAGTCCGCCGGTGTGCTGGGGTTGACCGTCACCGAAGTCCAGGGCTACGGCAGGCAACGCGGTCACACCGAGGTCTACCGTGGAGCCGAGTATTCGGTTGACTTCGTGCCGAAGGCCCGCATCGATGTCGTGGTCGACGACGAGTTCGCGCAACGAGTCGTCGATTCCATCATTCGTGTTGCCCGTACCGGCAAGATCGGCGACGGCAAGGTCTGGGTTTCTTCGGTGGAGAGTCTGGTCCGCATCCGGACCGGGGAACGCGACCACGACGCGCTTTGACGCCGGCCGCCGTTAAGCGCTATCGGGACAACGCTTTTCGACGCAGCGGTTTTGGGTGAGCCGGGAAAACCAGTGTGCGGCTTGCTGGTTCGACCGTCCTGCAGTCATTTCGGGAGATCGGGCCCGGGTGACAGGCCCGTGCACTCGTCGCGGGCGTGATCGAGCGGTTAGCTGCTGCGATCAGATTCGGGGTTTCCGCGTCGCGCTTAGCGAATGATTCCGCCACCGACACCCGCGGCAACGCACAAATGTGACGTTTGCCTCTTTTTCCGAATAACTCTAAGAGTCTCTTAATCGACGACTGACGAAGCAGGTGTGGCAGTAGTTAGCGGACGTCCTCGACAGACCTGCTGGAGCCGCATACGTCATTCGCTGACCAGCAAGCCGACTTTTGCGTCATAAGCGCACTCTAAGTGCAACCTGAGTCGACGGCGTGACATGGGTAACAGTGCTCAAATTGAATTCTTTTTCGCCGAAATTCCGTCGCTAAAATTTGACGAAAGCAGTCACCTTTAGGTGCTGGAATCCGGTTGTCCCGTGTCGCGCACAGCCCTCGTGAGAACTGTCGCGCGCGTGGATACCCGACGAAAGGCGGTACCGGCATGAGCATTGTGAACGGCCGAAAGGCCGCACGTGACGGCCGGGAAGGCCAGGTCCGCGAGTTCGGCGCCGCGCCAGGTTTCCCGATCGTGGTCGAGATTGCCGTGCAGAACGGCCCCATCAGCGGCATTGCGACCAGCCGCGATGGCGCCCGACTGTTGGTGACCCACTACGGCGGCAACAGCGTCTCGGTCATCGACACCGACACCTGCCGAGTGGTGGAGACCATCGTCGGCCTCGACGAACCGTTTGCGATCGCCATGGGCAGCAAGGATGCCGACCGCGCATACGTCAGCACGGTGTCAACGGCGTATGACGCGATCGGGGTCATCGACGTGCCCACCAACACGGTTGTCGCGACTCATCCGGTGGCACGCAGTGTCAGCGACCTGGTGGTAAGCCCCGGCGGAAGGTATGTCTACGCCAGCCGAAATGAAGCTGGCGGCGCTGACGTCGCCGTTTTGGACACCATGACCGGCGGCGTCGAGGCGATCGAGGTCGCAACCACAGCGGGCACCACCACGGAATGCGTGCGCGTCAGCCCTGACGGCGGCCGTCTGTCCGTTGGCACCAACGGGCCGGACGGCGGTCGGGTGGTCGTGATCGGTACGCACCCGCAGTCCAACGAGCCCGGCGCCGGACGCCCGAGCCGGCGCCGAAAGAGCTCCACCGGATCGCGCGGCAACGCCGAGCAAACCGGATTGCACGTCATCGACACCATTGAGATTGGTTTGCCCGTCCGCGACGTCGCACTTTCCTCCAACGGTGCCGTCGCCTACGTGGCCAGTTGCGCTCCCGAGTTGGGCGCAGTGATCGACGTTATCGACACTCACACCAACAAGATCATCGGCACGCGCAAGATCGGCGAGATCAGTGGCATTCTCACCGGTTTGACGCTCAGCCGCGACGGCGATCGCGCCTACCTGGTCAGCGATGATGGCATCGCGGTGCTCTGCACCCTCACCCACGATGTCGTCGGCACCGTGACGGTGACGAATCAGCCGTCGTGCATGGTCGAAAGCCCGGACGCAAAATACCTGTACATCGCCGACTACTCGGGCGCGGTCACCGTGGCGGCGGTCGCCTCGATAGTCGCGTTGGGTATCGAGAGCACGGCGCCTGAGACTCAAATCGCGACCGACTGGGTCACGCCCGAGCTGCTGCAGTACGAGCCGGCACTCGCATAGCGGGCAATCAGCGACAGCCCGGCGCCCGGGGCAAACGCGCGTTGTCGGGGGAACCCGATTCTCATAGTTGCGCGCGGCGATAGCATTCGCCCGATTGATCATCAGGCGGTGCTGCGCCGAGACCCTTAAGGTGGTACATCAATGGACACCACGATGCAGGACTTTCCGTTGACGATCGATGCGCTCATGCGCTACGCCTGCGGTATCCACGGGGCGCGCACGGCCACCACCGCGACGGGCAGCGGTTATCGGCACATCACCTACCGCGAAGTGGGTCAACACGCCGCGCAACTGGCGAACGCGCTGCGCGAGGTGGGCATCACCGGGGACCAGCGGGTGGGCACGTTCATGTGGAACAACGCTGAGCACCTGACGGCTTACCTGGCGGTGCCGTCGATGGGCGCGGTTCTGCATACCCTCAACATTCGGCTCTTTCCCGAGCAGATTGCCTTTGTCGCCAACGACGCCGAAGACCAGGTCGTACTGGTCGACGTGTCGCTGGCCAAGGTGCTGGGGCCGATCCTGCCCAGCCTCGAGACCGTGCACACCGTGATCGCGGTGGGGGAGGGAGACCTTTCGCCGCTGCAGGAATCGGGCAAGACCGTGCTGCGGTATGCCGAGGTGCTCGGCGGCCAGTCGACGGAGTTCGATTGGCCACGGATCGACGAGCACTCGGCGGCCGCGATGAACTACACCAGCGGCACCACCGGCAACCCTAAAGGCGTTGTGTACAGCCATCGTTCAAGCTACCTGCACACGATGGCGGCGTGTACGGGCAACGCTACGGGCCTCGGGGTCAGCGACAGCGTGCTGCCGATCGTGCCGATGTTCCATGCCAGCGCGTGGGGGCTGCCGTACGCGGCGATGATGGCGGGCGCCGACTTGGTGTTGCCCGATTGCCATCTTGACCCTCGCTCGGTGATCGACATGATCGAAACGCAACGGCCCACGGTTGCCGGCGCGGTGCCGACCATCTGGAACGACGTCATGCACTGCCTGGAGAGGGACCCGGACCACGACATCTCGTCGCTGCGGATGGTGATGTGCGGCGGCTCGGCCGTTCCGGTGTCGCTGATGCGGATCTACGAAGAACGACACGACGTCCAGATTCGGCAGCTGTGGGGCATGACGGAAACATCGCCGCTGGCCACCATGGCGTGGCCACCGCGGGGAGCGCCGGAGGAGCAGCACTGGGCGTATCGCGGTACCGCGGGACGACCGCTGTGCGGTGTGGAAGCCCGAATCGTCAACGACCACGGCGACGTGCTGCCCACCGACGGCAAGGCCGTGGGCGAGGTGGAGGTTCGCGGCCCGTGGATCACCGGTGCCTACTACCGCGGACGCGACGCGTCCAAGTTCGAGTCCGGGTGGCTGCGTACCGGCGACGTTGGCCGTATCGACGAGCAGGGCTTCATCACGCTGACCGACCGGGCCAAGGATGTCATCAAATCCGGTGGGGAATGGATTTCCTCGGTCGAGCTGGAGAACTGCCTGGTCGGGCACCCGGACGTGCACGAGGCGGCGGTCGTCGGGGTTCCCGACGAGCGCTGGCAGGAACGGCCGCTGGCCGTCGTCGTGGTCAACGAAGACGCGTCCGTCAGCGCGAGTGAATTGCGAAAGTTCCTCTCGGACAAGGTCGTTCGGTGGTGGCTGCCCGAACGCTGGGCCTTCGCCGACGAAATTCCACGCACCAGCGTGGGCAAGTACGACAAGAAAACCATCAGAGCCCGCTACGCTGAGGACGTCTACCAGGTGATCGAAGCGCGCGACTGAAGGCCGCCCGGCGCACATGGTGTAGAACGAGTTCATGAGTCTGCGGGTCATTCAATGGGCAACCGGGTCGGTCGGTGTGGCGGCGATCAAAGGTGTGTTGGATCATCCCGAACTCGAACTTGTCGGCTGCTGGGTGCATTCCGAAGCCAAGGCCGGCAAAGACGTCGGTGAGATCATCGGCACGTCGCCTCTGGGAGTGACCGCGACGAACAACATCGACGACGTGCTTGCGCTGGACGCGGACGCGGTGATCTACGCACCGCTGTTGCCCAACGTCGACGAAGTCGCCGCACTGCTGCGCTGCGGGAAAAATGTCGTCACCCCGCTTGGCTGGTTCTACCCGAGCGAAAAGGAGGGCGCCCCGCTGGAAATCGCCGCGCAGGCCGGCAATGCGACGCTGCATGGCGCGGGCATCGGTCCCGGGGCGGCCACTGAGCTGTTCCCGCTGCTGTTTTCGGTGATGTCTACCGGCGTGACTTTCGTTCGCTCCGAAGGATTTTCAGATCTTCGTACCTATGGCGCACCGGATGTGCTGCGCTATGTGATGGGCTTCGGGGGAACACCGGACAGCGCGTTGACCGGGCCGATGCAAAAACTGCTCGACGGCGGCTTCATCCAGTCGGTCCGGCTGTGCATCGACCGGTTGGGCTTCGCCGCCGATCCCGAAATTCGCTCGTCGCAGGAGGTTGCCGTCGCGACCGCGCCGATCGAGTCGCCCATTGGCGCGATCGAGCCCGGGCAGGTCGCCGGGCGGCGCTTCCACTGGGAGGCAGTCGTCGGCGAGAACGTGGTCGTCCGTATCACCGTGAACTGGCTGATGGGTGAGGAAAACCTTGATCCGCCTTGGTCTTTCGGCCCGGCAGGAGAACGCTACGAGATCGAAGTGCACGGCAACCCGGATGCGTTTGTGACGGTCAAGGGATGGCAGCCGGAGAGCGTGGAGTCAGGGCTGAAAAGCAATCCGGGAATTGTCGCGACCGCAGCTCATTGCGTGAATGCCATCCCCGCAACGTGCGCCGCGCCGGCGGGTATCCAAAGCTTCTTCGATCTGCCGCTCTTCACCGGCCGCGCCGCCGCCGGCCTACGGGCAGATAGTTGAAAGCCGTTACCGCAATGGCACAGTCGCTCGTCGTCGAGGAAGCCCGAGTCATACCCGTCCCCGCCGCCCAAGCCTTTCACCGCACGCTGCCGGCTCAGCTTCCAGAGCTTTTCAAGCGCTGGCACGGGCCGATCCCGCCGGTCAAGGAGGTGCGTGAGCAGACGGGTGCGTGGGACGCCGCGGGCCAGACCCGCACCGTGAGGCTGGCCGGCGGCGCCAGCATGCGCGAGGAACTGACCAGCGTCGACCCGCCGCGATCGTTTGGCTACCGGCTCACCGAAATCGGGGGTCCCATGGCGTTGTTGGTCAACCACGTCGGAGGCGAGTGGATCTTCACACCCGTCGCGGACGGCACCGAAGTCACCTGGCGCTGGAACATCCATCCCAAGTCGCCGCTGACCTCCTGGCTGCTGCCGGTGTTCGGCAGGATGTGGAAAGGCTACGCGCGGCAAGCACTGCGGGATCTGGCGACGACGCTGACGGCCTGATACAGCCCCGCCGCCTTCGGTACGGTCGAGTCATGTGTCGACTCTTTGGCCTGCACGCCGGGACAGACGTGTGCACCGCGACATTTTGGTTGCTGGACGCCCCCGACAGCCTGGCCCAGCAAAGCCGGAGGAACCCGGACGGCACGGGCCTGGGTGTCTTCGACGAGCACGGCCGGCCCCAGCTGCACAAGCAGCCCATCGCGGCTTGGCAGGACGCCACCTTTGCCACCGAAGCTCACCAGATGACCGGCACGACGTTCATCGCCCATGTTCGCTATGCGACGACTGGTTCGCTCGATATCCGCAACACGCACCCGTTTTTGCAGGACGGCCGGATCTTCGCGCATAACGGTGTGGTCGAGGGGCTGGATGTCCTTGACGAGCGGCTGCGCGAGGTCGGCACCGACGACCTGGTGTTGGGCGATACCGACTCCGAGCGGGTGTTCGCGTTGATCACCGCCTCGATCCGCGAACGCGAGGGCGACGTGACAGCGGGTCTGGTCGATGCCATGAAGTGGCTCGCGGCGAAGGTGCCGATCTATGCGGTCAACGTGCTGCTGAGCACGGCCACGGACATGTGGGCGCTGCGATACCCGGAGTCCCATGAGCTGTATGTTTTGGAACGCGACGACGAACCCCGAACAGAGTCACCAGGTCCCGAATTCGACTTGCGCACCAAGCGAATTCACGCGCGGTCGGAACATCTGTGCACCCGGCCGTCCGTGGTATTCGCATCCGAACCGATGAACGACGACACGCGTTGGCGTCTGCTCGAACCGGGGGAGCTGGTTCACGTCGACGCCGCGCTGCGGGTCACCCGCGGTGTGGCGCTACCAGACCCGCCCAGGCATCTGCTCCATCGGGAGGATCTGAGCAGGCCGGTGCAAGACGCGCAACACGCATTGCCGAGCACCCGGCGGCTCGCCTGACGCCGCCGCGGTCTGGACGACGAGAGTTGTGCCGGCCACTGCCGACCCGGTATCTGCCTTAACCGCAGAACATTTCGGCGCCCACGCCAGTTCAGGCTGCGATGATCGCGTGGGACCAAGCCGATGGGTTGAGTTCGCGAAAGGGGTTCGACCGCTGGCCGATCGCCGGTTCGGGCAGGCGCAAATGCCGTCGTGAATTTTCTTGAGTGCGCCGCGCACGATCTGCACGCGGCGCGGGTAGTTGATCATCGGATCGAGATCGATGGTCTTGGTCACGAGATCCTCCATTCAGGAGGCGGCACGTTGTGGTTGATTATCTGCTCGGCGACCACGCACACGTGCGTCCTCGTGTTCTGTGACATTTTGCGGCGATGAGCGACACCGCTGACCGACTCGCCCAGGCGCTCCGCGACCTCATTAAGGAGGCCGTGCAAGAAGCTGTCGATGCGAGCCTCGCTCCTTATCTGTGTTGAGGACCCCCGTAAAGGTGTGGATCCTGTTGGTCATTTCACGTTTTTCCGCCTCATTCCGGCCTCCGTGCCCTGGCGGTGGACCGCGGTGCGGGTCAAGGTGGAGCGCCCGCAGCGGAGCGAGGA
>DASXMA010000099.1:0-7185 GCA_036495965.1 Mycobacterium sp.
GTGGCGGCCAACTGCCGGTGATCGATCCCTGTATCGATCACCTGGACGCCCGACACCTCTGATCCGGAAGCGGCGTAGAGGTGAACGTCATGGCCTCTGCCGACGAGGCCCCGCGCGAGCTCGGACACGAACGCCTGCGAGCCACCGCGCTGCGGCTCTCGGATCGCGCTGACGAGCGGGGCGATGATCGCTACCTTCACGCGGCGATCACCTTGAAAGCGATGTCGCGCGGGGGATTGACCCCCAGCGTGCCGAAGGACACCCGGGACCGACCGCCACGACGTACCTGCGCGGCCGCGCGTGGGAAGAAGATCTCGGTCAGCTCAGCGGCCTCTTCGCGGCTGGCGAACTCGACGAACATGTCTCCGGCGAAGCTGACATGCCGGTAGCCGCGGGCGGCGAGCCAGCCGACGTTGTTCGGCCAGACGATCGCGACACAACCACCCGGCCTGCAAACTCGTTCCATCTCTGCCAAACCGGCGTCGCCACCGTGTCCAGCCTCCGGCGTGAAGGCCGAACATGTGACCACCAGGTCAGCCCAATCGTCGGGTAATGGCAGATCATCGAAGAAACCATCAGTCAACCGGGCGCGGTCGCCATGATCGGCTCGCACGAGCTTACGAGTCAGCATCTCGCGCAACGGCGCTGCGGGTTCGATCGCCACGACCTCGCGGGCGCGGTGAAGCAGCTCGAGGGTAAGCCGGCCGGTGCCCGCACCCACCTCGACGATCCGATCGACGTCGTCTGGTAGCCACCGAAGCACAGCGGGATGAAGCCGCTCGGCCCTGACCAGCCGATCGTAGAGCTCCGGCTCCCGTCGGTACAGGAGCTCCCAGGCGAGCGGCAGGTTGGCCTGCGGGTCGTTGCTTGCGGCACCGACGAACCGTCGTGCCTCCTCCGCGGTCAGCGCGTCAAGGTCTGCGACGGTGTAGCGCGTGCGCAGATCTCGAGCGCGCCGCGCCGGGGCCTCAGGCGCGCGCACCGACCTCGGCCCAGTTCTTGTCCGTCTCGCAAACGCGGACCGATCGCAGTGACCCCGGCGGGAACTCAGACCGTATCCTCTCCCAGAACGCCACAGCTAGGTTCTCGGCGGTTGGGATAAGCCCTTCGAGCCAAGGAATGTCCGTGTTCAGGTTGCGATGGTCCACGTCCTCGAGGATCCGCTTGGAGATGACATCCGAGAGCTGTTTCAGGTCCAAGACATAACCTGTGGTCTGGTCGATCTCGCCCGCGACTACCACTTCGAGGACGTAGTTGTGACCGTGGAGGTTGGCGCATTTCCCGTACAGCCGCCGGTTCTCCGCATCAGATAGCTGCGGATCTCGCAGCTGGTGCGCCGCGTTGAACGATTCACGGCGACTGACCAGGACGGTGGTCGAGCTGGTCACTGCTGTTCGCTCGGCCACGGCCGTGCGTGCCTCAATGAAATCGCGATTCATCACCGGCAACCCTCCGAGATCTTCGCCGACCTATTACGGGGACGCATCGACCATACCGCCACGAAGATTTCGACAAGGCCGTTCAGGTTGCGCAACTCTCTCGGCGCCGCCCGCCAACGCCGCTCACACCGAGGACGGAAAGAAGATCGCGCCGGCCGCCGATCGAGTGGCGATTCCGCAGGACTGGATAGTCAAAGTACTCACTTCCCGATCTGCGGCGAGGCCGTCAACAATCAGCGGATCCCAGTCGTCCATATTGAAGCGAAGTAACCGCCAAACACCAGCGGAAGGTCTCCGCCGGAACCTAGGCGTCGATAGGCGAAGTCGACACCGTCTACGGTGCTGATTATCTCAGCGTCGCGGCCTCGTTGGATGTGTGCGCTGTGCTGGATGTAGTGCGGTGACCAAAAACGCTGCGCCGCTGTGTAGTCACGTCGGTTGAATAGCGTGTCCGAGGCTTCGATCACGAGGGCCCTGTTCGCATGTCCAGCCTCTTCCATTACGTGCCTGACTTCCTCACCAAGACACTTAATCCTTAGTCCGACCCGTGGTCGTCGAGGAATTCCGTGATGTCAGCCGCGAATTCGCCGGCGTGCTGGAACAGGAATCCGTGGGCAGCATCAGGGTAGATCTTGACGCTCGCTTGGGGGATGAGACCGGCCAGCAGGTAGGAAAAGTGCGGCGCGATCATCGGGTCGCTGTCACCATTGGCGATGAACACCGGATGACAGATCGCGCTGACACGCTGCAGCGCTGCATGATTGGGGATCCCCCAGTCGCACACAGCGTCATACTGCGCCTGCCTGGTCGCCCAGCCGGTGGGTTCATCGACGCCCGTGGTGCGTGCGTAGATGCGCCCCAGTATCTCCTGGCCCGCTTGTCGACTCGCAGGTGAGGAAGTGAAGAAGACGTCGAGATAACCGGCGGGGTCAGGCTGCGGTTGACCCACCGCATTGATCACCTCGGGGGCCCAGCCATGCATCCCCGCCCCGCCTCGTGGCGCTGAGGAGGCCAATACAAGGCGCCGTACCAGGTCAGGCCGGATGAGAGCGATCTCCTGGGCCACGAAGCTGCCGATCGAGAACCCGAGGATATCGATGCATCCGACGTCCAACGCTGCGATGAAGGCAAGGGCGTCGCGAGCCATCTGCTCGATTGTGCTGGGAGTTGTCCCGGTTGTGGCCCCCACACCCACGTTGTCGAACGCTACGATGCGCCGCTTACCCGCCAGGGCGTCGACGAGTTGAGGGTCCCAGTTCTCCAAGTTGCCGCGGAAGTGCTGCAACAGCACCAACGGCACCGCGCCGGTACCGATTTCACGGTAGGCGTATTCGATGCCGTTGTCGGCGTGGATGGCCTTGTTGGGAGCGGTGCCGTAGCTGACGCCGGCCACGGTGGTCATAATGTCTTCCTTTCGATGTATGCCTTCAGCGAGGCGATGGTGGGCGAGGTAAGACTGAGGTCCGCAGTTTCTCGATGGCCGCTTGTCGCCGCCGCGGACTGCCAACGTCGCGGCTAGGAGGCGGCTTCCTCAAAGATCTTGACCATCCCGTCTGCAAACCCAGGAGCGTCTGAGTGGCGCATTTCAGGGAATCTTGCGAAGAACGCGGAAGGCAGGTCCATGTCGATGCGCGTCTGTTCACCGTCACGCTGGGAGACGCAGATGCGAAACGGCGCTCCCAATCCCGCGGCGCCGGTGCACTCGAAGAAGCCTCGGGCAACGACTGCGTTGCCGACGAGGTAGAACTTGGACTCGACAGGGATCCCGGCCAGCCTAAAGGTGGAGCCCTGCTCGAATTCCCAAAAGATGGAGAAGGGGGTCGGCGTCGAAACTTCATCGACGTAGGCCTCCAGCCCCTCGCGGTCTGCGTGTGTCACGTACTCCATGAGTTTCGGGATCGAGAAGCGCTGCAGGCGCGACTCGATGGCCTTCGTGACCTCGAAGTAGGATCTGTCGGAACGAATTGTCACTAGCACTCCGTCGAAAGGGGTCAACGTCTTGTGCTGGGGCGTGACTACGTCGGTCATGAGATGTTCCTTTCAGCAAGGGTTTTCGTTTAAGGCTGTGTTTACGCGGTGCACCAAACTGCTATCACTCGCTGCAATCCAGTTGGTCATTACACGCGCGATCGGCGCGAACTTAGTGTGCGGGCAGTAGTTCATTTCATAACGTTCCCAGCATGTCTTGCAGCTCCGGCAGCAGTTTGTCCAGCGTGATCGGAAACTCTCGAACGCGCACGCCGGTGGCGTTGAACACCGCGTTCGCAACGGCGGCGGCCGATCCGCAGATGCCGAGCTCGCCAAGCCCCTTAACGCCGATGGTGTTGGCTTTGTCATCGAACCCATCGACAAATATGGCATCGATGTCGGCGATGTCGGCGTGCACCGGCACTAGATACTCGGCCAGGTCGGCATTGACGAAGGCGCCGGTTCGTGGATCGGGCACCGTTCCTTCCAGCAGGGTCATTCCCATTCCGAACGTCATGCCGCCGATCAGCTGGGAGCGAGCCGTTTTCGCGTTGAGAATCCGGCCGGGTGCAAAAACGCCGAGCATTCGGTTGACCCGGATCTCTGCGGTGTCGACGTCGACGCGGACCTCAGCGAACTGTGCGCCGTAGGTGGCGATGGAGTAGTTGGCGTAGTTGGGGTCGGCCAACATGGGGACGCTGTCACCGTCGGATTCCAGGCCGGCGGGATGGTTTCGCGCCATGATGTCGGCCAACGGCTCCGATGCGGCCTCGGCGATGAGGCTGCCTCCGGAGAACACCGTTGCGGTGGGCTCGGTGCCGTGCAGCGGGGAGCGTGCATCGCTGCTCGCTGTAGAAGCCAGCGTCTGGCGGAGGTTCTCGCATGCGTTGTGTAGCGCCAGGCTCGCGCTTGCAGCACCCCATGAGCCCCCTGACCCCATGCTGCGCGGAAGATCGGAGCGCCCGAGTTCCACGCGGACACGTTGAATCGGCAGTCCCAGCTCTTCGGCGGCGAGCTGAGTCAAAATCGTATAGGTGCCGGTGCCGATATCGGTCATATCCGAGAGCACGACGGCGCTGCCGTCGGGCTCGATGCGCACGCCCACCGTGGCGTCCATCAGCGGCTGCACCCGTGTCGCGGCCGCTACCCCGTAGCCGATGAGCGAGCGACCATCGCGAATACTGGCGGGCCGGTTCGGGCGGCGGCTCCAGCCGAAGCGGGCCGCGCCTTGCTGCAGGCACTCGATAAGGCGCCGTTCAGAAAACGGCACGTCACGTTCGGGGTCGCGTTTGGGTTCGTTGCGGATCCGCAACTCGACGGGATCAAGGTCGAGCGCGTGGGCGAGCTCATCCATCGCCGACTCCAGTGCCAACAGCCCCGATGCCTCACCCGGCGCGCGCACGTCTTCACCGTCGAGCACGTCGAGTTGCACCAGGCGGTGGCTTGTCAGCCGGTGTGGCGCGGCATACAGGCTGCGCGTAGAGACAGCGATCGGTTCGGCGAACTCCTCCTCGGGGTTGGTGTGGAGGATGGCTTCGTGGGCCAGCGCAATTAGCCGACCGTCGTTTCCGGCTCCAAGACGTACCCGCTGAATGGATGCTGGACGCGCACCGACCACGTCGACAATCTGGCGGCGGGTCAGGGTCACTTTCACCGCTCGATTCAATTGCTGTGCGGCAAGAACGGCCAGAATCGTTTCGGCGTGCACGCGCAGCTTCGAACCGAACGCCCCGCCAACATAGGGACAGATGACGTGAATGCGCTCGGGGTCGATCTGTATGGTGGCTGCGATCGAAGCTCGGGCTGCATCAACGATCTGTGTCGACACGTAGACAAAAAGGTATTCGCCGCGGGGGACGACCAGACAGGCGTTGGGCTCCATCGGTTGTGCGAAGTACCAGGGCAACGTATAGAGCTGGTCGATTTTGCATGCCGCGGCGTCGAATCCTGTTGCGAAGTCGCCGACCGCGGTATCGGCCGGAAATATCCCGCCGGGCAGCGCAGCGGGAGCGTACGCCTCGGCCGTTCTTTGACGCAGGTCGAAATGGCCTGCCGCGGCCTTGTATTGGATCCTGACGAGCCGCGACGCCGCCTGCGCTTGCTCCAGTGTGGTGGCGACGACTAGGCCAACCGCGTCGCCGTAGTGATGGATCTCGGCGCTGCCGATAGTCGGATGAGCGGCCCAGTACGGCCATGGAAGTGATTCGTCGCGCACGCCCTGGGCCGGTACATTCTCGTGGGTGAGCACCGCGCGTACACCGGGTGCCTGCTCGGCGTCTGACACATCGATGGTCTGGATTTGACCACGCGCAATTGTCGCGGTGATGACGACCCCGTAGAGAACATCGTGCTCTTGGTGCTCGTAGGCATACGTGGCCCGGCCCGTCACCTTTGCCGGGCCATCGACGCGATTGACCGCATCCCCGATCATGATGGCCTCCGGTCGGTCGTGGCCGCTACGTCGGCGAGGGTACGGCGCAGCGTGTTTCGCGCAAGTTCGATCTTGAAGTCGTTCTCTCCGCGGCCCACCGCGCCTTCAATCGCGAATTCGGCAGCGGCTTGATAGGTCGACGGGATCGCGGGTCGTCCCGTCAACGCGGCTTCGGCTTCGGTGGACCGCCACGGCATGTGCGCGACACCGCCGAACGCAACACGCGCTTCGGTTATCGTGTCACCCTCGATTGCCAGAATCACCGCGACCGACACCAGGGCGAATTCGTATGATGCTCGGTCACGGACTTTGCGGTAGCGCTGCCCGCCCGACGGTGGCGGCGGCACAGTCACGGCGGTGATCAATTCGTTGGAGGCTAAATTAGTTTCGACATGTGGTGTCGTGCCGGGCAGCCGATAGAACTCGCCGATCGGCACATCGCGCGTGACAGTTTCCGGGCTGAGCAAGCTGATCGTCGCTCCGAGCGCCGTCAACGCTACGGCCATATCGGAGGGATGCGTGGCGATACACGCGTCACTTGCACCCAGGATGGCGTGGGTACGGTTAGCGCCGTTAAGAGCTGCGCAGCCCGCGCCGGGCTGACGCTTGTTGCAGTTCGCGGCGGTGTCATAGAAGTAGTGGCAGCGTGTACGCTGCAGCAGATTGCCGCCCACGGATGCTTTATTGCGCAGCTGTCCGGACGCGCCAGCGAGGAGCGCCTCAGCGAGCACTGGATAACGTGTGCGCACAATCGGATTAGCGGCGACGTCGGAGTTTCGCGTCGAAGCGCCGATGCGCAACTGACCCTGGGGCAGCTCGTCGATCGCCGTCAGGGGAAGCCGGCTGATGTCGACCAGATGCGCTGGCCGCTCAATTTCCAGCCTCATCAGATCGATCAGATTCGTTCCACCACTGATGAACTTGCTGTCAGGGCGTGCCGCCGCCGTAGCGCAGGCCGTGCTCGGATCTATCACACGCTCGTAGGTGAACGATCTCACTGTGCGGTCCCCTCGCTTACATCGCGTATCGCAGCGACGATGTTCGGATACGCCGCGCAGCGGCAGATGTTGCCGCTCATACGCTCTCGTATCTCCGTCGGCGTCAACTCAATCCGCTCGACACCCACGTCTGCTGTCACGTGGCTGGGCCAGCCGGCGCCTGCTTCAGCGAGCATGCCAACCGCCGAGCAGATCTGACCCGGAGTGCAGTAACCGCATTGAAACGCGTCGCGCTCGATAAACGCGGCCTGCAAGGGATGCAAGGCATCTGGGGAACCGAGGCCCTCGATGGTGACGATGTCGTCACCGTCATGCATCACCGCCAGCGTCAGACATGAGGTGATGCGAC
>DASXMA010000100.1:0-10097 GCA_036495965.1 Mycobacterium sp.
GCGGTGACCGGGCTGGCAAGCCAGTATGTAGTCAGCCCGCAGGCGACAGGGATTGAGCGAGCCACACCCGATCACCGCCTAGAAAAGCATGGCTGCAGACCACGCCCTCCTGGCCACATTCAATAAGTTGGGATTGAACCAGCTTGGCCTATAGTTAATTTGCTTCACGAGATGCGCCGATAGCCCCGGCTCGGCGCACACCAACCCCATTGCTCGCGGGTGGTCCGGGTGACGAAGCGGTGGTCCATAAACTCACGGCAATCGCTGGATAACCAAATCGACTGCGGCACAGCACGCTTCGCAATCGATCCGGTAACCCGCCGTACTCGGATCGGTCCTGTTCGGTCACACTGGCGCGCCGCACCGGGTTAGAGGAGTCTGGTCGCGTGCGTTGAGCCGCACCGAAGGTGGCGCGGCATGTCGTTGCCAAAGAACGTCTTCGCACGCGCCTCATCGGGCATTGTGGGCCCCTGCGCACCGCGACCAACGACATCGACATCAGCGAGGTCGCCGTCGTGGCCACACTCGTGCTCAGCTGACGGTACGGGTGCACAATTGAGGTGTCTGTCTGAAACCTGGGGAGCCGCGATGAGCGAGCAACTGTACGACTTTTTTGGCGAGATCTTCCAGCGGTACTTCAGACCCGCAATCGACGGATATCCGCGAATGGGTGAAGCACTCGTCGAACGGTTACTCACGCTGAGTGACGACGTCCCGGATAGATTGGCACAGACCCGGCGCGCCGCAGTGGCATGGGGCAAAGCCGAGACCCCGAACGCCAGGATCACCTCGGAACTCTTCGTGATCACCCAACACGGACTGATGTATGCCGCCGGGTTGAATGAGTCGCGCCGGGCGCTGTATTACCTGGCCACGCCGCCCGCATTGTTCGATCCGTTCGTCGATCAGGTCGACACCGCCGGACTGCGCGGGGGCGCGGTAGTGATGGTGGACAGCCGGTTCGGCCACGACCTCACTTCCGCGCATCCGATGGATGCCGCGCTGCGCGGGATACTCGGTCAGCACCTGGCGCTGCGGGTGGATCTGCCCGCGTAGCTGTTGGTGGCCTGGCCCGCCATGACGGGCAGTACGGCGGACCGGGCCGACCAGACGGTGCCCCAGACGCCCACCGGCACGGGTGGTGGATTGGCCTGGCGGGCGCGTCCGGGCGGCTTGTCGTCGCCCATCCCGCCGACGCTATCCAAGGCGGCTACTGGGGAATGCCACCGCGAGGGCGTCAGGGCCAGTTGTGCATCCTGACAAGGGCTGCTTCCAGTAGAATTCATTTTGCTTCACGAGTTGCCGTCGCCAAGCTCCGACTGGACGGCACGCCAACCCCACGCTCGCGGGTGGCTCGGATGACGAAGCGGCCGACGCCGACCGGCGCCGGGCAAGAGCGTCTCGCTTGCGGAGCTTGATCTTTCGGAGTCCTGGCCAATGAAAATCGGGGAATGGGTCGAGCGCCATCGGCATGACGGTCACCACCCGCATCCGGCACCAACGAAGGAAAATCCGGAGCGCTGGGACTGTGACTGCGGCACCATCTGGCGAATCCTGACGATGGAACAGCTTCGGCAGAAGTTCGCACATCTGAAGCACAGCCGCCGTTTGGTCGACCCCGACTTCCACTTGGGTTCTGGCCCGGCACCATGGATTAACGGAGAACGTCGTGGGCGCTGAGCGTGGCTGGATCGGTGAGCCACAGCCTGAGAAGGAGTGGCACACCCCCGGCTGGCTGCGTGAAAAGGGCACCGGCCACAGCCACTTCAGTCATCGGCAAAGCGCGAGGCCGCCGCGGCAGGAGGCTTGGCCCGGCCTTGCGGTCTCAAGAGGCAGCGTGGATGACCGGGATGCCGTGGATGGTGGGAAGTAGTAAATGGGCGTGAGCATTGCGAAGGGGCCAACGTCAAGGTGGTCCAGAAGCTACTCGGGCACAAGTCAGCGGTGCTCACGCTGGATAAATACGGACATCTGTTCCCCGATGACCTCGACGCCGTTGCAGACGCCTTTGACAGTGCTGCGGACGCCCTGCGGATGGTGACCACTCCCAAACCCGTTGCAGTGGCCAAAAATAACCCTTGACCTGTGGTGGCAGGTACAGGATTCGAACCTGTGTAGGCGTAAGCCGACGGATTTACAGTCCGCTCCCATTGGCCGCTCGGGCAACCTGCCGCCTAGCAGGTTACAACGAGCGGGTAGACAGGGCACAAACGGCTATCACCGGATGAAGGGACGGATCGAATGGCGGACTCATCGTTCGACATCGTCAGCAAGATCGACCGACAGGAGGTCGACAACGCACTCAACCAAGCAGCCAAGGAGCTGGCCACCCGATTCGACTTTCGCGGCACCGACACCAAGATCGCCTGGAAGGGCGACGAGGCGGTCGAGCTGACGTCGTCCACCGAGGAGCGCGTCAAGGCCGCCATCGACGTCTTCAAGGAAAAGCTGATTCGCCGCGACATCTCGATGAAGGCTTTCGAGGCCGGCGAGCCACAGGCCTCCGGCAAGACCTACAAAGTCAACGGCACCCTCAAGCAGGGCATCAGCAGCGAGAACGCCAAGAAGATCACCAAGCTGATCCGCGACGAGGGGCCCAAGAACGTCAAGACCCAGATCCAGGGCGACGAGGTCCGCGTCAGCAGCAAGAAGCGCGACGACCTGCAGGCCGTCATCGCGATGCTGAAGAAGGCCGACCTGGACGTGGCGCTGCAGTTCGTCAACTACCGCTAGAGCTACGGCTGGGCGTTCGATTCGTGCGTTAGACTAGAGTGCACGAATCGAATGAAGGAGCGCTGCCATGCCCCCCACGGTCGCCGAGCTGGACGCCGCGAACCGACGCCTTCGCGAGAGCGCTCACGCCGTGGGCGTCGCATTGTCGTCGATCACGGTGTACACGGAGCCCGCCGTCGCGCGGGCCGTGCAGGCCGAGCAGAACCTCTATGCCCGCATCGAGGCCGAGTTCGGGATGCTGACCAGCACCGAAGCCGGCAAGCGGATGGGGTCGCGGTCTAGCGCACCACGCAACCTGGCCACCACCGCGCGACGCAACAAGGCGCTGCTCGCGGTCCGCCAGGGCAACTACCTTTCCTATCCCGGGTTCCAGTTCGGGCCGGACGGCAAACCCTTGGCCGTCATCGGACGCCTGCTCGAGGTTGCCGACGAAAACGGCTGGTCGGAAGCGGGTCTGGTGCAATGGCTCTGCGCACCCACCACCTACCTGGATGGGGACCGGCCGGTCGACCAGATCACCACGGATCCGGACCGGGTCGTCGCGGTGGCCGCGGAGGCCCTGGCCGTCTCTTGGTAACAGGACCAGTGAGACGACCACCGGATCCCTTCGACCCGGCCATCGCCGCCCTGCCGGCGGGACACCTGCTCTACCGCGTTCTGTCGGCCACCCGAACCGCCACCGACTTCAACCCCGGCTTCGGCTCGCCGACACGGTTCGGCTTCTTCGGGAAGCCCAAGGTGCCGATCATGTACGCGGCGGACACCGAGGACGCGGCCATAGCCGAGACGCTGCTGCACGACATCCCGGTCGAGGGGGGCCTGCTCCCCCATGACCAATACGCGACCAAGGTGCTCGTCCGGCTGAAGCTGACGCAGCGCCTGCGCGTCGGAGTGCTGCACGGCACCGGGCTGCGCCGTCTCAAGGTCACCGCCGCCGAGCTCACGTCGAGCCCGGCGTCCAGCTATGCCACCACGGTGCGCTGGGCCGAGGCCGCCCACAAGGCCGGGTTGGACGGCCTGGTGTGGATGTCCCGGCAATGCAACGACACCAAGGCATACGTCTTCTTCGGCGACCGGTGCGCCGACGCGTTCACCCAGGACCCGTCGCACGCGCGCATCTTCGCCAGCCCGGCCGACCAAATCTGGCTGATCGACCGGTGCGCGCCCCTGCACGTCGACGTGCTCATGGAACCGTCATGACGACCCCCTTTGAGGGCCGCTGGTTCGACCAACCGGTGGGTACCTAATGTAGTGACGGATCCACTATTCAAGCGAGGTTCACGATGGCCGTGACTCCCCAGGAAGCCGCCGACGGCAGTGCGGCCGACGCCGCATACTTCGACGTCGTGATCGTCGGCGCCGGTATCTCCGGCATCGGCGCGGCCTATCGGATCATCGAGCGCAACCCGCAAATGACCTACACCATCCTGGAGCGGCGCGAGCAGATCGGCGGCACCTGGGATTTGTTCCGCTACCCCGGCGTGCGCTCCGACAGCAGCATCTTCACGCTTAGCTTTCCGTTCGAGCCGTGGACCCGGAAGGAAGGCGTTGCCGACGGCGTCCACATCCGCGAGTACCTGATCGCAACCGCGCACAAACACGGCATCGACCGCCACATCCGGTTCCACAGCTACGTCCGTTCGGCGGACTGGGATTCGTCCAGCGACACCTGGATGGTCACCGTCGAACAAGAGGGTGCGACGAGGCACTACCGCAGTCGGTTCGTGTTCTTCGGCAGCGGCTACTACGACTACGACGAGGGCTACACACCCGACTTCCCCGGCATCGAGCAGTTCAGTGGCACCGTCGTGCATCCCCAGCACTGGCCGGAAGACCTGGACTACAGCGGCAAGAAGATCGTGGTGATCGGCAGCGGAGCCACCGCGATCACGCTCATTCCAGCACTGGCAGAGCGCGCGGCAAAAGTGGTCATGCTGCAGCGCTCGCCGACCTACGTGCTGGCAACATCCAAATACAGCAGGTTCGCCGCAGCCGCTCGTAAAGTGTTGCCTCGCAGGGCTGCTCACGAGGTCATCCGGACGTACGCCGCTGTGGCGGAGGCGTTGCTCTGGTTTTTCTCCCGAAAGACGCCCGGGCTGATCAAGCGGCTCCTGCGACATGTGGCGACCAGAAACTTGCCCGACGGCTACGACATCGACACCCACTTCAAACCTCGGTACAACCCGTGGGACCAGCGAATGTGCCTGATCCCCGACGCCGACCTGTACACCGCGATCACCGCGGGCCGTGCCGAGGTGGTCACCGACCACATCGACCATTTCGACGCCACGGGTATCGCGCTGAAATCCGGCGGCCACCTCGACGCCGACATCATCGTCACCGCCACCGGCCTGCAGTTGCAGGCGCTGGGCGGCGCCTCGATCAGCCTGGACGGCATCGAGATCAATCCGCGGGACCGCTTCGTCTACAAGGCGCACATGCTCGAAGACGTACCCAACCTGTTCTGGTGTGTGGGCTACACGAACACCTCCTGGACGCTGCGGGCCGACATCACCGCTCGGGCCACGGCAAAACTGCTGGCACACATGGCCTCTCACGGCTACACGCACGCCGCCCCACACCTGGGCGACCAGCCAATGGCCGAGAAGCCGTCGTGGGACATTCAGGCCAACTACGTGAAGCGGGCGTTGCATGCACTGCCCAAGTCGGGCACCAAGCGGCCGTGGAACGTACGGCAGAACTACCTTGCCGACGCCATCGACTACCGGTTCGATCGCGTCGAGGAGGCGATGGCGTTCGGCCGCGCCGGCGACCGGGCGCGCTTGGCAGGGTAGACGGGGCACTTCCGGACTCGGGTGAACCGCTACTAAATGTGCGGTTACGGCAATAGGCTCAACCCCATGGCAGCTGAGAAGCGCGAACCCACAGTCGTTGTCCTCGGTGGCGGTTCCTGGGGAACCACAGTGGCGTCGATCTGTGCGCGCCGCGGACCGACGCTGCAGTGGGTGCGCTCCGAGGCAACCGCCAAGGACATCAACGAAAATCACCGCAACAACCGCTACCTCGGAAATGACGTCATCCTCAGCGACACGCTGCGCGCCACCACCGACTTCGCCGAGGCCGCCAACTGCGCCGACGTCGTCGTCATGGGCGTGCCATCCCATGGTTTCCGAGGCGTACTCACCGAGCTGGCTAAAGAACTGAGGCCATGGGTGCCGGTGGTGTCTTTGGTCAAGGGCCTCGAGCAGGGCACCAACATGCGGATGTCGCAAATCATCGAAGAGCTACTGCCCGGCCATCCGGCAGGCATCCTGGCCGGGCCGAACATCGCCCGCGAGGTCGCCGAGGGATATGCCGCCGCTGCCGTGCTGGCAATGCCCGACCAGCATCTGGCGACCCGGCTCTCGGGATTGTTCCGCACCCGGCGCTTTCGGGTGTACACCACCGACGACGTCGTCGGGGTGGAGATGGCCGGCGCGCTGAAGAACGTCTACGCCATCGCGGTCGGCATGGGCTACTCGCTGGGCATCGGCGAAAACACCCGCGCCCTGATAATCGCCCGCGCGCTGCGCGAGATGACGAAGCTGGGGGTAGCGATCGGCGGAAATGCCGAAACCTTCCCCGGACTGGCCGGGCTGGGTGACCTCATCGTCACGTGCACCAGCCAGCGCAGCCGCAACCGCCACGTCGGCGAACAACTCGGCGCGGGCAAACAGATCGACGAGATCATCGCGTCGATGAACCAGGTCGCCGAGGGCGTCAAGGCCGCCAGCGTGATCATGGAGTTCGCGAACGAGTTCGGGCTGAACATGCCGATCGCGCGCGAAGTCGACGCGGTGATCAATTACGGCTCGACCGTCGAGGAGGCCTACGCCGGCCTGATCGCCGAGGTGCCGGGCCACGAAGTGCACGGCTCAGGGTTCTGAGTTGGCTGCTTCTCCTGGCGTAACGAAAATATTTGCATTCGCTATGCGCCCGCCTCGTCAGCTTGACCCACGCTGAGCGACGCCAATACCGTCGAACGAGGTGCCGGGCGTTCCCAGGGTGTTACGCGGGGTGTAATCGTCTGTGTGCCAATCAGTTACGCCGACGTTACTGAACGCAAGTGCGGGATATCGGAACGTCCCCTGCTAGGTCCTAACGAGGGAGCCACCGATCCAACACATCGAACCTCCCGGCGAACAGGGTCTAGACGAGGACGAACAAAACCGGGCACCGTCATTCGACCGGTTGCGATCGATTCTGCGGCACGACTTGCCGTCATCGATCGTGGTTTTCCTGGTCGCGCTCCCCTTGTCCGTGGGGATCGCGATCGCGTCCAACGCACCGGTGCTCGCCGGTCTGATCGCCGCAATTGTCGGAGGAATCATCGTCGGAGCATTGGGCGGATCACCGCTGCAGGTTAGTGGCCCCGCGGCCGGGCTGACCGTCGTCGTTGCCGGTCTCGTCTCCGACTTCGGTTGGGGGGTAACGTGTTTGATCACCGCCGCCGCCGGCGTACTGCAAGTTCTGTTGGGGCTCAGCCGTGTTGCGCGGGCCGCACTGGCGATCTCGCCCGTCGTCGTCCACGCGATGCTGGCCGGCATCGGGGTCACGATCGCACTGCAACAGGTGCATGTATTGCTGGGCGGAAAATCGAAAAGCACGGCCTGGCACAACCTGGTTGGCCTACCGGGGCAGATTATCAGCGCGCACCGGCCCGGGGCCCTGTTGGGCGTCCTGGTAATCGTCATCCTGATCACCTGGCGGTGGGTTCCGGCCAAAGCACGCCGTGTTCCAGGGCCGCTGGTCGCCATCGTGGCCGTGACAGTTATCTCGGTGGTCTTCCCATTCCACGTGAGGCGGATCGATCTCGACGGGTCGCCGCTGGATGCGGTGCAACTGCCGGACCTTCCCCACGGTAACTGGGGCGCAGTCGGGGTCGGCGTCATCACCGTCGCGCTCATCGCCAGCGTGGAGAGCCTGCTGTCGGCGGTTTCGGTCGACAGGATGCACAATGGGCCGCGCACCGACTTCAACCGCGAGTTGATCGGACAGGGTGTCGCAAACGTCGTGTCGGGAACCATCGGTGGGCTGCCGATCACGGGTGTAATCGTGCGCAGCTCAACCAATGTCAACGCAGGGGCGAAATCCCGCGCGTCTGCGATACTGCACGGTGTCTGGATCCTGCTATTCACGGTTCCATTCGCAGAGTTGGTCGAAGAGATCCCGACCGCCGCCCTTGCCGGCCTGCTCATCGTCATCGGGATTCAGCTGCTCAAGCCCGCGCACATCGAAACCGCAATGAAGCATGGGGATCTCGCCGTGTACGTGGTGACCGCCATCGGCGTCGTCTTCCTCAATCTGCTGCACGGCGTGATGATCGGGCTCGCTTTGGCCATCACGTTGACCGGATGGCGGGTGATCCGGGCCAAGGTTGAGGCAATGCCCATCGGTGACCAATGGCACGTGGGCATCGAGGGCGCCGCGTGCACATTCCTTGCCCTGCCCCGGCTGACGCGCGTGCTGGCATCAATCCCGTCCGGTCACAAAGTGTCGGTCACCATTTCAGTCAACTACATGGATCACGCTGCACACCAAGCCATTACCGACTGGCAGCACCAGTATGAGGCCACCGGTGGGACAGTTCGGATTCACGGTGTATTCGAGACGGGCCACCTCGTCCACCGACCCGCTCGCAACCTAATCGAACCCGGAAGACCCGACGCCGCCGCCTAAGTCTCGCCCACTGAGCTTCTGAACCACCCACTGATTCATCGATACACGTTGCTCGGCGGCTTCGAGGGCGAGGCGCCCATGCAGCTCCGGGGACGTCCTGACGACGAACGTCCCGTTGTAGCGGCGTTCGCCTAATGGTGTGGGCGCCTCTTCGCCGCAAGCTTGCACATCTTGCACGTACTGATCGACGGCGCCGGCGAGATCGGCGATGGCTTGTTCCGCGGTCGGCGATGCCCGCTTCAGGAATGGCAGTTCGATACACGACCCGACGTAAGCTTCCTCGTCGGGCAACCATTCCACACGGTAGGCATAACGGTTCACGCCGGATTTGATAGCACATGTGCTATCGATTTCGGCAGTCATTCATACCCAGCGACTAACCGGCGCTCCGGATGGAGACGCTTACACCGGATTTGATAGCGCATGCGATATCAAATCCGAGCAGGCACGCATCGTCAGCCTCGCGCCATCGCCTCCAGCCGGCGAATGCGGTCCTCGATTGGCGGGTGTGTCGAAAACATCGACCCGATGCGCTCACCCGCACGAAATGGGTTGGCGATCATCAGGTGCGCCTGGCTGGCCAGCTGCGGCTCCGGCGGCAGCGGAGCCGCCTGTACGCCGCCGGAGATCTTGCGCAGCGCCGACGCCAACGCCAGTGGGTCACCGGTCAGCATGGCACCCGACTCGTCGGCCTGGTACTCCCGGGAACGAGACACCGCCAGCCGCACCACCGTCGCGGCGATCGGACCGAGTAACGAAACCAGCAGCAGCCCAACGCCTCCCAAAGGGTTCTCTTCGTCTCGGTCACCGCCGAACATTCCGGCGAACATGGCCAGATTCGCCAGCGCGGTGATTATCGACGCCATAGCGCCGGCCACGCAGGAGATCAGGATGTCGCGGTTGTAGACGTGGGAGAGCTCATGACCCAGCACGGCGCGCAGCTCACGCTCGTTGAGGATTTCCAGGATGCCGGTGGTGCAGCACACCGCAGCATTGCGCGGGTTACGGCCCGTGGCGAAAGCGTTGGGTGCGTTGGTGTCGCTGATGTACAGCCGTGGCATCGGCTGGTGCGCGCTGGTGGCCAGCTCGCGCACGATACGGTACATCACCGGTGCCTGCAGCTCGGACACGGGCTGGGCGTGCATCGCCCGCAACGCCAGCTTGTCGCTGTTGTAGTACGTGTAGATGTTGATGCCGACGGCGAACAGGGCTGCGAAAATCAGCGCTGTCCTGCCGAACATTGCGCCAACGGCCACGATCAACGTGGACATACCGACCAACAAGACGAAGGTCTTCAAGCTGTTGGCATGGGGATGCCAGGTCATCCGTGTCCTCCTAGGAACACTCACTTCTTGCTCACTACAGCCAATTGAACGCCCGAGATGACCTCGCAGGTTCCGCAGCGCCAAATAGAAGCGCAGCAATCTGCGCTAGCCGTGCCGGCTGATGGTGTAGTCGACCACCGCCTCCAGTGCGTGGCGCCCGGCCACGTCGGGCAAAAGGGCCAGCTCATGGCGCGCTTTTGCGGCATATTGCGCCAGGAAGTCTTTGGCCTTGGCCATGCCCGGTGACGCCCGCAAGAGTGTCAGGGCCTCGGTCACCGCGTCATCATCTTCAACGGGGCCGGCCAGCAGCTCGCGCAGCCGCGCTCCCTCGGGTCCGGGTTCGGCCAGTGCGTAGAGCAT
>DASXMA010000101.1:0-7311 GCA_036495965.1 Mycobacterium sp.
GGTGCCGTCGACCAAAGGCCAGTCGATTGCCAGCGCGGGATCGGTGGCACAAATGGTGTGCTCGCGCTGCGGGTCGTATTCCGCCGAGCACAAGTACATCACCGTCGAATTGTCTTGCAGCGCAAGGAAGCCGTGAGCGAGACCCTCAGAGATGTAGATCGTCCTGCGGTCGGAGTCGTTGAGCACAACTGAATCCCAGTGGCCGAATGTCGGTGAGCCCAAACGGATATCGACGACGACGTCGAAGACCGAACCGGACGCGCAGGTCACATACTTGGCCTGGCT
Organism: Mycobacterium sp.; assembly: GCA_036495965.1. Lineage (GTDB taxonomy): Bacteria > Actinomycetota > Actinomycetes > Mycobacteriales > Mycobacteriaceae > Mycobacterium. The sequence goes on from DASXMA010000101.1 coordinate 286, forward strand.
CGGTGGCAGCTGGGCGAAGTGCAGCCCACGCAGCACACCGGACGCAGAGACCGAGCAGTTGGCTTGCCGGACGTCTAACGAGTGACCGGCAAAACCGGTGAACCCGCGATCGGTGAGCCATTCGAAGAACAGTCCGCGGGAGTCGCCACGGATCTCAGGAGTGATTTCCCAGGCGCCGGGGATGTCGAGCTCGCGAACTTTCATCTCACTGACCTCGTTCTTCGTAGCGGGCCTCGGCGGCGTCCTTGAGTGGACGCCACCAGGATTCGTTGGCCCGATACCAGTCAATGGTGGCGCGCAGACCCTCGTCGAAGTCGGTGTGCTTTGGCGCCCAACATAATTCGTCGCACAACGCCGAAGGGTCGATGGCGTACCGCAGGTCGTGACCGACGCGGTCGGTCACCTGGTCGAAGTCGTCGGGCTCGCGACCCATCATCTGCAGCAGCGCGCGCAGCACCGCGAGGTTGTCGCGCTCACCCTCGGAACTGATCAGGTAGGTCCGGCCGATCTCGCCCTTGTCCAGGATCCGCCAGACCGCGCTGTTGTGGTCGTCGACGTGAATCCAGTCGCGAACGTTGGCACCGCTGCCATACAACTTGGGCCGGCGGCCGGTGAGCACGTTGGTGATCTGGCGCGGTATGAATTTCTCGACGTGCTGATACGGCCCGTAGTTGTTGGAGCAATTGGAGATTGTCGCGCGCACCCCGTACGACCGCACCCAGGCCCGGACCAGCATGTCGGCGGCGGCTTTGGTCGCCGAGTACGGACTCGACGGGTTGTAGGGCGTCGACTCGGTGAACCGCTGTGGGTCGTCGAGCTCCAGGTCGCCGTAGACTTCATCGGTCGAGATGTGGTGTAGCCGCGCACCGTAGCGGCGTACCACTTCCAGGATGGTGTACGTCCCGATGACATTGGTGTGCAGAAACGGCTCCGGGTTGTCCAGCGCGTTGTCCACGTGGCTCTCGGCTGCAAAATGCACGACCGCGTCGGACTCGGCGACCAGCGTGGAAACCAGCGCGACGTCGGTGATGTCGCCCTCCACCAGCCGGATGACATTGTCGACGTCGGCCAGCGACTCGCGCCGCCTGGCGTAGGTCATGGCGTCAAGCACCGTCACCGAAACGTCGGGACGCTCGCGTACGGTGCTGTGGACGAAATTGGTGCCGATGAAACCGGCACCACCGGTGACTAGCAGGCGCATAGTCAAACCCTAACCGAGCCGGGTGGTCAGTTTGCGCGACTTAGCCCCAGCGGCCCGGCCAGTTCGCTCAGCGCAGGTAGTAGCGTTTCTTCGTTCCAGCCGCCCAGCACCTGGATCGCCACGTGGTCGGCACCGGCTTCGCAATGCTCGTTGAGGCGTTGCGCGATGGCATCGGGGGTGCCGTAGGCCACGACCGCGTCGATCAGCCTGTTGCTTCCCGGCTTTCGCACGTCGTCGTGGGTGAATCCCATCCGCAGCCAGCTGTTGACGTAGTTGCTCAGACCCAGATAGTGGTCGACGAAGCTGCGGCCAACCGCGCGGGCTTCGTCACGGTCGGTGGTGAGCACCACTTTGTGTTCCGGCGCCAGGAACACCGACTTGCCCACCTGTTCGCGCGCCTTGGCCGTGTGTTGCGGTGTGGTCAGGTACGGGTGCGCGCCCGCGCTGCGTTCCGCCGCCAGCTGCAACACCCGCGGCCCGAGCGCCGCCAGCACCCGACGGCTGGTCGGCACCATCGCGGCATCGAGTTCGTCGAGGTAATCGACCAATGCGTCGTAGGGCTTGATGTACTCCTCGGTGTGTTCGCGGTGACCTACCCCGATGCCGAGCAAAAACCTTCCCGGATAGGCGTTTTCGATGCGTTCGAAAGATTCGGCGACGGCCGGTGCCGGTGCGGACCAGATATTGACGATCCCGGTGGCAAGTTGCAGCGAGGTGGTCTGCGCCAGGGCAGGCTCGACCCAGGCCAGGTCGGCATCGGGTGATCCCCCGATCCAGGCGGCGCGGTAGCCGAGCGATTCGATCCCTGCGGCCAATTCCGGGGTGATGGAACGGGTAGGCAGCCAGGCACCGAAACGGCCCAGGTCGGGTTTCAGTGAAACTGCGTCAGTCATCTGCGTCCCCCTCCGCATCTGCTAGCTCAGTCCGAGCGGCCCCGCCAGCTCAGCCAGTGCCGATACCAGGTTTTCATCTTTGGTAAGGACCTGCACCGGCACGTGGTCGGCCCCGGCGTCGAGGTGTTCCTTCAGCCGTGCCGCGATCTGGTCCACGGTGCCATAGGCCACCACCGCATCCACCAGGCGGTCGCTTCCCGGCCGGGTGACTTCCTCTTCGGAAAAGCCCAGCCGCTTCCAGTTGTTGCGGTAATTGGCCAGGCTGAAATAGATGTCGAGCGCCTTGCGGCCGACCGCGCGTGCCTTTCCCGCGTCGGTGGTCAGCACCACCTTGTGCTCGGGCGCCAGGAACGTCGACGGGCCGATCAACTCGCGGGCCTGCGCGGTGTGCTCGGGGGTGGTCAGGTAGGGGTGGGCGCCGGCACTGCGCCGGGCGGACAGCTTCAGAACCCCTGGACCCAGGGCCGCCACCACGCGACGGTTGGCCGGCACGCCGTACTCGTCGAGCTTGTCCAGGTACTCCACCAGCGCGTCGTAGGGCTTGCGGTACTCGCTGACGGCTTCCGGGTGGCCTACGCCGATACCGAGCAGGAAGCGGCCCGGGTAGGCCTTGTCGATTCGGTGGAACGACTCGGCGACCGGCTGGGCGGGCGCCGTCCAGATGTTGACGATGCCGGTGGCCACCTGCAGTGTGCTCGTCGCTTCGAGGATGGGTTCGACCCAGGCCAGCTCGGCGGCTGGTGAACCCCCCACCCAAACCGCCCCGTATCCCAGGGACTCGATCTCTTTGGCTTGTTGGGGCGTGACGCCGCGTCCGAACGATCCGAACCGGCCGAGATTGGGCTTGCTAGCAGCAGAATCGGTCATGGTGGCTGCAACCGGGAGGGTGGGGGAGCTATTCCTCGGGTGCTACCTCATCCGCAACATCCACTGCGGGCGCCATCTCCAGCGGCAGCAGCACGATGAACCGCGTATCGCCGGGCACCGATTCCACCCTCAGGTCTCCCCGATGTTTCTTCACGACGATGTTCCAGGCCAGATCCAGTCCGAGGCCGGTGCCTTCCCCGAATGGCTTGGTGGTGAAGAACGGCTCGAAGATGTGCTCGCGTACTTCTTCGGGAACCCCCGGCCCGGTGTCGCAGATCTCGACCCTGGCCATGCTCTCGCCTTCCCGGCAGGTGCGGACGGTCAGCGTGCCGCCTTTGTCGCGCATCGCGGCGATGGCGTTGTCGATGATGTTGGTCCATACCTGATTGAGATCGCCTGGATAGCAAGGAATTTCGGGTAGCGATTTGTCGAAATCCTTGATTACCGTGACCGCTTTAGCGTCCTTGCCGGCGTCTTTGCTCAACCGGTCGGCGAACATCGAGAGCGTGCTGCGCAGCAGTTCATGCACATCGGCCACTTGGAACGGGGCCCTGTCCATCTGGGAGTACTGCTTGGCGTCGGCGACCAACGCCGAAATCCGCTTGCTCGCTTCAGAAATCTGGTTCATCAGGAGCTCGCTTTCGATGGTGTAGCTGATCCAGCGGATCGCCTCGTCCAGCGATGTCGACGCCTCCAATTCCTCTGCGGCCGCCGCGATCCGCTCCAGCCAATCGGTGTCGATGCCGCCCTCGACGCATGTCGGTGCGATGTCCCATCCGCCCTCGATGCCGTGGTCGTCCAGCCATTCGCCGACCGCATCCTCGCGGTCGGCGGTTTCGATCGCGCTCAGGTGCTGCGCGGCCGACTTGGCGACTTGCTCGGCGACCGCCTCCTGTAGCCGCACCAAACCATTGAGAGTCCGGGGGGTGACGGTGCCGTCGGCGAGCATCGCCAGTTTTGACCGCATGCGGGCGATTCGGCCGCGTAGGTCGTCGGCGGCGCGCGCGATCGCCGCCGCGGGATTGTTCAGCTGATGGGTCAGCCCGGCCGACAACCGGCCCAAAGTCAGTAGCTTCTCCCGGTTGTCGATGATCCGGCGGGTCCGCGCCTGGCCGACGGCGATCCCGTCGAGCAGGTGGACCGCCATCGGGAACTGGTCCTTCATGAACTTGGCGAACACTGGTGCGTCCATGACGAAGAACCGGGCCGGCTTAGTCACGTGCACCGATGCGTCGTAGCTCTGCTGCGGTTGGCCGGTGAACGCTTTCCAGGCGCCGCAATAAACGCCGCGCTGTGACGTCCGGGTGGTTTCGATGTCCTGGCCGCCGGAGTGCTTCGACATCGCGAGTTCCCCATCGATGAGGACGTAGAAGCAGGTCGCGGGTTCGCCCTCGATGCAGATCGGACCCGGCTGGTAGTCCTCGATGTGCCCGTTGGTGCATAACACCGCGAGCTGCTCGTCGGTGAGGGCCTCGAACAGGAACAGGGTGCGCAGCTCGCCGGGCTCACACGGCGTCTTGGTGGTCATGACTCGGCCAGATACCGGTGGACCAGCATCACGGCCATCGATCCCTCGCCGACCGCGGCGGCGACCCGTTTGGCGGACTCGGCGCGCACATCGCCAGCGACGAACACGCCCGGCACACTGGTTTCCAGGTGGTGGGGCGGGCGGTCCAACGTCCAGCCACAAACGTCCTGCAGGTCCGGGCCGGTGAGGATGAACCCGTGGTCGTCGCGGGCCACCACTCCCTCGAGCCAGTCGGTGCGCGGTGTTGCGCCGATGAAGCAGCACATGCGCGAGCAAGAGAGGGTCTCCTGCTCCCCGGTCTGCCTGTTTTCGAGGACCAGGCCGGTCAGGTGGTCGTCCTCGCCGATGGCCTCGACGACCTCGGTACAGGTGCGGACGTGGATGTTGTCCTTGGTCTCGATCTGCTGAATTAGGTAGTAGGACATCGACGCCGCAAGCGACGGCCCGCGCACGAGCAGCGTCACGGACTTCGCCTCGCGCGACATGAACATGGCCGCCTGGCCCGCCGAGTTGGCGCCGCCGACGATGTAGACGTGCTCCCCGGCGCACTCCGAGGAATCGGACACCGAGGCGCCGTAGTAAACGCCGCGGCCGATGTAGTTGCCTGCGCTGTTGTTGGGGTCGTCCCAGCAGCCGGAGACCCGCAGTTGCCGGTAGTCGACGCCGGTGGCCAGGACTACGGCCCGGGCGCCGATCGTGCTGCCGTCTTCGAACTCGATCGTGCGGGCCTGACCGCTGACGTCGAGTCCGATCGCTTTGCGCGTCGTGATGACCTCGGCGCCAAACCGCTCGGCCTGCCTGCGAGCCGAGGTGGTGAGCTCGGCGCCCGAGATGCCCGTGGGGAACCCAAGATAGTTCTCGATCCTCGAGCTTCGTCCGGCCTGGCCACCTGTCGTCGTGCTTTCGATGAGCACGGTCTTCAGCCCCTCGGATGCGCCGTACACGGCGGCGGCAAGACCGGCGGGACCGCCGCCGATGACGGCGAGTTCATACATCGGCAGGGACGGGCTGGTGGACAGGCCGAGCATGTCGGCCAACTCGGTGTTCGTCGGCTCGACGAGCGTTTCACCGCCCTCGGTGATCACCACGGGCAGTTGCAGGCCGTCGAGGCCGGCGGCGTCCAACAGCTGCCTGCCCTTGGCTTCGTCGGCCATGTAAGAGCGGAACGAGTGCTGGTTGCGGGCCAGGAACTGGCGCACCTCCCACGACCTGGGATTCCACCGGTGGCCGACCACCCTGGTGACGGGTATCGCGCGGTCACCTTCGGCGCGCCAGGCCTCCAGGAGACCGTCGATCACCGGGTAGAGCTTTTCCTCCGGCGGATCCCACGGCTTGAGCAGGTAGTGGTCCAGATCGACGACGTTGATGGCGTCGATGGCCGCGTGGGTGTCGGCGTACGCAGTCAGCAGCACCCGGCGTGCCACCGGATAGATATCCATGGCTTCTTCCAGGAATTCGATGCCGCTCATCCCCGGCATTCGGTAATCGGCGACGAACACCCCCACGGTGTCGCCGCGCAGCTTGAGCTCGTTGATCGTCTCGAGGGCGTCCGGCCCGGATTCGGCGCGGACGATCCGGTACCGCTCGCCGTAATGGCGGCGCAGATCGCGGGCGACCGCTCTGGAGACGGCAGGATCGTCGTCGACGGTCAGGATCACGGGCTTGCGGGGCTGGGGATCGGGTCCAGTCATCGCCCTTAAGTATGCGCTCGCTGTCCAGCGGATATGCGGGCGAGGAGATGGCGCTGAGGTAGCCCCCGCCGATTTTGGGGCACGCCGCCGAGCAGGTAGTATGGGCTAACGGTGCGTCATCGCGCCGGCTTTTGTGTGCCCCGTCCCTAGGAATTTCCTGTCACCGGCTCACGTTTTGAAGTCGGTGTCAATGTTGCGCCGATCCGGCGCAAACGAGAACGAAACTAAACGACGAGGATTTCTGAGAGGTTATGGCCAAGAAGGACGGCGCCATCGAGGTCGAGGGCCGCGTGGTCGAGCCCCTGCCCAATGCGATGTTCCGCATTGAGCTGGAGAACGGCCACAAGGTGCTTGCCCATATCAGCGGCAAGATGCGGCAGCACTACATCCGCATCCTGCCCGAGGACCGGGTGGTGGTGGAGTTGTCTCCCTACGACCTGTCCCGGGGCCGCATCGTGTACCGGTACAAGTAAAAGTCCGAACCAGAACCGACGAGCAGACAGAACAGGATCGAAACAGCCGTGAAGGTGAACCCGAGCGTCAAGCCAATCTGTGACAAGTGCAGGGTGATCCGTCGGCATGGGCGGGTCATGGTGATCTGCTCAGATCCGCGCCACAAGCAGCGACAGGGCTAGCAGGCGTTTAACAACTGAATGCAGACCTCCCAGCACCAGTGAGCGGCTGGCATCTATTACGAGATGGGCCAGCTCATCCACGCCCGGACGGAGGCCGGGCCCCGCAACAGGCGGGAACGGACTGGGACCAGACCTCCGCTTGAGATAAGAGGAAACGCCACCTATGGCTCGACTAGTAGGCGTCGATCTGCCGCGCGACAAGCGGATGGAG
>DASXMA010000102.1:0-2492 GCA_036495965.1 Mycobacterium sp.
TTGCCGGCGAGTCGTCTGACGCGGGCGCGCTTGGGTTTGGTCGTCGTCGCAGTCTCGCCGGCCTCTTCGGTCTCAGCATCACCGTCCGGCTGTTCTGCTGTGTCACCGTCGACCTCATCCGGGGGCACTTCTTTGGATTCTGTTGCCGCAGGCTCGGTTTCGTCATGCTCGGCAGAGTCGTCGCCGTGAGATTCTTTGGTTACCCCGGCTTCTGCGGCTTGCGAGGCTGCTGGGGCCGCGTCGGCGGTCAGATCACCTGCAGCAGGTTGCTGATCTTCCACTGCTTCCCTTCCTGCATTGCGGTTACCGTCCACCGATTCGTGTTTTCGATTACCTGTTTCTCATCCGGTGACTTGGAGGTGACTGCGGTCGCCACCATCACGGTGACGCTGCCGTCGTCGTTCCACCGTTCGACGACGGCGCCGAGGACGGTGCCGGTGGCCGGTTCGGCACGGGCGACCTGGAGCAGGATCTGGTTCGCCTTGTCCGTGTACTGCTTGGCGAAGTCGCCGGTCGCTTGGGCCAATATCCGGTTTATGTAGTCGTTGGCGTGAAAGGGATCAATGGAGGTGAACTCGGTCATGAAACCCGTCACGTAGTTGAGCGCCTGGCGGTTGTTCGAGGCCGCACGCTCAGCAGATTGATGGGAGATCAGCATCAGGGTGGATACCGTGATTGCCGTTGCCATCAGAAGCGCGGCAATGGTGATAGTGAGCGGGTACGCCCACGGCCGCTGCCGCGACGGTGGGTGCGCGACGAGCAGTGATTCCTCGCCGGGCTGAAACTTACGGCGGGGACTCATTTTCCGTTCCCGGGCGGCTTCGGTTTTGTCAGTACGGTGAGATCGTCTACGCGCCAACGGTCTTTTCCGTCTTTGGCGAAAGTCACCCGAACGGTCGCGCTGATGTACCGTTCGTCGGGCGCCGCGCCTCGCCGACCCTGCATGAACAACAGCATCGTCGCCCGATCCGGCGTCGCCGATTCGATCGAGCTGTCGGTCACCCAATACTCGTTGATGACCGGTTTGCCTTTTTCGACTATGCCCTGCTGATCCGCCAGCTGGCGTCGATATTTGTCGGTAGCCAGCGATTGGGCGCGCGCGAAGTCGTCATGCAACGATTTCGGGTCGTACGTGAGCATCTGTGCGACGATCTTCGGCCCCTGCACCGCAATCTGCGTGCGAGTTTGATCGCTCGCCCGATCGGGGGAGTACACCACCGCGTAGCTCACGGCGGCGCCGCCGAGGCATAGCGCCGCGGCGGTCAGTACCGCGACCGCGGTCCAGCGCCGCGTGTTGGGCAGCACCTCGTCGGGTTCGACGCGCCGCACTTCGGTGCGCAGCAGCATGTCGGCGAATGTGCGGCGCCGTGAATCCCACAGCGGCCATAGCCATCCCACCACGGATACGGTGTCGAGAAGGTGGGCCAAGTCCCTGAGCAGCAGCCCCCACACCCCGATGCCTTCGCCATCGCGGTGCACCACCGTGATTCCATAGCGAGCGCGTCCCAAGCTCCAGCCGGTGATGGTCGGCAGCAGCAACCGATTGACCAACGTCAGCAGGATGGCCAGCCCGCCGACCGAGACACACACCCACCACCAAACTGGGTGCCGAGACACAGTCAAGGCGACCAACGCCATCGTCGTCACCAAGGCGGTACCCGGCAGCACGTCGACAGCGAATGCACAGGCGCGAATATGCCAGGGCGCCAACGCATTCTGCGGTGACTTTGGGACAACCGCCTTGGTCTGATTCTTGGTCTGAGTCTCCTCGACCACCAACGTCACTTCGTCACCTGGTCGAGCTTGGAAATCTTGTACTGGCCGTCGGCTGTGGCCATTTTCACCCGCAAGCGGTAGCCGGTTTCATTTTCCGACTTATCGCTGGACACCTTGACGCGCAATGCGACGAGTACATCGACGGACCCGTCTTTGTTGTAGCGTTCGACCGCCGCCCGCGCATCGGACACCTGAACGTGGATGTTCGCGGCCTGATAGGCCTGGACGAGCATGTTGGTGTACAGCAGGGCTTGGGAGCGGAAAGTATCCGTGCCGCAGTCGATGATCTTCTGCTCACTTGCGATCATCGCGTTGGTGTCTGGCGCCTGGGTCGCCGAAACACAATCTATTGCCGCTTTGAGCGCAGCGGCGTCGCTGCGCGCTATCGCCTGGCTTTCGTGGTGGTAGCGCAGCGCAAAATAGCCGCCCGCCCCGATGGCGCCGGCGAACAGAACCAGCGCCGCTGCAATACCGGCCAGCCATCCGCGACCCAGCCGCGACGGACGGCGCTCTACACCCGTATCCCCGGCGTCGACGTCGACGTCGGATTCTGCCGAGTCCCCGGCGTCGGCTTCACCCTCGGATTCTTCCGAATCCTGGGTGGCCTCTTCGCTGCTGATCTGGTCGGCTTCACCCTCGGGTTCCGGCGAGTCCTTGGCCGTCTCCTCGGTGCTGATCTGATCGGCTTCGCCCTCGGACTCTGCCGAGCCCTCGGT
>DASXMA010000103.1:0-3652 GCA_036495965.1 Mycobacterium sp.
GGCGCCGCCGCCACCGCTTCGGGCACCACCACCACCCGCCCCCCGTGCAACAACGGAATCCAGATCTCCGCCACCGACGTGTCAAACCCGTAGGAATTGCACTGCGTCCACGCCCCCGCAGCCGGCACATAGGCATCCGCCACCATCAAAAACTGGGTCGCGTTGCCGTGGGTGACCGCCACCCCCTTAGGGACACCGGTGGTACCCGAGGTGTAAATCATGTAGGCGATATCGTCGGACGCCGGTGCTGGCAAACCCTTGCGCGGGTAGACGCGAATCCCGGGGTTGTTGACATCGATGACCAGCAGCCCCCGCCGGTTTAGCCGCGAGCTTAGGTCCGCGGTGGTGATCGCGGCAATCGGGCCGGCATCGGCCAGCATGAACTCCAGCCGGGCCGCCGGCACCGCGGGGTCGATCGGCAAATAAGCCGCCCCACTCTTGAGTACCGCCAGGATCGCCACGATCGCCTCGGCCGACCGGGAGAACATCAGCGCCACACACTGCCCCGGGCCCACCCGCCGGCTGGTCAGCAGATGCGCCAACCGGTTAGCGGCCTGATCGAGCTCACGGTAGGTCCACGAACGCTTTCCGCACACCAACGCCACCGCCTGCGGGGTGCTGGCCACCTGTGCGGCGAACAATGCTGGAATTGACATCGGCGCCGTATCCGGCTGGGCCAACAGCGCCCGGTTACCGATCTCGTCGAGGTGGGCGTGCTCAGCGGCATCCAACAGGTCCATCGACGACAACCGCTGCCCCGGATCGGCAGTCATCGCCACCAACACCCGCCGCAACCGCTCGACCAACAACTCGATGCTGCCGGCGTCGAACACGTCGGTGCGGAACCCCACCTCCCCGCCGATCCCGGCGGGCTCACCGGCCTCAGTCCAGCGTTCAGCCAACGAAAACACCAGATCCATGCCGCCGGTATGTCCGTCCACCGGCAGCGGGGCGATCTGCAGGTCACCCAAGGCCAACCCGGCGACGGGGTCATTGTTCTGCCAGTTCTGCCAGGCCAACATCACCTGGACCAGCGGGTGATGGTTCAGCGATCGGGTGGGGTTGAGCCGCTCCACCAGCACCTCAAAGGGCACATCTTGGTGCTCATAGGCGGCCAGACTGCGCTGACGCACCTGGGCCAGCAATTCAGCAACAGTGGGATCACCGGCCACATCCACCCGCAACACCAGAGTGTTGACGAAAAAGCCCACCAACTCATCGAGCGCGGGATCACGCCGGCCGGCGATCGGGAACCCCACCGCCACATCGGCGCTGGCGCTGATCCTCGACAACAGCACCGCCAGGGCGGCCTGCATCATCATGAAACCGGTCGCGTTGTGCTCTCCGGCCATTGCGCGCACTCGCTGCTGCAACTCCACCGGCCAATCCACCAGCACAGTGGCGCTGCGCTGATCGGCAACCGGCGGATAGGGCCGATCGGTGGGAAGCTCCACTCGTTCCGGCAGCCCGGCCAGCACCTCCTGCCAGTAGGCCAGCTGCGCGCCGATGGGGCTGTGCCGATCGTCCAGGTCACCGAACTGTGCACGCTGCCACAGCGTGTAATCGACATACTGCACCGCCAACGGCGCCCAATCCGGAGCCTGCCCCGCACACCGGCTGGCATATGCCACACCCAAGTCCCGCACCAGCGGGGTGATCGACACCCCATCGGCGGCGATATGGTGCGCCACGGCCACCAACACGTGCTCGTCTTCGGCGACACGGAAAAGGCCTGCCCGCAAAGGGATCTCAGTCGCCAGGTCAAACGGGTAGCCCGCCGCGGTCCCGATGGCCTCCTCCAGCCGGCTAACCGACCAGCCGGCGGCATCAACGACCTGCCAACCCAAGTCCTGCTTGGGCGCCAATACCAACTGCTGGGGTATCCCCTGGGACGCGACAACGAGTGTCCGCAGGCTCTCATGGCGGCCCACCACATCGGCCAGCGCCTCGCCTAGCGCATCGGCATCAAGTCGCCCGCTCAGCCGTAACGCCACCGGTATGTTGTAACCGGCTGAAGGTCCCTGCAACTGGTTGATGAACCACAGCCGGGACTGGGCAAACGACAATGGAACCACCGCCGGCCGCTCAGCAGCCGTCAGCGGCTCCAGCCCACCTTCGCCGGCACCGATACGGGGCACCAACTGGGCAACCGTCGGCGCCTCGAACAAGGCGCGCACCGGAACGCCGGCATCCAACGATCTATTGATCGCGGCGATGACCCGCATCGCCGACAACGAATCGCCACCCAGATCAAAAAACGACTCGTCGACCCCAACGCGCTCCAGCCCCAGCACTTGGGCATAAACACCGGCCACGATCTCCTCAATCGCCGTGGCCGGAGCGCGATAACCAACGGCATCCTGGTACTCCGGGGCCGGTAGGGCCCGTTTGTCGAGCTTGCCGTTGACCGTTAAAGGCAGCGCGTCGATCACCACCACCGCGGCCGGAACCATATAGGCCGGCAGCCGCTCGGCCAGTGCTGTCCGCATCCCGGCCGGGTTCGTACTCCCGGTGACATAACCGACTAGACGCTTGTCACCGGGAAGGTCCTCGCGGGCGATCACGACCGCCTGCCGCACCCCGTCCAGCGCAGCCAACGCCGCCTGAACCTCGCCCAGCTCGATGCGATACCCGCGGATCTTGACCTGCTCGTCCGCACGGCCCAGATACCGCAACTCCCCATCGGCGCCCCAAGACACCACATCCCCGGTGCGATACATACGGGTTCCAGGTCCGCCGAACGGGCAGGCCACAAACCGTGACGCCGTCAACCCCGCCCGGCGCACGTACCCATACCCCGCCCCCGAACCGGCGACGTACAACTCACCGACCACACCCACCGGCACCGGCCGCAACCAGCCGTCCAGCACAAAAAAGCCCAGATGAGCCAACGGCACCCCGACGGGGCTGACAGAACTGTCGACATCGCTGCTGACGATCTCCCTAAACGAGGCATGCACCGTCGTCTCGGTAGTGCCATACATATTGATCAGGCGCGGCAAAACCGGGTGGTTATTCAGCCATGTCCCAAGACGCTGAGGTTCCAACGCTTCACCGGCAAACACCACGGTTTGAAGGTTCAGCTGACCTCCCAGCTCGGGTGATAGCACTTCGACGGTTTGCAGCGCATAAAACGCCGACGGAGTCTGGCTTAAGACGCTGACCTGTTCGCCAACCAGCAAGGCATGGAATTCTTCCGGTGAGCGCGCCACCGACTCGGGCACCACCACCAGCCGCCCGCCATGCAACAGCGCACCCCACATCTCACACACCGAGACGTCGAAAGCCAACGAATGCCACTGCGACCAAACCTGTCCCGCCAACCCCAAGCTGGCGTCCAGGGACGCCATCAGCTGGATCACGTTGCGGTGGTTAATCGCCACCCCCTTGGGCACACCGGTGGTACCCGAGGTGTAAATGAGATAGGCAATGTCATCCTCCGCCGGCGCCGGCAAGGCGGTGCCGGGGTAGGTATCGATCCGGGCGTCGTCGACATCGATGATCGGCAGCTCGCACCCGTCCAACCGCGAACGTAGGTCCGCAGTGGCGATCGCGGCGACCGGAGCCGCATCGTCAAGCATGAACTCCATCCGTGCGGCCGGATGCGCCGGATCGATCGGCACATAGGCCGCTCCGACCTTCAACACCGCCA
>DASXMA010000104.1:0-2427 GCA_036495965.1 Mycobacterium sp.
GGCCCACAAAGAACATGGCAACAAACACCCACACCAGAAAGCCATAGGAGCGGGAGTGGCCGAAGGCCAGTCGCGGGTCGATGAATCCGTTGACTTTGCCGTCCGTCATTACGTTATAGGTGCCGGCGGCGGGGATCTGAGCCACCCATACCCGCACATGCGCATCATTGTTGACCGTCGTTGTGCTGCCGATGTTTTCCGTCACCACCGGTTGTGCCACCCCCTCGGGCGGCGAGATCGTAACCCCGAGCGGTGGCACCGGCAGGCCACCGCCGTTGGGACTGCCGATCACCACCGTGTGCAGGCTGATGGTGGCTTCGCCGGCGGGCAGGTACAGGCTTCCCGACCCGGGGATCGGCACTTCGCCGTAGGAGTTGTACTTGTCCAGAAAGAATGCGTTGAGCACCAGGGAGACGATGAAGCCGCCCACCGCCACGACCATCATCACGATGGCGGCGGCCAGCGAAATCTTTGCGAGCCGTCTGCTACTCACTCAGGCAGTGTGTCACTGCGAGCCACGTGGTGCCAGCGAGACATCGCCAGGCCGACGGCACCGCCGACGATCGCGAACGCCGTCACCGGCACCCAGTCACCCAGCCGTTGGTACAGCGTGGCATTCGACGCCAGCGGAACGCTGACGACGATAACGCCCCGGAAGCCAGACGGACACCCCGCCAGCCGGCGGCCGCGCGAGTCGAAGGCCGAACTGTCCCCGGACAATCCGACGTGCACCGCCGGGCGGCCCACCTCGACGGCGTGCACCGCCGGCTGGGCGGCCAGCTGCGGCTGCGCCCAACTTCCCTGGAACGACGAGGTGGAACTCAGGTACACCAGCAGCTCGGCGCCCAGCTGCGCCTCGCGTCGGGCAAGGTCGGAGAAGGTTGCCTCGTAGCTGATCAACGGTCCGATGGTGAGGGCGCCCATGTGCAGCACCACCGGCCCGGTCCCCCGCTGCCGGTCCTCGGCGGCGGCCTTGCTGTGACGGGTGATCCAGCCGAAAAGCGGTCGCAGCGGCACGTATTCGCCGAACGGCACCAGCCGGGTCTTCTGGTAACTGCCCAGTGACCCGTGCCCGCCGATGAGCACCGCCGACTTGTAGATCCCGCCAGTCGGAGCGGGCGCATCGACGTTGACCAACAGGTCCGCGCCCACCTGTCGGGACAACTCCGCGAGCCGGGCCAGCAGCTCGGGATGACTCCCGAGGTCTTGTCCCACGCTGCTTTCTCCCCAGACCACCAGGTCGGGTCGCTGGCCGGCGACCGCCGTGGTGAGCGTCTCACTGGCCGCCAGCCGGGCGTCGGAGTCGGAAATATCGCCGGGCTGCACCAGCGCCACTCGCACCGTTGGACCGGCGACCGGCGCGGGCCCCAGCAGATACCAGCCCGGGCCCAGCGCCGCGCACGCGAGCGCGCCCGCCGACGCGACGAGCCGACCCGAGACCTCCCGGTGCACGATCACGCCGGCAATCGCGGTATTGACCGCAACCAGAAGGAAACTCGTCAACCACACCCCGCCCAGCGACGCCGACGCCAGCATGACGGGCTGGTTGGATTGGGACGCGCCCAGCGACGCCCACGGACCGCCCAGCCAGGGCAACGACCGCACCGCCTCGGCTGCCACCCACGCGCTGGGCAACACGACCATGGCGGCAACCGTGCGGCCGATGGCTACGGGCGCCGACAACAGCCGATGTGCGAACCACCCCCACGGCGCCCATAGCGTGCCGAGCCCGATGGCGAGCAGCAGCAGCATCGGACCAATGCTGGTCACTAGCCAGTACTGGCTGGTGAGCACAAACCCGCTAAGTCCACAGGCGGCTCGCACCGACGCCGCCCACGGCCCCGGCGCCGCCCGCACCACCAACAGCAGTGGGACCACGCCGAACCAGGCCAGCCACCACCACGACGGCGCGGGAAAAGCGAGCGCGGGTAGCCCGCCCGCGACCAACGCAGCCGCCAGACCAGGGATGCGCTGTCGACAGGCCCGGGCCACGTCGATCAGAATGCCGCTCGGGTTCGCTGACGGCGACACAAAGAGCACACTAGGACGGGGCTCACACCGAGTAAGGAGTGATACGCATGGCCAACGATCTCGTCGCCACCGTGCCCGATCTGTCGGGGAAGCTGGCGATCATCACCGGAGCCAACAGCGGTCTGGGGTTGGGGCTGGCCAGGCGGCTGTCCGCGGCCGGTGCCGACGTTGTCATGGCGATCCGCAATCGTGCCAAGGGTGAGGCCGCGATCGAAGAAATCCGCGCCACTGTTCCCGACGCCAAATTGACCATCAAGCCCCTCGACCTGTCGTCGCTGGCATCCGTCACCGCGCTGGGCGAACAACTCAACGCCGAGGGCCGTCCGATCGACATTCTGATCAATAACGCCGGGGTCATGACGCCGCCGGAACGCGACACCACCGAGGACGGCTTCG
>DASXMA010000105.1:0-11688 GCA_036495965.1 Mycobacterium sp.
ACCGCGGAGCCGCGCAGTGCTTCCAGCGCATGGTCAGAGATGTCGGTACGGGCGAGGTCGTCCGGGTCTGCCGTGAGCACACGGGCCACATCGAGGGCGACATTGCCGTTGCCGATGATCACTACCCGTTCGTGGCTGAGATCGACTGGCAGATCAGTGAAGTCGGGATGCCCGTTGATCCAAGCGACCAATTCGGTGGCCGTTCCTGTGCCCCGAAGGCCCATGCCTTCGATATCCAGCCGACGGTCGTCGGGCGCCCCGACCGCGTACAGCACGGCGTGATGATGGGCCAGCAGGTCGGCATGGCTCAGATGCTTGCCGATCTCGACATTGAGGTAGTACCGGAAGTGGCGATGGCGGGCGACCCGGTCGAAGAGCTGGGTGACTTTCTTGGTGCTCTGGTGATCAGGCGCCACCCCGGCACGCACCAGCCCGTAGGGCGTGGGCAGCTTCTCGAAGACGTTGACACGCACGCCATGCTGGGTGAGCAGTTCATCGGCGGCATACATCGCCGCAGGCCCGGATCCGACAATGGCGACGGTCAGCGGATGACGTCGGGCACGCACCTCGGCAGCCGGAATCACCGGCGCCAGCTTCGAGGTCGGCGGCAGCTTCACGCCCGCGGGCAGCTCTGGGTAGAACGATGCGTTGATCTCGACGAACGGCAGCTGCTTGGGCTCCAACCGGGTTTCGGGCGCGATCGCGCCAACCGGGCAGGCGCTCACGCAGGCACCGCAATCCACGCAGGCCACCGGATCGATATACAGCATCTCCGATGTCGCAAAGCCCGGCTCGTCTGGTGTCGGGTGGATGCAATTCACCGGGCACGCGAAAACACAGGACCCGTCGTTGCAACACGACTGGGTAATAACGTGCGGCATAAGTACCGAACCCGTAAAACCCTATGCGGCCGGTACCGCGGCCAGGTGTTGGCGTTGCGGTTCGCTGCGATAGCGCGACGGCTTGCCGTTGATCTTGCACAGGCGCCACATCAGCCGCGCAGAGCGAGTTTCCATCAACCCGGTGTCGTAGGCCAGCATCCGGACGTCGGCGAACATGTCGCTCAACCACTTCCGCGATTCCGGCGACCGGAAGAAGAGTTCCTTCTTGACTTGGCGTGGGATGTCGAATTCCCGCCAGAACGACTTGGGCGGCACCGTGATCGCCTGGCATAGCGTGCGCATCGTCAGCGGGTAATACAGCGACACCCAGAACCGCTGCCGTTTGGTCAACTGGGGCAACCGCTTTCGCAGGAACTCATGGGCGAAGGAGATGTGTCGGGCTTCCTCAGCCACGTGGATCGCCATCACCCGCTCCATGATCGGGTGCAGCGACTTGCCTTCCCGCAGAACGTTTTTCTGAGTGTGGTCGATAGGTTCCTCGCCGGCCAGTACACCGATGAAGAACGCCACCGGCAACGGACCGGCAACCAGCGGGACGAGTGGCGAAATCCAGCGCAGCACGCGCGGCATCCCCGGAACATCGGCGCCGACGCGATTCACCATCTCCTGGAACATCATGGTGTGGTTGCACTCTTCCACCGATTCGTGCAGGCAGTACCGATATTCCGGTGATCCGTTGGGCACCCAGAACGTGTAGTTCATCAGTCCACGGATCAAGATGGACTCGAAGTGCAGCCCCACCTTGGCCACGTTGGCCTGGCGCCACATGCCGATCTTGATCTTGCGCTCTTCGGACTGGGCTTGATACCAGGGATGCCGACCCAGCGGGTCGGTATTCGGCAGGATCCAGCGGGGGTCGTTGTCGGTGACAGCGAACTCCGGTGACTCCCAATCGATATCGGTGTACGGGTTGAAGTTTCGCCGCACCGACCCCTCGGACAGTGTGGCAAGCATGTTGACGTAGTCGACGTCGTCGCGCACTTCCATATTTCGGCGCCAACGCCGGACCATTCGCGTCCTGGCCATATCCAGCCTCCCCAACGAGGTTTACATTTGGACGTGCTGTGTCTAGACAGTACCGCGGGTACCGGGAATATTCCATAGGCTGCAAGCCACTGTGGGCTGACCAGTGGTCACCTAAATTGTGTGGTCTGGCTCACACCGCAACGCCCGGCGTAGGTGGCTCAGCCAGGCGTTATGTGACCGTCGCGAGCAAGGGCAATCGGGCCGCCGCGCCACCGGGTTGGCCTCGCTCACTACGCTGATTGGCATGGCTGACCAGCTCGAGATTCCCGCTGACATCAAACCCCGCGACGGCCGATTCGGGTGTGGCCCGTCGAAGGTCCGACCCGAGCAATTACAGGCACTCACCACCACGGCGGCCGCGTTGTTCGGCACATCGCACCGGCAGGCGCCGGTCAAGAACCTGGTGGGCCGGGTTCGGTCGGGGGTGGCCGACTTATTCTCCGTGCCGGACGGTTACCAGGTCATTCTGGGCAATGGCGGCGCAACGGCGTTCTGGGATTCCGCGGCGTTCGGGCTGATCGACAAGCGCTCGCTGCACCTGTCTTTCGGCGAGTTCAGCTCGAAGTTCGCCTCCTGCGTCGCCAAGAACCCATTCGTCGGCGATCCCATCATCATCAAGTCGGATGCGGGCAGCGCCCCGGAGCCGCAGAGCGACCCGTCGGTCGACGTGATCGGCTGGGCACACAACGAGACCTCGACCGGAGTGGCGGTGCCGGTCCATCGCCCAGCAGATTCGGGTGACGCGCTGGTTCTCATCGACGCCACCTCCGGCGCCGGTGGCCTGCCCGTCGACATCACCGAGGTCGATGCCTATTACTTCTCGCCGCAGAAGAACTTCGCCAGCGACGGCGGCCTGTGGCTGGCCGTGATGAGCCCGGCCGCGCTGGCCCGGGTCGAGTCCATTGCGGCGTCGGGCCGCTGGGTTCCCGACTTTCTGTCGTTGCCGATCGCTATAGAGAACAGCCTCAAGGACCAGACCTACAACACTCCGGCGATCGGCACCCTGGCGCTGATGGCCGAGCAGCTGGACTGGCTACTGGGCAATGGCGGGCTGGATTGGGCGGTCAAGCGCACAGCGGACTCGTCGCAGCGGTTGTACTCGTGGGCGCAGGAGCGCCCGTACACGACGCCGTTCGTCGCCGATCCCGGGCTGCGTTCTCAGGTGGTGGGCACGATCGATTTCGTCGACGACGTCGATGCGGCGGCGGTGGCTTCGATTTTGCGGGCTAACGGCATCGTCGACACCGAGCCGTACCGCAAACTCGGCCGCAACCAATTGCGGGTCGCAATGTTCCCCGCGGTCGAACCCGACGACGTCAGCGCTCTCACCCAGTGCGTCGACTGGGTGGTCGAACGCCTTTAACCCTCCGGCAATCAGGACGCAACCGCCCAGCGTGTCAGCAAGGTGATGGGCGTTGGCAGGACTAGAGTGCGCACGTGACGGGTCCGTCGCTGACCTGCACGGAGCCTGCGAGGAGATAACCATGCGGGAACTCAAAGTGGTTGGGCTCGATGCCGACAGCAAATACATCATCTGCGAGGGTGATGATCCTGCGGAGCAGTTCAGACTGGCGGCCGACGACCGACTGCGGGCTGCCCTGAACGGCGAGCCCGCAGAGCCGGAGCAACCTCATCTCGAGATCGAAGTCACCAACATGCTGAGTCCCAAAGAAATTCAGGCCAAGATCCGTGCCGGCGCGTCCGTCGAGCAAGTGGCCGCGGCGTCGGGTTCTGACGTCTCGCGGATCCGCCGGTTCGCCAACCCGGTATTGCTGGAGCGTTATCGCGCGGCGGAGCTGGCAACGGCGGCGCATCCGGTGCTCGTCGACGGGCCCGCGGTACTCACCCTGCTGGAGACGGTCAGCACCGCATTGGTGGCGCGCGGCCTCGATCACGACAAACTCAGCTGGGACGCCTGGCGCAACGAAGACAACCGTTGGACGGTGCAGCTTGCGTGGAAAGCCGGCCGTTCCGACAACAACGCCCATTTCTTCTTCACTCCGGGCGCTCACGGCGGAACAGTCACCGCAATCGACGACGCGGCCAGTGAGCTGATCGACCCGAACTTCGAGCGTCCGCTGCGGCCGCTCGCGCGGGTGGCGCACGTCGACTTCGACGAGCCGGTGAAGCCGCCGGTCACCACGCCCCAAGAGCAGCCGGTGCACACTCGACGCGGCAAGCCGGTCAT
This sequence comes from Mycobacterium sp., assembly GCA_036495965.1. Lineage (GTDB taxonomy): Bacteria > Actinomycetota > Actinomycetes > Mycobacteriales > Mycobacteriaceae > Mycobacterium. The sequence continues at coordinate 4,117 of DASXMA010000105.1, forward strand.
TCCGGCGTGGGAGGATGTGCTGCTCGGGGTGCGCTCGGGCGGGCAGCGCTAGTTACGACACCGCCAGCGCGAGCAGCGTCAGCCACGCGCACGTCACGCCTACTCCTGCACCCAGCACAAACCAGCGCAGAACCGGGGTGCGCCGCCATCCCCACAACGTCGGCGCCAGTCCACCGGCCGCCACCATGTTGAGCCCCACGGCCAGCAGCGGATGCACTCGTATGAGGCCGAGACTGAGCACCACAATCGCGGCCGCGGTAACTACCGCAACAAACCCGGCCACCGTCAAACCCGTTGCCCAGGGTTCAGACTGGGAGCGCTGGCCGCGCCCGTCGCTCACGAGCGGAGCCTAATCCGCTCGTAGAACGCCAAAGCGGCCGCAGTCGCGACGTTGAGCGAGTCGGTGCCCCGCGACATCGGGATGCGCACGCGCACATCGCTTAATTGCAGCGTGGCCGGTGTCAATCCAGGACCCTCGGCGCCTACCAGCACCGCAATAGGGTTGTCGCGCGCCGCTGCCATTGCCTCCGCAAGCGCGCACGCCTGGCTGTGCGGAGTCATCGCCAGCAGCCGAAATCCGCGTTCTTTCAGCGTCATGAGGTCGGCGGGCCAGGTGGTTGCCCGCGCATACGGCACCAACAACGCGTGACCCATGGACACCCGAACGGCGCGACGGTAGAGCGGATCGGCGCAGCCGCTTCCGAACACCATTGCGTCCACGCCCAGTCCCGCCGCGTTACGAAAGATCGAGCCCAGGTTCTCGTGGTCGTTGACGCCTTCGAGCACCGCGACCGTGCGCGCGCCGTCGACGACGTGTGCAACGCTCGGCTCCGGCACTCTCCTCGCGGCGGCCAGCACACCACGATTGAGGTGAAAGCCGATCACTCGCGCCATGACTTCGGCGGAGGTTCGGTAGAACGGCGCTCGGGCGCCGGCGAGATCCTCTTTGAGCTCGGCCAGCCTGCGGTCGGTGCCGAGCAAGGCGTGCGGGGTGTACCGGGACGCCAGCATGCGCTGCACGACCAGGACACCTTCGGCGATGACCAACGCTTTTCCAGTCGGCAGATCGGGACGGCGGTCAACGCTGTTCAGATCACGGAAATCGTCGAGTCGCGGGTCGTCGGGATCATCGACGTCCTGGACATCCAGGTCGGCAATCCTTTCGGGGCCACCGGGGCCGTCTTGAGCACAATGCCGCGCGCTCACGGGCTTTCGTCGACCAGGGCCAACATCAGATCGGCAGCCTCGCGCAAGGTGGCGCGCCTGTCGCTGTCCAGCGTCGCAAGCCGCTCCGCCAGCCACTCCTGGCGAGCGCGCCGGGCCGCCTTGACCAATTCGGCGCCGGACTCGGACACCGAGACCAGCACCTGCCGTCCGTCGACGGGGTGCGGGGTGCGGTCCACGAAGCCCTCGTCGGCCAACGACGCGATCACCCGGGTCATCGACGGCGGTCGGACCCGTTCCCGAATCGCCAGCGCGCCGGGCGTCATCGGCCCCTCGTTGGTCAGGGTCGCCAGCGCCGACAGCTGGGACAGCGATACCGGCGACGACGGATTCCGGAATCGTAGTTGGCGGGCTAGCCGCATGACGGCCAGCGACAAGTCACTGGCCAGCCGCGCATCGCTGTCAGGCATGGCGCGAGGTTACAACGGAAGCCGAGAACTCGGAGCAAGAAACGGCGAACGACGGACTTTGCGCCGTTTCACTGCGGCGCGGCAAATTTCGGCGAAACACTTGCGCGCGTGATGTCGCCGCGCCCGCAACCGGGCGGTACTCACGCGCGAGCGCAGGCTATGTTGATCGTGATGTCTGTCGCACCTGGCGAGAGCGAACCCGGCGAGAGCGAACCTGGCGAAAGCCCCGAGGCGCCGCCACTGCCGCCGATGCTGCTCCAGGTTTGGCCCGTCGTCGCCATCGGCTTCCTGGGCTGGGCGGTCGCTGCGGTGGCCGCGTTCGTCGTACCGGCGCTTCAGAGTTGGCGTCCGGTGACCCTGGCCGGACTGGGCACGGGGTTGATCGGTACCGGCATCTTCATGTTGCAGCTCACCGCTGCCCGCCGCGGTGCACGTGGCGCGCAAACCGGACTCGAAAACTATCTCAACCACAAATAGATTTCGGACCAATTCCAGACCCGGGAGGTGCAATGGCAGCCCCGCTACTTCAAGCGCAAGTTGACATCAACGCGCCGGCCTCGAAAGTCTGGGCGTTGATCTCCGACTTTCGACGGATGCCCGAGTGGAGCCCACAGTGTCGCTGGATGAAGCCCTTCGGCCCGGTGCGCCCCGGCACTCGCACTCTGAACCTCAACCGTCGCAACCGCTTGTTCTGGACCACCACGTGCACTGTCGTCGAGGTCGTACCCGAGAAGAAGCTGGCGTTCCGGGTCAACACCAATCGCACAATCTGGAGCTACGAGCTCGAGCCGAACGGCCAGGGCACCCGTGTGATTGAGAGCCGGCACGCTGAAAACGGCGTCAGCGCGTTTTCGAACGTCTCGGTGAACGCGCTCTTCGGTGGAACATCGAACTTCGAACGCGAATTGGTCGAGGGCATGAACGCCTCGCTGGCGAACATCAAAGCCGCCGCCGAAAAAGGCTAGTCGGACGACTCCGCGGGAGGCTCCGACGACTCCGCCACAGGCTCCGACGGTTCCGACGATTCGGCCGTCGGCTCTGGTGACTCTCCCGAGGGCTCCGACGACTCGGCGGGAGGCTGCGACGACTCCGCCACAGGCTCCGACGACTCCGCCACAGGCTCCGACGGTTCCGACGATTCGGCCGTCGGCTCTGGTGGCTCTCCCGAGGGCTCCGACGACTCGGCGGGAGACTCGGTCGGCTGTGCCGTGGCCTCCGTCGGCTTCTCCATCATGTCGAGCACGCCGTCGTCGTATGGCTCATACATCGGCGAGCCGGTGCCCGTGGGAGCCGGTGTGTCGGAATGGGCGCCGCAGCCGTACTGCTTGTCCACGACGTGCCCGTCGACGGAAAGCTCGTTGCCGCATACCCCGAACATCGCGCCGAGCGATCCCGCCAGCGGGAGGAAGAAACCACAGTCGCGGCACACACGTTTGGTGGATCGAGCCATCGGCGAATCGGGACCATAGTCCCCGGTGTGCCATCGTTCGGCAGCCTCGGACCGGCCCCAGCCGCTCATCACCCAGCGCCGTCCCAGCCCGGCTTCGGCAGCGGTCTCATCGACCTGCGGGTCACCGCTGGCTGTGTAGCCGGGAACTAACCGCGGGTCATCGGCCACTGGTGCCAGTAGGTCCCCGGGGCTCAAATCCCCGGGTCGCACCCGCTGCTCCCAGGGCACCCATTCAGGCGCCAGCAGCGCCGTCGGCCCGGGCACCAAGACCACTTCGCTGATTGTCGCGTGCCCGGCGCCCGGATAGGCCGCGACAACGGTGGCCCACTGCCATCCCTGGTAACCGGGCAGATGGGCCAAGAACCGGTGAGTGGCGGCGTTGGGATCTGCGTAACTGACGCCCAGGTAATCCCCGACCGCCTCGGGGCCGGCGAACTCCACGACGGCCGCCCTGGCCGCGTCGACCGCACCCGTGAGCACCGCCGCCAACCCTGCCGGCCACTCGGCCTCGGTTGCTACGGCGGATTCCCCGATGGATCCGGTCACGCTGTCCCCTCTCTGTGTTGCGTCTCCAATACTAGGTTGGCGAGCCACACCCGGTTGCCCGACGGCATAGGACAGAATTGGTTTGTGTCTGGACGGCGGCGTGACGATCCGGGCCGGGTGGCCTCCCACCCGGGCCGCCGGACCCGCAACGGATCGGTCAACCAGCACCCCGGGATGGCCAATTACCCGGCCGACGACCCCGACTACCGCCGGGCGCGCCGTTCCCCGCCGATGCCGAGCGCCAACCGCTATCTTCCACCGCTGGGCCAGGAGCCAGAATCGGACCGCTCCAGCACGCCATCGCGTGGTCCCGCCTCCGGCGAACGGATCACCGTCACCCGCGCGGCGGCCCAGAGAAGCCGCGAGATGGGCTCCCGCATGTACTGGCTGGTCCAGCGGGCGGCCACCGCCGACGGCGCGGACAAGTCTGGCCTAACCGCGCTGACGTGGCCGGTGGTGGCGAACTTCGCGGTCGACTCCGCCATGGCCGTTGCGCTGGCCAACACCCTGTTCTTTGCCGCGGCCAGCGGGGAGAGCAAGTCCAAAGTGGCGCTGTACCTGTTGATCACGATCGCGCCGTTCGCGGTGATCGCGCCACTTATCGGCCCGGCGCTAGACCGGTTACAGCACGGCCGTCGCGTCGCGCTGGCGCTGTCATTCGCACTCCGCACGGCGTTGGCGGTGGTGTTGATCATGAACTACGACGGCGCCACCGGCAGCTTCCCGTCGATGGTGCTGTATCCGTGCGCCCTGGCCATGATGGTGTTCTCGAAGTCGTTCAGCGTGCTGCGCAGCGCGGTGACGCCCAGGGTGATGCCGCCGAGCATCGACCTGGTGCGGGTCAACTCCCGGCTCACCGTGTTCGGTCTGCTGGGCGGCACCATCGCCGGCGGCGCCATCGCAGGCGGTGTCGAGTTCGTCTGCACCCATTTGTTCAAGCTGCCCGGCGCGTTGTTCGTGGTCGTCGCGGTCACGATTGCCGGTGCCTTGCTGTCGATGCGGATTCCGCGGTGGGTCGAGGTGACCGCGGGTGAGGTCCCCGCCACCCTGAGCTATCGCAATCACAGCGACCCGCTGCGGCGAAGCTGGCCGGACGAAGTCAAGAAGGTCGGCGGAACCCTGCGGCAACCTTTGGGCCGCAACATCATCACCTCGCTGTGGGGTAATTGCACCATCAAAGTGATGGTTGGCTTTCTGTTCTTGTATCCGGCGTTTGTCGCCAAGGCACACCAAGCCAACGGTTGGGTTCAGCTGGGCATGCTTGGCATGATCGGCGCCGCGGCCGCGGTCGGCAATTTCGCCGGCAACTTCACTTGCGCACGGCTGCAACTGGGCAGGCCGGCCGTGCTTGTGGTGCGCTGCACGGTGGCGGTGTGCGCCGTCGCCTTGGCAGCCGCGGTGGCGGGCAACCTGCTGGTGGCCGTGATTGCCACCCTGGTCACCTCCGGGTCCAGCGCGATCGCGAAGGCGTCCCTGGACGCGTCGTTGCAACACGACCTGCCCGAGGAATCGCGGGCATCGGGGTTCGGACGTTCGGAGTCGACGTTACAGCTGGCCTGGGTGCTCGGCGGTGCACTGGGCGTTTTGGTGTACACCGATTTGTGGGTCGGCTTCACGGCGGTCAGCGCACTGCTCATTCTGGGGCTGGCGCAGACCATCGTCAGCTTCCGCGGCAACTCGTTGATTCCGGGCCTCGGAGGTAATCGGCCGGTCATGGTCGAGCAGGAGGGCATGCGGCGCCGCCCCGGCAGGCGGGCGGCGGCGGTGTCGGAGTGAAACGCAGTATGGCCGTGCTGCTTGCGGCGCTGGTGGCACTGCTGGCCGTGGGCGCCGGGGTTGGAACCTGGCTGATGGTGCGCCAGTCCGGCCCACAGCGACCGGAGATCAGCGCCTATTCGCACGGGCACCTGACCCGGGTGGGGCCGTACCTGTACTGCAACGTGCTCAACCTCGACGACTGTCAGGCGCCACAGACGCAGGGCGAGCTACCGGTCAGCGAACGCTATCCGGTGCAGCTCTCGGTGCCCGAAGCCATCTCTCGGGCACCGTGGCGGCTATTGCGGGTATACGAGGATCCTGTCAACACCACCACCACCATGTTTCGGCCGGGCACCCGGCTCGCGGTCACCATTCCGACGGTCGACCCCCAGCGCGGGCGGTTGACCGGGATAGTGGTGCAATTGCTGACGTTGGTGGTCGATCCATCTGGTGAGCTCCGCGACGCCGCGCACGCGGAATGGTCCGTGCGACTGACGTTCTGAGGAACCGCCGAGCGCTACGCGCCGTGGCCGGCCGGCACCCGCTCGGCCTCGACCGGTGGGCCGGGAGGCGTTCCATCTCCGAAAGGCCTGCCTCCCAACGCTTCCCGGCCGTGCGTAGCCAGCCAGCCGGTCAGGTCCGGGCCCTTGGGCACGATCCTGGTGGGATTGATGTCGGCGTGCACGATGTAGTAGTGCTGTTTGATCTGGACGAAATCGACCGTATCGCCGAAACCCGGCGTCTGGAACAGGTCACGTGCGTATGCCCACAGCACTGGCATCTCGGACAGTTTGCTTCGATTGCACTTGAAGTGCCCCTGGTACACGGGATCGAAGCGGGCCAGCGTGGTGAACAGCCGCACGTCTGCCTCGGTGACGGTGTCTCCCACCAGGTATCGCTGCGCGCTCAGGCGATCGCTCACCCAATCCAACGCGGTGAACAGCCGGTCGTAGGCGGCATCGTAGGCCTGCTGCGAGCCGGCAAAGCCGCACCGGTATACGCCGTTGTTGATCTCGGTATAAACCCTCTTGCTCACCTCGTCGATCTCGCCCCGCAGTCGCTCGGGGTATAGCTGCGGCGCACCAACGCGATGGTAGACGGCCCACTCCGTGGAGAAATCCAGCGTCATCTGCGCGAAATCGTTGGTGACCACACCGCCGGTAGGAACGTCGACGATGGCCGGGACGGTGATGCCTTTGGGGTAGTCGGGGAAACGCTTGAAGTAGGCGTCTTGTAGCCGCGGGATCTTCAGCACCGGGTCAACGCCGCCCGGATCGAGGTCGAAAGTCCAACTGCGCTCGTCGTGCGTGGGCCCGCAAAAACCAATGGAAAGAACGTCTTCCAGGCCCAGCAGCCGTCGGACGATGATCGTGCGGTTGGCCCACGGGCAAGCGCGGGCAACCACGAGCCGATACCGGCCGGGCTCTACGCGATAACCATCGCGTCCGTCAGCGGTGATACGGGTGGTGATGTAGTTGGTGTCGCGGGTGAATTCACCCGCCCCGGCAACATAGGTGGCCATAGCGACAATCATGCCCTAGCGATGGCTGTCGACGAATCGGTGAAAACGAACAGCAGGCTAGATATTCGCCTCCGTCGGCGCAGACACCGTCAGAAAGCGCCGAGCCAGGTTGGCCTCGGTGGATGCACCCGGTTCCCAGTCCGCGACCCACGGTCCGGTGCCTTCTGACTGGTCGACGATTCCGTCCTCCAGCCAGGTGTAACGGCCCTCCAGGACATCTTGGGTCAGCTGAACATCGGTGCTGTCGGTGTTGGTCCACAACGCGTGGAACAGGGCCTCGACGCGGAGGGTCGCTTGCTGGCAGAACGTTTCGGCTAGCTCGTAGGCCTGTTGACCGACGGTGGGATCGGCGACACGCTGGCCCTCGGCGCGCACACACGCCGCGGACATCGCGAACAGCTCGGCACCAATATCGACGATGCGCCCGAGGAATCCCTGCCGTTGCTCCAGTTTGGCCTGCCAACGCGCCATCCCGTAGAAGGTATTACGGGCCAGCTTGCGGGTGGAGCGTTCGATGAACCGGAGGTGCGTCGCCAGCGGACCGAACTCGTTGTACGCCTTCGGTCGCTGGCCTTCGCCAAAGACCAGCTGTGGCAACCACTTCGCGTAGAACCCGCTCGCGCCGACCGCCGCGGCGGCCTTCTGCCGCAGACCGGCGTCGG
>DASXMA010000106.1:0-1994 GCA_036495965.1 Mycobacterium sp.
GGGTGGTCAACTTGATGTCCCGCCCAATCGGTCTGGGCCTCGTCCCGTGGGGATGAACAGGGCGTTCCGAGTAGACGCCTCCACGGCTTCCTGTTTTAAGCGAACCGGCAACCTTCTGTCGGCACGGTTTCCGACATAATCTCGCGCTACGGTTGCGGCCATTTTCGAGCGGCTTCGCTCGCGCAATATATTCTTCCAATGTGGTCAGACGCATCGAAGTTAAATCGCCGGTCGTCTGCCGTGCAATACGCAGGGCCTTTTCCGCCTGCTCCCGGAGTCCTGCGGCTTGACGCATCGTCTCTCACAAACAGGCAGAAGTACGACCGCGCGCCGCCGCCGATCCCGGGTGACCCGGTTAGCGACCTTCGAAAGCGTACGCCCCTTATGTCCGGAAAGCGACTAAAACCTTAATTTTTATTTCCGGCTCATGTAAACGGGGAACGGTCAATGCGGCTTGGCGGTTTGACCGGCGAGGTGGTTACAGGCAATGCCCCGTTACTACTTTCACATTTCGTACGGCGACGGTTCTAAAGTCCGGAACGAAGGTATCGAGTTGCCGGACGCCGACGCGGCCTGGGTCGAGGCGACCACCGCCTGCGGCGAGATCATCCGCGATCTGAACGGCGCGCTAAAGCCGGGCGACGTCTGGCGCATGACCGTCAAGGACGAAACCGGCACCGAGATGTTTCATCTCGAATTTTCCACTCGACGATGCCGCTAAAACGACGACGGCCTCCGCCAGGGGAGCTGACGGAGGCCGCGTAGGACATCTCACGGCGCCTAGGTTCGCCATGCGATGTGGGAGCTCTCAAATGAAACCTCAGAACGGCAACAGCACGTCCATCACCTGCTGGCCGTAGCGCGGCTGTTGCACGTCGGTGATCTGGCCGTGGCCGCCATAGGCGATACGGGCCTGCGCGATCTTGCTGGAATCGATGGTGTTGTCGCTCTGGATGTCCTCCGGCCGCACGATGCCGGCGACGATCAGTTCGCGCTTTTCGAAGTTGACGCGGATCTCCTGCTTGCCTTCGACCACCATGTTGCCGTTCGGCAGCAATTGGGTGACCACGGCGGCGATGTTGGTGGTCAGGCTTTCCTGCCGCTGCACCGAACCCTTGCCGTCGCTGGAGGCGGTGGAATCGGCGGTCAGGATGCGTCCAGGCAGAGCCGTCTTTCCGGTCAACAGGTTGGCTCCCAGGAAATTGGTGATGCCGGAATCTTCGGTGTTGGTCCGGCTGCGCTGGGTCTCGTTGGCGAAATTGGCCTGGTCGGTGATGTTGACCGTGACGGTCAGGAGGTCGCCGATCTGGTGGGCGCGCTGGTCCTTGAAGAACGACCGCGAGCCGTTCCGCCACAGTGAATTGGCGTTGTAGGACACCGCCTCCGGCTTCGGCATCGGCATCTGCACCGGCTTGTAGCCGGGTTGCGTGGTCGGATTCTCGATCGCCGACAGTTTTGGCTGCTCGCCGATCTGCGAAAGACGGTCGATCGAGGAACAGCCGCCTGCGACGCTGACAATGCTCAGCATGGTGCCGGTAAGCGCGATACGACGGATACTGGAGAAGTACATTGAACCTTACTCGGCTTTTGGAGCGGTGGGCGAACTGTTGCTGGCGGCGACCGAAACATTGGCGGTTTCAGCCGAGCCGACATTGGACGGCGCGGGTGTATCGGAGGAGGGCAGCCGAGGCGTCGCAACCGAGATCGCGATCTGGTCGCGGCCGATCACGACGCCGGATACCGTGCGCTTGGATTGCAGGTTGAGCACGCTGACGGTGTCGCCTTCGGTGCCGCTGTCGAGCGCCTTGCCGCGAATGGTGAGGTAGAGGCCTGCGGACTGGAAGATCAGCGTGACGTTGTCGTCGCGTTGCACCAGGTCCGGCTTGGCGATGTCGGCGGTCCGCAACGGCTGGCCGGCGCGAATGGGCCTTCGCATCTGCATGCCGACCGCGTGATTCCGCGCGGCGGCGTCGCCTCCGACCTCGGCCTTCGGG
>DASXMA010000107.1:0-5776 GCA_036495965.1 Mycobacterium sp.
CTCGTGTTGGGACAAGTCCTGGGCGCCGTAGGTCAACCGCAGCTTGTCGCCGTCGACCAGGGTTTGCACGCTGCGCAGGTTGGTGAACGGCGGGAGGACCGTGACGTCAACCTTGTCGTAGTACTTGTCCGGCAACGCGAAGGCGATCTTTTGCACCAGCGCGATCGCCTCGAAGTGATTGAGGTTCATCTTCCAGTTCCCGGCGATCAGGGGCTTACGGCTCACGAGACTCCTTCGGTTGGCTCAACTGGGCTTAGGACCGCTTAGGACGGCTTAGGACGGCTGGGGCCGGCCCAGTACCTCGATGCCGGGTAGCGTCTTGCCTTCCAGGTATTCCAGCGACGCGCCGCCGCCGGTGGATATGTGCGAGACGCTGCCCTCGGGAACATCGAGCGCGCGCATCGCGGCCGCGGAGTCACCACCGCCGACCACGCTCAACGCGCCCTTACGGGTCGCGGCGCCGATCGCTTCGGCGACACCTCTGGTGCCCGCGGCGAACGCCGGGAATTCGAAGACACCCATCGGCCCGTTCCAGAAGATGGTCCCTGCGTTGGACAGCAGGGTGGTGAACCGCTTGACCGACCCCGGCCCGATATCGAGGCCCATCATGTCGCTCGGGATAGCGTCAGCCGCAACGGTCTGCGGTGGTGAATCGGCGGCGAACTGCTCTGCAACCACGATGTCCACCGGCAGCCGCAGTACGTCCGCGTAGGTGTCCAGCAGCCTGCGGCAGGTGTCGATCATCTCGTCTTCCAGCAGCGACTTGCCGACCGAAAGGCCCTCTGCGGCAAGGAAAGTGAAACACATTCCACCGCCGATCACGATGCTGTCGGCCTTGGTCGCCAGTGACTCGATGACGCCGAGCTTGTCGGATACCTTCGCCCCACCGAGCACCACCGCGTAGGGACGTTTGGTGGAGCTGGTCAACTGCTCCAGCACCCGTATCTCCTCGGCGACCAGCGTGCCGGCATAGTGCGGCAGCAGCGTGGCGATGTCGTATACCGAGGCCTGCTTGCGGTGCAACACCCCAAAGCCGTCGGAGACGAAAGCGCCTCCCGGCGAGACCAGTTCGGCCAGCTGCTTGGCCAGGGCGAGTCGCTCGCCGTCGTCCTTGCTGGTCTCACGCGCGTCGAAACGGACATTCTCCAGCAGCAGGACGTCGCCGTCGGTCAGCCCCTCGGCACGGGCCAGCGCGTCGGCACCCACGACGTCGCCGGCCAATTGAACGTGCCGGCCCAGTTGCTCGCCGAGCGCTGCGGCCACCGGCGCCAGCGACAGCTTGGGATCGGGTCCGTCCTTGGGACGGCCCAGGTGCGCGGCGACCACCACCTTGGCGCCGGCCTCGACCAGCGCCTTCAACGTCGGTGCCGAGGCGGTGATGCGGCCCGGGTCGGTGATGGCACCGTCGTCGTCGAGCGGCACATTCAGATCGGAGCGCACCAGCACGGCGCGACCCGAAACACCTTCCGCCAGAAGATCTTCAAGGCTTGGAACAGACACGGTCTACAGCGACTTGCCAACCAGTGCGACCAGGTCAACGAGACGGTTGGAGTAACCCCACTCGTTGTCGTACCACGACACCACCTTGGCCTGGTTGTCGATCACCTTGGTCAGGCCGGAGTCGAAGATCGAGCTGTGTGGGTCGGTGACGATGTCGCTGGAGACGATCGGTGCGTCGTAGTACTTCAGAATGCCCTTGAGCTTGCCCTCGGCGGCCGCTTTGAATGCCGCGTTGATCTCCTCTGCGCTGGCCGATTTGGACAGGTCGGCAGTCAGGTCGGTGACCGAGCCGGTGGGAATCGGCACCCGCAGCGCATAACCGTCGAGCTTGCCCTTCAGCTGGGGCATCACCAGGCCAATGGCCTTGGCGGCGCCGGTCGAGGTGGGCACGATGTTCAGCGCCGCGGCGCGGGCGCGACGCAGATCCTTGTGTGGCCCGTCCTGCAGGTTCTGATCCTGGGTGTAGGCGTGGATGGTGGTCATCAGGCCCTTGACGATGCCGAATTCGTCGTCGAGCACTTTGGCAAGCGGCGCAAGGCAGTTCGTGGTGCACGACGCATTGGAGATGATGTTCTGGCTGCCGTCGTACTTGTCGTCATTGACCCCGAGCACGATGGTGATGTCCTCGTCGGTGGCGGGTGCGGAGATGATCACTTTCTTCGCGCCGGCGTCCAGGTGGCCTTTGGCCTTGGCCGCGTTGGTGAACAGTCCGGTGGACTCCACGACGACATCGACGCCGAGGTCGCCCCACGGCAATGCTGCAGGACCCTCCCTGACCTCGAGCGCCTTGATCTTGGCGGGACCCACGACGATGGTGTCATCGCCTTCGAGGCTGACGTCGTGGGGCAGCCGCCCGAGGATCGAGTCGAATTTGAGCAGGTGCGCCAGGGTGCTGTTGTCAGTGATGTCGTTGACGGCGATCACCTCCACGTCGGCGATGCCCTGCTCCTGTTGAGCCAATAAGGCCCGGTAGAAGTTGCGTCCGATTCGACCGAAGCCGTTGATGCCTACTCGGACCGTCACTTGTCTCTCCCTGTCTTTCCTTGTCCGCTGAAGAATTGCTCGCCGTCAGCCTAGATCAGTAGTAGCAACGATGGCGGGGCCGGTAACAGTCCCGGGCTTTTACCGCGTTCCGTCTGCGGAAAGCCAGGTTTTCCCGTGGTGGCGGTGCGACACATGTGGGTGGAGGGCATCGATGGACCTGTGTGACAATCATCTCGGAGGGTTGACCAGCGCTACGTGCGGAGCCACCGCAGCGCTGAGGACGCGGCGTGGTAACCGCATAGCCCGTGGATACCGGCTCCCGGCGGCGCGGACTGCGAACACAGATAGACACCCGGTACACCGGTCGCGTACGGGTTGACAGCAACGCGCGGGCGAAGGATGACCTGCAGCCCGTCGTTGGCGCCACCGATGATGTCGCCGCCGATGTAGTTCGGGTTGTAGGCCTGTAGTTCGGCGGCGCTCGTGCTGACAGATGCGGCGATGCGGTCGCGGAATCCCGGGGCGAACCGCTCGATCTGGTCGATTACGGTGGCGGTGGCGTCCCCGGTGTAGCCGAACGGCACGTGGGCGTACGCCCATATCGGGTTGATGTTGCCCGCGGACCGGGACGGGTCGGCCAGGTACTGCTGCCCGACGAGCACGAATGGCCGTTGCGTCATCTTGCCTTGTGCGCGTTGATGTTCGGTGTCTGCGATCTCTGCGAACGTGCCGCCGAGATGGACACTGCCGGCACGCTTGCAGCCGGCGTTCGTCCACGGGATGTCGCCCTCAATGGCGAAGTCGACCTTGAACGCCGACGACCCCTGGCGGTAGCGGCGATACGACCGCTTGATTCGGCTCGGCATCACATCGCCGTATATCGAAAGGACCGCGGGCGGGCTGAGATCCAGCATGACGATGTCCGCATCGGGGATGTCTTTGCGGCTGGCGACGGTCACTCCGGTGGTCATCGTGCCGCCGTGGGCGTTCAGGGCGGCCACCAGCGCTTGGGTGATCGACCCGGATCCGCCTTGAGCGACGGGCCAGCCGTAACGGTGTCCGCTGGCCAGGAACATCAGCCCCATGGACGCGGTCAACGGCCGATCCAGCCGGGTGTAGATGTGCGCGGCCGCGCCGCCGAACAACGCGCGCGCCTGCTCGGTGCGAAACCAGCGCGCCATCACCGTGGCCGGCAGCAGCGCGCGCGGCCCGAAGCGGGCTAGCCGAATCGGGTGGTGCGGAATGTTGATCACCGGGCGAAGCAAATCCTCGGCCAGCTGGTCGAATCCGGCCGCGAGGTCCGCAATGGCGCGCCGCCACCGGGCGGCGTCGGGCCCCATGCCGGCCGTGGTCGCCTCGATCGATTGATACAGCACACCGGCGCTGCCGTCGTCGAGCGGGTGCGCGCAGTCGATCTCCGGCCACTTCCACACCAGCCCGTAACGCTGCAGGTCGATCTCCTTCCAGAACGGCGAACCGACGCCGAACGGGTGAGCCGCCGAACAGTGGTCGTGAATGACCCCGGACACCGTCAGCTCACCCGAGCGCGCTCCCCCGCCGACCGTGTCGCGGGCCTCCAGCACCTGCACGTCGACGCCGTGGCGGGCAAGGTGGATCGCGGCGGCCAGGCCGTTGGGCCCGGCGCCCACGACGACTGCGTCCGTCACCGGGCGGCGCGCTGAGTCGTCACGTGGACCGGGAACTCGTCACCGGGCTCGGGCCAGGGCTGACGCGACAGCATGTCCTCAACGGTGACATAGCCCGCCTCGATCAACCCGGTCTTGGCGTCGAGAATGCGGTACCACTGCTTTTGGACGTGGATCGGTTGGCCTTCGAGGACGATTACGCGCACATCGCCGTCCTCGAAATTGCAGCGCCGCTGTACCGCTTCCAGCAACTGCTCGTTGTGCAGGTGGCCCTCGCCGAAGTTCCACCCCACCAGGGGCCCGGCGACTATTTCGCCCTCACGCACCTTGTAGTCGGCTTCGTTGTCGATCGTGCGGGGCAGCAGCGCGTTGAGCGCCCTGCCATGTACGTGCATCGCGCGGAACGCCGCCGTCTTGTCTGCCATGATTTCGGCGGTCCCCGGGTCGTAGAGCCTGGCCAGCTGATTGACAACGAGCGCAGAGCTTTTGACGATGTCGGCGTCGATCTTTTCCTCGGCCCCGGGGCGGAAGCACCACACACTGGTGGCCCAGTTGCCGGCGTAGTAGCGCATCGCGGGCAGGAACGAAATCTTCTCGGGGAGCATGTTTCCCGCGATCACAACGGCCACCGCGACGATAACGAGGGCCAGCAGTAGGGGGGACCGAAGATCGGTGGCCTGGATCGCGCCGTAGTGCCCGAACAAATAGAAAAGCGAGAAGATGAAGAACACGTTCCACTCCAACGGGACACCCATGGGAAGGTTGGAAATGATGTTGAGGTGGAAGATCACCATGAACCCAATGAGGAACCAGCGCCACGGGTGATCGGCACCGAAGAAGACCAGAGCCGTCGGAACCACGAATTCCGCCGTGGTGCCACCAACGTGTGCCATGAGCTTCGGCACCCAGGACGGGCGCAGGTCGTTAACCGGGTCCAGATAGAGCATGCGCTTTATCGGGTTGAACAGCTTGGGCCGCAGCAGCGCGTTGTTGCTCGTCATGACCGACACGACATAGGGGAAGTGGTGGTTGAGCTTGGAGGTCGCCGCCCCCCACCAGAGGCACAGCGTGATGATCTTGAAGGCCACGATCTGATCGGTGAACGGGAAGAAGAACACGAACAGCTTGAGCCAGTAGTGTTCGCCACGCGCGGCCAGGAAGATGGTCTTGTCGCGCAGGCCCAACAGCGCCAGGGCGACGATCGTCGGGATCACCAGGACGGGGTTGATCAGACCGACATCGCCGGTAGCGGTGACCGGTCCGCCATGACCCGGTGACAACAGCGCCCATACCCCGCCGCCCAACACGATTGCGTAGAGCGCGACGTCGACGATGGTGCGGGTATCACCACTGGTGAACGGAACCTTGCCCGGCCAGGCAGGCAGTCGAATCGTGTTGGGCCGCAACCAATAAAGAAAACCGCCGATCGGCGGCATGAACCGGCCCGTCAGCGGGCCGGATCCGCAGCCAAGACCCAAGACCTCGAACAGCAGCGTGAAGATGATGACCTTCTGGTACACGATCGGCTGCGTCCACCAGTCGCCGATGCGGCCCAGGCCGCCCAGGCCCGGGGTCAGCGAGATGATGGCGGCCGGGGCGGCGACGTACAGCGCGATCTTGATCAGGTAGAGCAGATACACCGCATA
>DASXMA010000108.1:0-7040 GCA_036495965.1 Mycobacterium sp.
TGACGGCATCGGGCTCGACCAGTATGTCGACTGGCTGATCGAGGCCGGTTACCCGATCCAGCGCGTCGGTGACTTTGCAGAATGGTTGCGGCGATTTGAGGCCGGCCTGCGCGCCCTGCCGGATCAACAGCGCCAGCAATCGCCGCTGCGGGGGTTACTGTTACACAATTCCAATTCTTTACAGCCCGCGGAGCCGAAGCGCGGGTCCGCGGCGCCAACCGACCGATTCCGCGCTGCGGTGCAAGAAGCCAAAATCGGCCCCGATAAGGAAAGCCCGGATATCCCGCACGTCTCGCCGGCGATCATCATCAAATACGTCACCGACTTGCAACTGCTCGGGCTGCTCTAGCCCGCTCGAGGAACTCAGCCATCTCGCCGCCGAAACACCGCTAGCCCCGACTTGGATCCAACTAGTGCACACCGTCTGCTCTGATTTTGGTGAGCGCTTCGCGGAGGTCGTCGGGTAGTGGGTCGGCGGCGGTCAGGGTCTTGTTGCCGGCTTCGATTTTCACGGTGCGGTAGCGGCGGGTAGTCCGGACGAATTTCTTGATGCTCCAACCGGTTTGGTGCTCGATGTAGTGGCTGCGTGGAGACGTCGAATAACACCAGGCTGGCCGGTCCTAGGTTCGGCACGCTGCGCCGAAGCTGTGGCCAATGATCGGCGCCACCGTGGTTGGGCATAGGTCGGCAGACGACGCTTGACCGTGGCGTAGGAAGCTGGCTCGACACCGACTTCGGTCAGCACCCGTTGAGCGTCGACCTTGCTGGTCGGCTCGATGATCCGCGCCAACACCAGATCACGAAACACGGTGTCGCCCTTCGCGGCTGACTCGAACTCCAAGATCCGATAGGCAGTACACAGCCAATCCCACAGATGCGTCATCTGCGAGAAGATGATCGGCAACGGCTCCGATCCAGGCGGGGCTGTCACCGTGAGATCCAGTACGGCTTGCCCGGCAGCCAGCCGCTCGGCCGCTGCGGCTTTCAGGAGCGCCAGCTTGCCCTCGTCGTGGGCGGAACCGAAATGTTCGATCTGACGCGACCCCTTGCGGGAGGACCAGACGATCTGCACCGCGGTGGCCCCCGAAGAGGTCTTCACGCTGCGGATATAGGCCATCAGCGCAGACTTCAGCCCGCACCTAGCTGTGCTATCTCATGACATTGGTCGCGCGGTGCTGAGTGTTACCCGCGGTTGTCGGGGCTGAGTGCGCCGTACAGCAGGCGGCCATACATCCGTTTGGAGATGGTTCGTGGTGTGAGGTATTTGCCCATGAAGTCCATGATTTTGTTTGGTGCTCCCACGACTACGTGCCCACGCTTGCCGAGGTTCTTCAGACCGGTTCGCGCGACTTTGGCGGGTGCCATCATCGGCAGAGGCAGCTTGCTGAAGTCAATGCCTTCGGCGTTTTCGGCCCCCTCGGTTTTAGTGGGCCCGGGGGACACCACGAGCAGGTCGACGCCGGCTTTCTTGAACTCGTAGTTGAGTGCCTGCCCTAGCGAGAGCACGTAAGCCTTGGCGGCGGCGTAATTGGCCAAGTACGGGGCGGGACCGGCGCCGACGGTGGAGGAGATCAGAATGATCCCGCCGCGGCGTCGGTGGGCGAACCGGCGTCCGAACTGGTGGGCAATCTGCGCGGGTACGGCGGCGTTGAGGACGAGGACGTCCATCTCCGTGGTGAGGTCGTTGCTCAGGAACGGCCCTGAGGCATAATTGCCAGCGTTCGCGATGACCACACCGACGTCGAGTTGGCTGGTGCGCCTGACGAGTTCGTCGACTGCACCGGTGCTGAGGAGGTCGAGTCCAACAACGTGGACCGTGGTGCCGTGCTGCCCATGCAGTTCTTGTGCGAGCGCTTCGAGCTTGTCCTTTCCGCGAGCCACGACCACCAGATTCACGCCTTGGGCAGCGAGCTGGCGGGCGAACTGTTCGCCGATACCCGAAGACGCACCGGTCACTACGGCGTACTCCCCGTAGACATTTCGCAGATCCTTCACTAACGACTCCTCATCAAGTTGGTGTCTTGCGGTCCTTTCGCGCACTTGCGCTGAACCCAGACTAGAGTATTTACTCTAGTCGTAAGACGCGGCAAGGCCGCCTGATATTCCCCAGTGGATCGGCGTCGAGAACTACGACCGGGAGTAGGTGCTGATATGGGCGATGACGGCGCTGAGCGCGTTGTACAGGTCTGTGGTGTCGCGCCGGATTTGCGTCATCAGCAATCCACCCTGCAGAGCAGTGAGCAGCGCGGAAGCCAGAATGTGAGGGTCAGCCTGCGTGGTGAGCTCGCCGCGATCGCGCATCGCAGCCAAGCCATCACGGATGGCGGTCTCCCACCGGGCGAACCCTTGTGTGATCTGACCGCGCGCGACCGGGTCTTGGTCGGCCAATTCGCCGCCTAGCGAGCCCAGTGGATAACCACCGATGCAATGGTTCTGCTGTTGAAACTCGATGATGACATCGCGCCAGGCCTCCAGCGATTCGATGCTGTCCAGGCGCGCCAGAATCGGCGTGTGGATCGCGAGAATTGTCTCGGTTTGCAGCGCGATCACGGCTTGGACCAGCGATCGCTTGTCCTGGAAATAGTGATAAATCTGGGAGGGACTCAGGCCCCCAGCAGCTTCCTGAATGTCCTCGGTAGTAGTACTGGCGACACCCTTTTCGAACATCAAAGCCGCGGCCGCCGCCACGATGCGGTCGCGTGTCGCTTGCCCTCGCGGCGTCAACAAGCGTGGCTCCTCACCATCGCCAGAAGCGCTCACCCGACCAGAATATTCCGTCACCTCGCGCGACAGGTCAGCCCAGCAAACCGATTGGAGCAATGACATGACAGGCAGCACATCCCACTCAACGCCTGCGCTGCGCCGTATCCGCATCGGTGTTCAGCTGTGGCCGGGTGGAACGCCGAGCTATCGCGCTTGGCGCGACGCCGTGCTGCAGGCCGAGGAGCTCGGCGCCGACGCGGTCTTTGGCTACGACCATTTCCACAAGCCATTCGTCACCATCGTCAATGGCGGGCTTGAACTCGACCCGGATCAGCCCGACGTCAACAACTTTGAGGGTTGGACTGCGCTCGCGTCGTGGGGCGAGATCACCACCCGAGCCGAGATCGGTCTGCTCGTTACCGGCGTGGGTTTCCGCAACCCCGACCTGTTGGCCGACATGGCGCGCACGGTCGACCACATCAGCGGCGGACGTCTGATCCTGGGGCTGGGCACCGGTTGGTACCCCAAGGATTACCAGGCGTACGGCTATGAACTCGGTACTGTTGCCAGCCGGATGGCGCTCTTCGCCGAGAGCGTCGCTCGTGTCAAAACGCGTCTTGGCGAGCTGACCCCCGCGCCGGTACGCGACATCCCCATCTTGATCGGAGGTGCCGGTGAACGAAAGACGCTGCCACTGGTCGGCCGCTACGCCGATATCTGGCATTCCTTTCTGGATGTAGCGACCTTCCGCCGGAAAAACGACTTGGTCAGCCAGCACGCGGTGGATGCTGGCCGTGATCCTGCCGCGATCGAGCGGGCACAGGGATGGCTGCCAGGAACCGACGGCGACGCTCTCGTCGACGAAGGCGTCACGCTGTTCACCACCGAGGTCCACCCCACCGAGGACGGTTACGACTTCACCGAGCTCAAAAGGATGCTGGCGTGGCGGGGCTGACGATCAGCGGCGTATTCGACCAGACCACGACGCACCTAGTCGCCCGGCCGTGATTCGTAACCAGGTCCTAATTGCTGCCCGAATCGGACACAGCGTCGGTGCCTGCAAGCGACCGCTTAAAGCAGCGCCCGCACCCGTGAGCTTCGGTCAGTGATCATTGAAAGTGCTTGCACGAAAAGGACACAAGTATGAGCGAGAGAATCGTCGAACTTCCCAACCGAAACCTCCAGGAGGTGTTCGGGGAAGGCGACGGATCGCGCCGACGCGCTGCGATTGACGAGTTCTACACCGACGACTGCGTCCTCTACGTTCCAGATGGTGTCCTCACCGGACGAGAGGCGCTCGATAAATTCGCCGGCGACCTCCGCGCAACCCACCCGCATTTCGTCTACACACCGCACGGGCAGCCCCAAGCGCTGCACAACGGGGGAATCCTCGCCTGGGGCTCGGGCCCGAAGGGTGAACCGCCCGAATACACATGCCTGGATGTCATCATTACTCGTGACGGCAGAATTTCTGCCATCTACGTCTATCTGAATCCAGAATTCTTAGAGCTATAAGTGCACCCGGAGTCCGCGTTTCGCGTCCGAAACCATCGATACCGCCGCCTTCCACCGGCACTGTAGCGCGACTGCGCGCCTTGCCCGCGGAACATCTGCTGCCGGGGCACGGTCGCCCGCATCACGGCATTTTGGTGCGCTACGTCCCACTGATAGTGGACCGCCACGATCGTTCCGTAACCAACCTGCTGAAACACCGCACCTAGTGCGCAAATTTTCACCACTCAGACACCGAACCCGCAGGTCAAGACACCGCGACTAACGCTTATCGGCGAACGTGAGCCAAGTCAGGTCAAATACGTCACCGACTTGCAACTGCTCGGCCTGCTCTGGCCCGCTCGAGGAACTCAGCCATCTCGCCGCCGAAACACCGCTAGCTGCTTGGTGATTCGGCACACGTCAGCCACTCCGCATCACGAACAAACTGTCAGAAGTCGATCCTCGAGCGGCTAGCGACCAAGGTTCGCTAGGGCAGCATCGGCGACCCGGAACACTTCCTCAGGGTCGTAGAGGTCGCGGGCAAACGTGACGTTGGCGGTAAGGCGGTCGCTTAGTATGCCGACGGTGAAGAAAACTGTTTGGGTCTTGGTGGTGCCGTAACCGGACTCGATTCCCCAGGTTGCGGGAGCCGTGACAACACCCACGTTCGACACCGCGCAGGAAATGTTCTGAAACCGCCCGCGCCGCTGGACGGGAACCGACGCCATGCGGACCAAATTGTCGAAGAGCTTCTGCTCGCTACGGGTAAAGGCACCGGCGATCCGGGCGAGCCAGTAATCGACGCCCCGGCGAAACCAGCCGAATTGACGGGCAATCTGCGACTGCAATGGCGCTCCGCGCCGCAATTGCACAATCATGGTCCCGGTGTAATTGCCGGGCACAGTGCGAGGCAAACCGCGCAAAAAACGGGCGAGATCAGTGGGGACCAAAATACAGACGCGCGATTTTTCAGGTTGGGCGGACAGCATTGCTTCGCCGACCGCGAGACACATGTACTGCTGAAGCGAGAAGTCGAGAGTGCGAGCTTTGGCCAGGATCCGATTGGTCTCCGGCTCGGAGAACAAATACGTCCGGGACGCATAGCCATTATCGTGGGGAATCGGCGTCTTGCCATGGGTGAGGTCGACTGTTTTGCGGGCCTGCTTCAGACCTGCCTGCGCCAAATAACCGAGGAGATAAAACGGCAATAGAGCAAGTCCGATTCGAGGCGCGATGGAATCGAAATGCCCCGCAGTCTGGCCAATCGGGACAGATTCACCGTTGGCGGCAGCGAGCCAGTATATGATCCACTCCACGCCGCCGCGACCGTTGGACAATGCGTGACTCATCTGGAAGCAGACTTCCCTATCCCCCATCTGCGAAATCCGAACGGGAAGCGGGGGCGTCAGAGCATGAGCGGGCGAAAGTAACTCCTCGAAAGAGAATAACTGGAAAAAGTGCTGACGTTGGCGGTCGAGAGCGGCGTTGAGCTCCGCAGAATCGATGGGCACCCATGAAAAAGATTCACCAAAAGGTTTAAGGACTACTTGTAAAGCCGGGTTTTGCCGCACTAGAGAATCGTAGGCGGCCCACAAACGATCGGGATCGTAGTTGTCGTGGAATTTCACGGCGAATGCCATATCATCGCCACCGAGCATCGGCTCCATTGCACGCGCAAAAAGACTGCCAACACGGCCTACGTCCACTGCGGTCTCCAGATTGGTTGGCAAGCACCCACGGTAGCTTTTAATGGTACTGGTTCCCGATGTATCCCGGAATGATTTTTGACAAGGCTGTATTCAGAACTCCTGACATAGCCTTGGCGGCGAACCGATCCGAGTCGCGACGACGAGACGTGAGCGTGGATGAGCCATGACCAGTTCGTCCGCGCTCGTGCCCGTCTCGCGGCGGTAGTCACCGCTGCCGAATGCGAGCCGGAACGTGCCGCGCCTTAGCAAGGACACGGCTTGGTCGATGCCCAACCGGATTCGATCAGGGTGAGCATCCGCCAAGTCGGTTGTAGGTCTGTGTCCCATGTTCGGCTGCCTCGGTCGATGTCGTTTCGGTATCGCGGGGTGCCGAACAGGTCTTGGACACCCGTGCCGGACTGCCAAAGACTCGTAGGCACAGGTTGCGGCGACAGAGGAGAGATGGCCGAGATGAGCGGGTACGACGGCAAGAACGTTTCTTCGTCGCAGGATACGTTCGATTACGTCATCGTGGGTGCCGGCAGCGCGGGTTGCCCAAGGTGCGCGGGGTCGACCAACCTTCGTGTGATCGATGCCTCCGTGATGCCGTCCATCGTCGGCGGTAACACCAACGCGACGGCCCTCATGATCGGCGAGCAGGGCGCTGATCTAGTGCGGGCCAAGCGGTCGGGCGAGTAGCAATGCGCTCAGCCCGGAATTGCTTTCTCACATTTCCCACCCACCCGACGTCACACCGAACTAGGAAATGCGCATCATGACAACGTTTCGTGCGGCCCAAGTCACCTCGCCGCGAGGACAACTGGCCCTTGTCGATCGAACACTGACCGATCCTGCACCCGGAACTGTGCGGGTCGCCGTGGAAGCTTGCGGCATCTGCCACTCCGATTCGATCTTCGTCGACGGCCAGTGGCCGGGTCTGCAGTTCCCGCTCACGCCCGGTCACGAGATCGCTGGGCGCATCGACGCGCTGGGCGAGGGTGTGCAGGGTTGGCACGAGGGTGAACGCGTGGCGATCGGCGCGTCGGGCGGCTATTGCGAGCACTGCCGCAGCTGTCGGCGCGGCGAGTTGGTGCACTGCGAGGTCGGCATGGTCACCGGCGCAACGTTTCCCGGCGGATACGCCGAATACGTCGT
>DASXMA010000109.1:0-3032 GCA_036495965.1 Mycobacterium sp.
CGTGGCCCCGTTCACGCATGGGTTCGGGGGCGCTCGAGCTGATTGAACGACGGTGTGGCGACGAGCGCCGTAACCGCGTCAAACACCACCAGCGTGCGGTCGGGGTCGGGCACTGAGCTAAAGACCGGCCCGAAGACGGTATGTCCGCCGATCGAGATCAGCGGGCTGCCACCAACATCGCCCAGCGCTTGTTGGCTCTCCTCATGAGACTGTAGGACTGCTGCGTCCAGCGAGGCATCGGCCAATGTCGCAGCGGTGGTGTGGTGTGCGCCGACTGCTTGCACCACATAGGTGACCAGCCGCTCGTCTACAGGCGCCCGATGGTCGAAATACTGCTGGCCGAAGGTGAAGTAGGCCTTAATCAGCGCGTCAGCGCCCGCTTCATCACGCAAGGCAGACATGAGCCGCCCGATCTGTCGGGAGTCGTTCATCCGCGCCTGCTGAGCCGGCGGAAGCTGTCGTCCCTCGTTGAGCACCGCCAGGTTCATCATGCGTAAGTCCATGGCAGACCCGGTTTTCTCGGCGACGGCGCGCAGCCAACGTGCGGTGTTCCACGAGAACGGACACACCGGGTCCAACCACAACGTCACCTTGGGTTCAGTCCGATCACCGTGAGAGGCAGACATTTATCCCTTCCTTCCGCCGCGGCCGAGCAATTACGCCAGGCTTAGGAATAGCTTTTCCAGTTCATCGATCGACACGGCCGGCTGATCTCCTGACCCCGTGATGCAGTCACGCAGGCCGGAGGCGACGATTTTGAAGCCCGCGCGATCCAATGCCTTCGACACCGCGGCCAGCTGGGTTACGACGTCTTTACAGCTACGCCCCTGCTCGATCATCGCGATGACTCCCCCGAGCTGACCGTGCGCCCGGCGTAACCGAGTGAGGATGACATCGATGTCGCGGGGGTCGTGCTCGGTGACATCGGCTTTGCCCGTTCTGCTGCCGTTACCTTCGATTGCCATGACTCCTCTATACCATACCCCGTAGGGTATATGCCACTGGACAGCCTCGGGCGAGCCTTCTCGATACCAGATGCTCCTAATGGGCGGGCAAGGAAGGTTTGGCCAAACCGTCCTGTGGTCCATCGCGCAGCGACCTTCCGTTTTTCAGGCTGAGGCGATGTCGGAAGCCAACCGTTTGTGCTGGTCGACTCAGACGAATTGGACTTGTATTGACGGTTCAGAGCACTCGGTACGATCGCCGTGGCGGATACAGAGCAGATGAAAACGCACCCGCACCCACGCTGTGCCAGCCAATCGGGGACGCAGACAATGCGGAATGAGGCCCCGCTTGATCAGTCGGCGCCGGGGCTGTGGTGGTC
Organism: Mycobacterium sp.; assembly: GCA_036495965.1. Taxonomy (GTDB): domain Bacteria; phylum Actinomycetota; class Actinomycetes; order Mycobacteriales; family Mycobacteriaceae; genus Mycobacterium. The sequence continues at coordinate 1,325 of DASXMA010000109.1, forward strand.
GGCTTTGAGGCTAGCCTGCATGAGCTTGTTGTCGGCGACGCCGATGCCCTTGAGGGCCTCGATGAGCAAAGCGATGATGTCGGAGACGACTAGTTTGTAGTATCCCTCCGCCAGCCCGTAGTTGTGCAATTCCCAGCGATACTTGTGGTCCTCCAGCCGAGGCCACAGTTCATTGATCAGGGGTGTGTAGTCCTTGGCGAGCGCGGCTAACTCGGCGCGCAAACCCGCGTAGTCCTGTGGTTTAGCAGGTGTATCCGAAGTATCCGATGATTCAGTCATGCGTGGAGCGACCTCAGGTCGCGGCCCGGTGCTGAAAGTTTGACCCAAGCGTACCGGCGGGCGACTGATCGTTGTTGGGTTGCGCCGCGCGGGTGCGGTTGCTGACTGCGGCCACTCGCCGACGCTTCGTCGGTCTGGGATCGGTGGGGTAGGCGGAGGTGCGAATTGCCGCGACCTCGTTGGCGGCGACCTCGCGGCCTCGATCGTCGATGAACCCTACGTGGACCGCACGGTTGTTCTTGCGCGTCCTTCGCTCGATGGTCGGTCCATCAGGGCGGGGAAGGTAGGTGTCGCCCCATTGCTGTAGCAACCCCAGAGCGACGTGAAGCTCCTCGCCGGCAGGGGTAAGCGTGTACGCATACCGGGTGCGACTACCCGGCTCCTGATAAGGCGCGCGGCTCATGACGCCGTAGTCGACCAGTGTGGTGAGCCGGTCGGTGAGGACATCCGGGGCGATGCCCAACGCATCACGGAACTGGGCGAAGCGGGTCACCCCGTCCATGGCTTCGCGCAAGATCAAAAAGGTCCACCGTTCGCCGAGCACACCCAGGCTGCGGGCGATCGAACAGTTCGGATCTAGCACTTTCGAACTTGCCATGGCTCCACTCTAGCTGAGTTGTCCATTCCTATCCAGTAGGCTACGTTGGAGGAACCAACTCAGCATCTCACCCTGGAGGACGTCATGAAGCTCGCTGGAAGTACCGCACTCGTCACTGGAGCCAACCGAGGCCTCGGCCGCCACCTGGCCGAGCAGTTGATCGCCCGCGGTGCCACTGTCTACGCCGCGGCCCGCAACCCGGCATCGGTCGACGTGCCCGGCGCGATCCCGATCACCCTCGACATCTCCGACCCCGCTTCGGTCGACGCGGCCGCCAAGGCCACTGGGGACGCCACCGTCCTGATCAACAACGCCGGCTCGTTCATCGGCGGCTCGTTCCTGCAGTCGCCGATCGAGGACATTCGGCGCGAGATGGAAACCCACTACTTCGGCACCTTGGCCGTCACCCGCGCGTTCGCGCCGCAGCTCGCCGCCGCCGGGACCAGTGCTGTCCTCAACGTGCTGTCGGTCATGTCCTGGTACACCTCGCCGGAAATGAGCGCCTACTCCGCAGCAAAGTCGGCGGAATGGTCGCTCACGAATGCGTTGCGTCTGGAGCTCGCGAGTCAGGGCACACAGGTCAGCGCCCTGCACGTCGGCTACATGGACACCGACATGGCTCGGCACGTCGAAGCCGACAAAAACGACCCCGCCTCCGTTGCGCAGCTCGCGCTGGATGCCTTCGAAGCCGGCCAGATCGAGATCCTGGCTGACGGGATGAGCGCCAACATCCGCGCGGGTTTGGCCGCCGGAGCCCGCGCGCTCTACCCGCAGTTCGCCTGACCGCAGGTTTCAGCGGCGGCGCGCGGCCCGGCGTGTGGCCGGTTGCCA
>DASXMA010000110.1:0-10717 GCA_036495965.1 Mycobacterium sp.
GTGGCCGGGGATCCCGGCGAGGCTGACTGGCCGGACAGCCCGTCGTTACGCCAGAAGGGCTCGTCGTAGATGATCGAGATCTTGAAGACCGCGCCGCTCGGCATGCGCTGGTGCAGAAACGCTCGATCCACCGGCAGCGTCGGCTCGTAGGCGATCGAGGTGGCGATCGCCAGCGGGATCGCGACGATGACCCGCCGTGCCCGCACCGTCACATCGTCCGCGTTGACCGTCACCCCGTCGTCGTCCTGGGTGATCCGCCGGGCCGGCTGCGACAGGTGCAATGCGTTGCCCAATTCGGCTGCCATTGGGCGGTAGATGGCACCCATGCCGCCGACCGGGCGGGCATCTTGGGAGCCGCCCTTGCCCGAAATGGCGAAGGTGGGCCCGCCGGCGGACCCCGTCTGCAGCAACGCCCAGAGCAACGACGTCTCTGATGCTGCAGAGGTGTAGAGGCCGGCCAGGGCCATGTCCAACATGTCGCGGGCCTGCCTGGACATGGTGTTCTTCTCGATCCATTCACCCAGGCTGATCCGGTCCCACTGCTCGGCTTGCTTTGCCTCCCATGGGGCTTCGCGCGGAATGGCTTTGCACATTTTCTCCACCGCGCGCAAACCGAGACCGAGATTGGTGACGGCCCATGGGCTCACCGTCCAGGGGATCGTGCCGCCATAGCGATGCTTCTTGCCGTCGACGATCATCATCGCGTCGCCGTCGTTGTGCTGCTTGTATTCCGGCACGCCGAATTCGTCCATCATCGCGTAGATCCGATCTTGGCCCGGGCCGATCCACGCACCGCCACGATCGATCCACGATCCATCGGGACGAGTCACGGTGTACGTGCGACCGCCGACCCGGTCACGCGCTTCCAGCAAGGCCACCGAACAGCCCGCTTGTTTCAACCGCAGAGCGGCCGTCAAACCCGCGAATCCCGCACCGACCACGCAATAATCAACGTCTGCCACGACGGACTCCTCAGTTGCAGTTTGCGCCCAGCAGCAAACTACACCGATGGCGCGTCTGGGAAGAGCGCGTTGAAATGATTTTCGGGCGGTTGAAACCGGCGCCAGCGTTCTAGTGTGCGAATTGTGTTGATGCATTCGGTGCGGACTCGGCGCAGCTCCGAGGAATTCCCCCGCGATGAACACCTGGCCGCCAAGATTGCCGAAGTCGCCGCCGACCCGGTCGCCGTCGAGCCGGAAACCGCGGAGATGGTGGCGAACCGGATCATCGACAACGCCGCCGTCAGCGCCGCGGCCGTGCTGCGCCGGCCGGTCACGGTGGCCCGGCAGCAGGCGCTGGCCCATCCAGCGCGACAGGGGGCGACGGTCTTCGGCGTCAACGGCGCCTATTCGGCGGAATGGGCGGCCTGGGCCAACAGCGTCGCGGTGCGCGAACTAGACTTCCACGACACTTTTTTGGCCGCCGAATACTCACACCCAGCTGACAACATCCCTCCGCTCATCGCCGTCGGGCAGCAACTTGGGGTGTCGGGCGCCGACCTGATCCGTGGTTTGGCCACCGCATACGAAATCCAAATCAACCTGGCACGCGGAATATGCCTGCACGAGCACAAGATTGACCACGTCGCGCATCTCGGTCCGTCGGTGGCCGCCGGGATCGGGACCATGCTGCGATTGGACACCGACACCATTTACCAGGCGGTCGGACAGGCGCTGCACCTCACCACCAGCACTCGTCAATCTCGCAAAGGTTTGATCTCGAGCTGGAAGGCGTTCGCGCCGGCGCACGCCGGAAAGATCGCCATCGAGGCGGTTGACCGGGCGATGCGGGGCGAGCGGTCGCCGGCGCCGATCTGGGAGGGCGAGGACGGTGTGATCGCCCGGCTGCTTGGCGGACCTGACCGCGAATACCACGTGCCGTTGCCCGCTCCCGGCGAGCCCAAGCGCGCCATCTTGGACAGCTACACCAAGGAGCACTCCGCGGAGTACCAGGGTCAGGCGCCGATCGACTTGGCCCGGCGGCTGCGGCAACGCATCGGCGACCTCCATCAGATCGCGACGATCGTGCTACACACCAGCCACCACACGCATGTAGTGATCGGGACGGGATCGGGGGATCCGCAGAAGTTCGATCCGGACGCGTCACGGGAAACGCTTGACCACTCGCTGCCCTACATCTTCGCGGTCGCGCTGCAAGATGGCACCTGGCATCACGAACGCTCGTACGCTCCAGAACGAGTCCATCGGCGCGACACCGTTGAACTGTGGCGCAAGATCTCCACTGTCGAAGATCCCGAGTGGACCCGCCGCTACCACTCGACGGATCCGGCCGAGAAGGCCTTCGGCGCGCGTGCGGAGGTGACACTCATGAGTGGCGAGGTGATCTCCGGCGAAGTGGCCGTCGCCGATGCCCATCCGTTGGGCGCGCGACCGTTTCGACGCCCGCAGTATGTGCAGAAGTTCTCCGAACTCGCCGACGGCATCGTGGAACCGGCCGTGCAGCGCCGGTTCCTATCCGCCGTGGAATCCTTGGGCGACCTCGAGGCCGGCGCCATGGATGCGCTGAATGTGGTGATCCACCCGCGGGTGCTGGACAACGCGCCGGCGATTCCGCCGGGGATCTTTCGGTGACTTAAACGTGTTGGCTGAAAGGCGTTGTGCTGCCTGGGCTTTGACTTTGCGCCCAGGGTGGAAATCTCACGGAAATTCCGCCCCAGCACACACGCGAAGCCATGAGCGCATGCTGGAACGCTTGCCTGGCTCCACCTTATGCGGGTCCGCCGTACTGCCACACCAGGCTGTGGTCGCCGGTCATGGTCGGGTTGCACCACAACATTCGGCCGTTGACGTCCTTAGTGGTTGCGTGCAACACGGTGCACGTATCGCCGGGTGCGGGTGGGTCGGCGCGAGCGGTACCGCCCCCTGTTGCGAAGGCGATCGGTGAGACAGCAGCAATCGTTGCCACAATGACGAATCGAAGTTTGCTCATGATCGATGTCTCCCCGGGACATGCCGACTCGACTTCACCGTATCCGGCAAAGGACCGGCGGGCAAAAGATTCTTTGCCCACCCGAGCCACGCGCCCAGCAGACGTTTGTAGTCTGTGACACCATGGGATTCCTCCAGCCTGACCTGCCGCAGATCGATATGGCCGAGTGGAGCCAGGGCACCCGCAGCGAGAAGATCCGCCCGATGGCCATGCATTGGGCCGAGGTGGGTTTCGGAACACCTGTCGCATTGCACCTGTTCTACGTCGTGAAAATCCTTCTCTACATCCTTTTCGGGTGGTTGTTCGCATCGGCCACCAACGGAATTGGCGGGTTCACCAACGTGGCGTCGTGGTGGTCGGAGCCGATCGTGTTCGAGAAGGTCGTGCTCTACACGATGCTGTTCGAGGTGATCGGGCTGGGCTGCGGGTTCGGGCCGCTGAACAACCGGTTCTTCCCGCCGCTGGGCTCAATTCTGTACTGGATGCGGTTCGGCACCATCCGGCTGCCACCGTGGCCGGATCGCGTCCCGGGAACCAGCGGAACCAAGCGCACCCCGTTTGATGTCGCGTTGTACGCGCTGCTGCTGCTGGTGACGCTGAGGGCGCTCTTCTCGGATGGCACCGGACCGGTACCGGAGCTCGGCACGAAGGTTGGCTTGTTGCCGACGTGGCAAATCGTGACGATCCTGGTCCTCGTCGGCGTGCTGGGGCTGCGGGACAAGGTCATCTTTCTGGCCGCTCGCGGCGAGGTCTATGTGACATTGACCGTCACCTTCTTGTTCGGGGGCGTCGACATGATCGTCGCCGCCAAGCTGGTGTTCTTGGTGATCTGGATGGGCGCCGCGACGTCGAAGCTCAACAAGCACTTCCCGTTCGTGATCTCCACAATGATGTCGAACAACCCGCTGGTGCGGCCACGCTCGCTGAAACGGCGCTTCTTCGAGAAGTTCCCGGACGATCTGCGGCCCGGACGGCTGGCACGTCTGCTGGCTCACCTGAGTACTGCCATCGAGATGTTGGTCCCGCTGCCGCTGTTCTTCTGCCACGGTGGCTGGCCGACCACGATCGCCGCTGCCGTCATGGTGTGCTTCCATCTGGGAATCCTGGTGTCGATCCCGATGGGGGTGCCGCTGGAGTGGAACGCCTTCATGATCTTCGGGGTGTTGTCGCTGTTCGTCGCACATGCCCGCATGGGATTGAGCGATCTGAAACACCCAGTGCCGGTGGCGATCCTGTTCGTCGTCATCGCGGGAATCGTCGCACTGGGCAACATGTTCCCGCGCAAGATCTCGTTCCTGCCGGGCATGCGGTACTACGCCGGAAACTGGGACACCACGCTGTGGTGCATCAAGCCTTCGGCGAGCGACAAGATCGACAGGGGCATCGTGGCGATCGCCAGCATGCCGCAGGCCCAGCTGGAGCGGTTCTACGGCAGCCCGGAAGCCGCGCAGATCCCGATCTACATGGGGTACGCGTTTCGCGGATTCAACACGCACGGCCGTGCGCTGTTCACTCTGGCGCATCGGGCAATGGCCGGCCAGAACGAAGACAACTACGTCATCACCGACGGGGAGCGGATCTGTAGCACCGCCATCGGCTGGAACTTCGGTGATGGCCACATGCACAACGAACAACTGATCGCCGCTATGCAGCAGCGCTGCCACTTCGAGCCGGGGGAAGTGCGGGTGGTCCTGCTCGACGCGCAGCCGATCCACAAGCAGACCCAGGCATATCGACTGGTGGATGCCGCGACCGGCGAGTTCGAGTCCGGCATCATCCAAGTCGCCGACATGGTGACCCGGCAACCCTGGGCCGACGACGTCCCGGTCCAGGTGCTGTCCGGGACCGCTGGGACCGAATAGGCGGGCATCGTCGCTGAGCTGGGGGCACCGCTTGTTTGCGAGCGTAACGTCACTGCGAAATCTCGCTATGAAAGCCGCAGTGGCGTTACGCTCGCGCGAAAAGCTAAGCCCCGGCCCGGACTTCCTGCGCCGCGGCGACCATGTTCTGCAGCGATGCAGTGACCTCGTCGACGTTGCGGGTCTTCAGCCCACAGTCGGGATTGACCCACAACCGTTGTGCCGGAACGGCTCGCAATGCCGCGCGCAACGACTCGGCCATCTGGCCTGTGCTCGGCACCCGTGGCGAGTGGATGTCGTAGACACCCGGGCCCACGCTGTTGGCGAAGCCGACCGCGTTCAGGTCGTCGAGCACCTCCATGTGCGATCGCGCCGCCTCGATGGACGTGACGTCGGCGTCCAGATCGGCGATGGCGCCGATAACGTCACCGAACTCCGAGTAACACAGATGAGTATGGATCTGCGTCGAGTCGGCGACCCCGGAGGTGGCCAAACGGAAAGCGCCTACGGCCCAACGTAAGTAGTCGTCCTGGTCGGCGCGACGCAACGGCAGCAGCTCGCGCAACGCCGGTTCGTCGACCTGGATGACCGCGATACCGGCGGCCTGCAGATCCACGGTCTCGTCCCGAATGGCCAGGGCCACTTGGTCGGCGGTGTCGGCCAGCGGCTGGTCGTCGCGGACGAACGACCAGGCCAAGATCGTGACCGGCCCGGTCAGCATCCCCTTCACCGGCTTGTCGGTCAGGGACTGCGCGTAGGTGATCCATTCGACCGTCATCGGATGGGTGCGAACGACGTCGCCGTAGAGGATCGGCGGACGGACGCAGCGGCTGCCGTAGGACTGCACCCAGCCGTTCTGCGTCGCGAAGAAGCCCTCGAGCTGCTCGGCGAAGTACTGCACCATGTCGTTGCGCTCCGGTTCACCGTGCACCAGCACATCCAGGCCGAGTTGCTCCTGCAGCTTGATGACCTCCGCGATCTCCTTCTGCATTTTGCCGACGTACTCGGCCTCGTCGATCTCGCCGGCCCGAAACGCCGCGCGCGCCTTGCGGATTGCCGAAGTCTGCGGGTACGAGCCGATCGTCGTGGTCGGCAGGGGAGGCAGATGCAGCCGCGACTCCTGACTGGCGCGGCGCGCGGCCGCGTCGCCGCGGTGAGCGCCCGATGCGACGATCGAGTCGATCCGGGCCCGGACTTGGTTGTTATGCAGCCGCGGATCTTTCTCGCGCGAGGCCGCCGCGGCGTCGGACGCCGCGATCTCGTCGGCAACCGTGTCACGTCCGTCATGCAGTGCCCGCGCCAGCGCCACCACCTCGGCGACTTTCTCCTGCCCGAACGCCAGCCAGGAGCGCAAGGCGTCGTCCAGGTCAGTTTCCGGTTCCAGCGAGTACGGCACGTGCATCGTCGAACATGACGTCGACACCGCGACATTGGCCGTAGAGCCCAGCAGGGTCGCCAGCTTGCCCAGCGCCGCCTTGAGGTCGGTGCGCCAGATGTTGCGCCCGTCGACGATGCCGGCCACCAGGGTCTTGCCGGCCAGCTCCGGTACTGCCGCCACCGCGGTGTTAGCACCGGCGATCAGGTCGATGCCGATCGCCTCGACCGGCGTGCGGGCCAGCCCGGCCAAGGAAGCGCCGGGATCGCCGAAGTAGGTGGCGACGTAGATGGCGGGCCGGTTGCTCACCGAGCCCAGCGCGTTGTACACGGCTTCGGCCAGCGCGGGCGAGTCGGGGGAGATGTCGGTCACCAGCGCCGGCTCGTCGAGCTGCACCCACTGCGCGCCGTTGTCGGCGAGCAGCGACAACAGCTCGGAGTAGATCGGCACCAGCTCCTCGAGCCGCTCGATCGGTGCGCCCCCGCCCTTGACGCCCTTGCTCAGCAACAGGAAGGTAACCGGTCCGATGATGACCGGGCGTGCCGGAATACCTTGTCCGAGTGCTTCTTTCAACTCAGAAAGCACCTTGTCCGGCTTCAGCGCGAACCGCGTCGTGGGCTCGATCTCGGGCACCAGGTAGTGATAGTTGGTGTCGAACCACTTGGTCATCTCCAGCGGCGCGACGTCGTCATTGCCGCGCGCGGCGGCGAAGTATCGGTCCAGATCGTCGGAGACTTTTGCGACCCTCGCCGGTAGCGCGCCGAGCATGACCGCTGTGTCGAGCATCTGGTCGTAGTAAGAGAAGGTGTTCACCGGTACCGAATCCAGGCCGGCGGCCGCCAGGCTCGCCCACATGTCGTGCCGCAACGTCGCGGCGACGGACTCCAATTCCGATCGGCTGGTACGTCCGGCCCAGTAGCCTTCGGTCGCGCGCTTGAGTTCGCGTTTCGGGCCAATGCGTGGCGAGCCGGTCACCGTGGCGGTGAATGGTTGAGAGATCACGATTTCGTCCTTCATTCGACGGTTTGGTCACCGCCGGCGGACGCGCAGCCGATTCCGTTCGCGGTGCGCGCCACCGGTACACAAACCGCAACGGCTACGGCCAAACGCCCATTCCACGAGGCGATGAGCCCGCCGGACGCGGCGCGCCCGGCACAGCCGGCAGGTCTTCGGACTCACAGGCGCGCACCGGGTGGTGCTCCGCCCGGCCAACGATGCGGCCCGGAATGGGCCGCTGAGGAGCCGGGCAGGGTTTCTAGTGGCCGTCGCTTCCCAGTCGGGTGACCAGTGCTAGTGACGGCGGTCGTTCCTGCATACCGCTGCGGGACAGTCCCGGACTCTCACCGGGTTCCCTCTTGCGAAGCGTTACTAACCCGCTTCGCTCGATGCCGAAGCCGCAGGTAGCGGCGACAGCAAACCAGCTGCGCAGTGTAGTTTACAGCGTCGAACGAACGCGCTACTGAGCACCGCGTGAGCACGAAATGAGCACATCTTCCAGACGATCCGCCACCGCATCCACGTCCGACTCGAACAAATCGGCGTACACGTCCAAGGTCATCGCCGCGCTGGCCTGCCCGAGCATCCGCTGCACGACCTTCGGATTCGCACCGGCACTAATTGCCAGCGACGCCGCAGTGTGCCGCAAATCATGTGACGTTACACGCGGGAACACGGGCGTGGTCGGCGCAACGTAGCTGCCGGTTGTCTTGTCAACCTCAACCTTGTTGGCGAACGCTTTGGCGTCACGTTTGGTCGTGAAACGGCGCTTCATAGTTGTTTTGTTGTTCGGCTGGCGATAGCGCACCATCAAAAGCGTTGCGCCGTTAACGCTTTGGTAGTTCTGAATGGTTGCCATTGTTCGCCGATGGTGGGGAGTGGATGCGCGTGCGGGGTTACTCACATCGGGATTTGTGAAAATTCCCCATCGGCCATCGGCCATCGGCCACGCGACCGCTAAGGCAACAATCTGGCACCGCATATTTCGGCCGACGGCATCTCATCGGCCAGCTGCTATTCAATATAGAAGAAAACCGCCGCGTCGTTTCCGCCCCGGCAAATGACTGCATCGCCTTCCCTCAAACAGGTCACCGTGTAGTTCTGGTTCGTTACGGGGCTCCAGACGTCGAACACCCACGACTCGGCCCCGGAGGCCGCTCCTTTTGGGTTCGCGGACTGGTACCCGGCGGCGACATTGTGTGCGAACGGGCACGACGTATTGCTATTGACAAATAAACCATCACCACAGTCCGTAGTAAATTCTCCGCCTGGAGGCGAATGTCGCCGGGGCGGGTGGAACTGGTGCATGGCAACCTCCTTCTGGCACACGGTTTCTCATAATAGTCCCCGGAGCCGTGCTGACGGGCAACGCTCCGGTCCGCTCAACGGACCGCGCTCTTGATAGGGCGCCGATTTGCACGCCTAGGGCTCCGGCAGCTGCGCGACCTCGAAACCATCGACCCCGAGCTGCGGCTTCTAGCCGCGGTGCGTTGGTCAATCCGCGAGCACGGCGGCAAGCCGTCAAGTCGTCACGTCAACGAACTGTTGCGGGCCTGCTCCAATTGGTTCGCGGACAGTCGCAAGGTTCTTCGGCTGAAGATCGCGGAGACCGCGATGGCAAGCACCGCGACGGTAAGGGTGGCGACGTTTCCCCAATCAATGGACAGGTTGTTCCACCCACCCCAGATGTCATCGAGCACCCAATCGAACATGGCTGGGAGTCTGCCCGGTTGGCCACGCGGGTCTGTGTAGCTTTCCGGCGTGTCGGTGCGATGACTAGCCGGGTGCCGTCGGGGGCGGGTATCTGTAACTGGTCCCGTTGCTTCGCTCGATGCCGGCGCCGCGGTTGCGGAGACAGCAAACCAGCTGCGCAGCGCAGTTTACTTTGCTGGTTGGACGGCCCGGGAAGGCCCGGTCAGGGTTGGCCTGCCAGCGCTTCGGCGATGGGGGCGCCGTTTCCGTCGGAGCCGTTGTTGAACTCGATGGTCCGGTGGATCGTCGAGTCGTCTGCCAGCGTGGCGGCGATGACGAGCGCGACGTCGGCCCGCGACACCCCGCCCTTTCCCGCGCCGATCACGATCCTGCCGGTTGCCGGTTGGAGGGTCAGCCGACCCGGGCCCAGCACGGTCCACTCCAGGTCGCTGGCGCGCAGATACTCGTCCGCGGCGGCCTTGGCCTCGGCATACGGGAAGAACGGATCATCCTGCGGCACACCATGATTGGGACCCGCACCGAAGTACGACACCATCACGAAACGCCGCACACCGGCCTGCCCGGAGGCGTCGATCACCCGGATCGCGGCGTCACGGTCGACGGCATAGGTGCGCGCCGGGCTGCCGCCGCCCGCTCCCGCGGAGAACACGACCGCGTCGTGCCCGGTTAGCAGATCGCCCAGCGCATGCGTGTCGAGTTGCTCCATGTCGGCCACTAGCGGCTTGGCGCCGGTGGCAGCAACGTCGCCGGAGTGGTCCGGGTTCCGAAAAACCGAACTCACCTCGTCGCCGCCCTTGGTCAGGATGCGAGCCAGCTGAAGTGCGACTTTGCCGTGTCCGCCGAAGACGATGACGCGTGCCATGCCGCCGACGTTACCGCCGGGACGTTCAGGATAGGGTGACGCGGCCCATGATCAGATCGATGATGGGCTTGCCCGGCGCGAACGCCCCGGTGAGCGATGCCATCGTGTGCCCGTAATCCACCAGCAGCGTGATGCCGTTGATGCCAAAGGCGGCGGCGCTGTTGAGGAAGCACATGACGTCGCCCATCTGCTCCGGCGTATGGACTTTGGAGCCGGTTTCGTCGCGGTAGTCCTGCGCGAAGGTGAGCCAGAGGTCGGCGTTGGCCTGAGCCAACGGGGTATCGGTCGGACCCGGGCAGATCGCGTTGATCCGGATGCCTTTCTTCAGCAGGGGATAGCCGTGGGTTGCCACGTAGGCGTTGACGACTTTCTTGCTGAAGCCGTAGTGGATGATGCCTTCGGCCTCATGCGCCGCCACCCAGTCTTGTGCCGCCGCGTAGTCGGGGGTGGCCAGGAACTCTTGCAGCAGCGGCAGATCGTTTTCCCACCCCATGCCGGCCACCGAGGAGATGAAGCAGATCGCCGATCCGGAGGGCAGCTGGCCCTTGTCGAGCAGGCGTTCGATGAGATAGCGGTGGCCGATGAAGTTGATCTTCATCAGGTCTGGCCCCTCGGCGATCCCGGCGGCCGAAAACACCGCGTGGACCGGGCCACCCACCTGCTCGAGCGCGGAGTCGATCGAAGCGGGGTCGCGCAGGTCGACCTGCAGAGACTGGGCGACGTCATACTTCACCGGCGCGTAGTCCATCACTATCACCTCGGCACCGAGCTCGGCTGCTGACTTTGCCGCCGCGGCGCCCATGCCGGTCGCTCCGCCAACAACGAGCGCCCGTTTGCCGTCGTAGCGCAACCGGTCAATAGCAGTCATTTGGATTCCTCTCCGAAGCCATTACTAACTGCCCTACTGTATGAAGAACAGTTATTTGGTTCAATACCGGGTACAAAGTCGGGCATTCCTAATTG